>NZ_JBIVHY010000003.1:0-515979 GCF_044749445.1 Pseudomonas sp. NPDC089408
AGCAGTGAAACGATGCATCGCCGATGGTAGTGTGGGGTTTCCCCATGTGAGAGTAGGTCATCGTCAAGATTCATTTCGCAAAACCCCTATCTGCGTATGCAGGTAGGGGTTTTGTCTTTGTGGTGCAAAAATCTCAAGCCGTACGCAGATCCCCGGCCATGCCCGATTACCTGTGGGAGCGGGTTCACCCGCGAAGCAGGCAGCGCGGTGCATGGCACCGGCTTCGCCGGTGTTCGCGGCTAAAGCCGCTCCCACAGGGACCGAGTAAACAGGTGAGGAGCCTGCCGCCATTCGGCCCTTTAACGCCCGCGTGATATCGTTCCCCCTCAGCCCCCGCGCCTGCCAGAGACCTCCCGATGCTCACCACCACCCATCTCCACCCCGGCTTCATGATCGTTCACGGCAACCGCCTCGACGACCTGCGCAGCCTGGTAGTGAGCTGGATGCGTCGCTACCCCTTGGCGCCGCTGGAAAACGAAATCGCTTTGGTGCAAAGCAACGGTATCGCCCAATGGCTGAAACTGGCTCTGGCCGAAGACCCGCTGGAAGATGACCTGGGCGGCTGTGGCATCGCCGCTGCAATCGACGTGCAGCTGCCCGGCAGCTTCATGTGGCAGCTGTACCGCAGTGTGCTGGGCCGCGACGAAATTCCCGAGGTGTCCTTGCTCGACAAGGCCCCACTGACCTGGCGCCTGATGCGCCTGCTGCCAGCCCTGATCGAGCGCCCGCATTTCGAGCCGCTGCGCCGCTTCCTCATTGACGACAGCGACCTGCGCAAGCGCTACCAGCTCTCCGAGCGCCTGGCCGACCTGTTCGACCAATATCAGGTCTACCGCGCCGATTGGCTCAAGGACTGGGCTGCCGGCGAGCACATCCTCAACACTGCCCGTGGTGAGCGTAAAGCGCTGCCGCCGGGTAACCGCTGGCAGGCGGAGCTATGGCGGGCCCTGCTGGAAGATGTCGGTGAACAGGGTATGGCCCAGAGCCGAGCCGGTGTGCATCAACGTTTCATCGAACGGATAAACAGCCTTGAACAGGCCCCCCCCGGGCTGCCACCGCGCGTCATCGTGTTCGGTATTTCCTCGCTACCCGCCCAGGCCCTGGAAGCGCTGGCAGGCCTGGCGCGGTTCAGCCAGGTGCTGCTGTGCGTGCACAACCCCTGCCGTCACCACTGGGCAGACATCGTTGCCGACAAGGACCTGCTGCGCCATCAGTACAAGCGCCAGCAACGCAAGCAAGGCATGCCCCTGCAACTGGACGACCAGTCGCTGCACCAGCATGCTCACCCGTTGCTGGCCGCCTGGGGCAAGCAAGGCCGCGACTACATCAACCTGCTCGACAGCTATGACGACCCGGGCAGCTATCAAGGCGTGTTCAGCGATGGCCGCATCGACCTGTTCAGTGACGGCTCCCCCACCACGCTACTCAACCAACTGCAGGACGATATCCTGGAGCTGCGACCGCTCGCCGAAACCCGCGAGCTTTGGTCGCCAGTCGACACGGCAAAGGACCGTTCGATCCGATTCCACGTAGCCCACAGCCCGCAACGCGAAGTGGAAATCCTCCACGACCAGCTGTTGGCCCGCTTCAGCGCCGACCCCACTTTGCGCCCGCGTGACGTGATCGTCATGCTGCCGGCCATCGACACCTACGCGCCACATATCCGGGCTGTGTTTGGCCAATTGCAACGCAACGACCCGCGCTACATCCCGTTCACCCTGACCGATCAGGGCCAGCGTGGCCGCGAGCCTTTGCTGATCGCCCTCGAACACCTGCTCAAACTGCCAGACAGCCGTTTCGCGGTCAGTGAAGTGCTCGACCTGCTGGACGTACCGGCAGTGCGCGCCCGCTTCGGCATTCGTGAAAACGACTTGCCCACCCTGCACCGCTGGATCGAGGGCGCAGGCATTCGCTGGGGCCTCAACGCCGAGCAGCGGGCCAGCCTGGGCTTGCCTGCCGGGCTCGAGCAGAACAGTTGGCGCTTCGGCCTGCGGCGCATGCTGCTCGGCTATGCAGTGGGTGTTGGTGAGGCTTGTGATGGCATCGAACCCTACGATGAAATCGGGGGTCTCGATGCCGCCCTGATCGGCCCACTGGTCGCCCTGCTCGATGCGCTCGACGTCGCCTGCCAGGCCTTGTCCGAGCCTGCCACCGTCGGCCAGTGGGGCGAGCGCCTGCATGCCCTGTTGCAAGTGTTCTTCCTCGCCGAGGGCGAGCATGACGAGTTCCTGGTGATGCAGTTGCAGGACCTGCGCGACAGCTGGCTTGAGGTGTGCGAGGCCGTGGGCCTGCAAGATCCGTTGCCGCTGACCGTGGTACGCGAAGCCTGGCTGTCAGGCCTGGACCAGGGCAAGCTGTCGCAACGCTTCCTCGCTGGCTCGGTTAATTTCTGCACCCTCATGCCCATGCGCGCCATCCCGTTCCGGGTGGTCTGCCTGCTGGGCATGAACGATGGCGACTACCCGCGTGCGCAGCAGCCGCTGGACTTCGACCTGATGGCCAGCGACTACCGCCCCGGGGACCGCTCACGTCGCGAAGACGACCGCTACCTGTTGCTCGAAGCGCTGCTGTCGGCACGTGACCAGCTGTATGTCAGTTGGGTCGGGCGCAGTATTCGCGATAACAGCGAACGCCCGGCCTCGGTGTTGATTGGCCAGTTGCGCGATCACATCGCCGCAGGCTGGCAGTTGGATGGCGCGGTGCAGGGCCAGCCAGAGCAACCGGGCGAGCAACTGTTGCACGCCCTGACCCAGGAGCATCCGCTGCAACCGTTCAGCCCACGCTACTTTCAGAAGGGCAGCCCGCTGTTCAGCTATGCCCACGAATGGCAGCTGTTGCACCAGCAAGGCGCGGACGAGGAGCAGAAAGACCCCGGCCTGCCACCTTATGACGACGATGAAGCCCTGAGCCTGACGCAGCTGAATGACTTCCTGCGCCACCCGGTGCGGCACTTCTTCAGCCAGCGCCTGAAGGTGTACTTCGAAGCACTGGAAGCGCCGACCCCGGACGAAGAACCCTTCGTCCTCGACACCCTGCAACGCTACGGCGCCAGCGAAAGCCTGCTTGGCGCCGCCCTGGCCGAGCCAGACAAAGCCGAACTGGCGCTGCGGGCCCAGGCCCGGCGCCTGCAAGCCTGCGGCTTGCTGCCACTGGCCGGGTTCGGCGAGCTGCTGCAAAGCGAGTTGATCGAACCGCTCCCCGACCTGCTACAGCGCCATCAGCAACTGTTGCAGCGCTGGCCACAGCTGGTCGAGGGCGCCTTGCCGATTCATTTCGTACACGGCCGGCACCGTCTGGAAGGCTGGCTGGGCCGGGTATTCCAGGCCGATGACCAGAGCCTGCTCAGCATCACCACGGTACCCAACACCATTAGTGCCGGGCGCAACAACCTCAAATGGCACCGGTTGATCGCGCCTTGGGTCACGCACCTGGCGGCCTGCGCGGCGGGTTACCCCTACAACAGTGCGCTGGTAGCCAGCGACCTGACCCTATTGCTTGCGCCGCTGCCGCAAGAAACGGCTGCGCAGCTGCTGGGAGACCTGCTGGTGGCCCGTCAGGCCGCAATGAACGCGCCACTGTCGGTCGCTGCCAAGACCGCATTTGCCTGGCTGGCCCAGGACGATGCCGACAAGGCCCTGGCCGCCGCCGCCCGTGCCTATGAGGGCGATGAACGCACCCGCTTCGGCGAGCGCAGCGAAAGCATTGCCCTGGCCCGGCAGTTCCGCGATTTCGCCGCGCTAAGCGCTGACGAAACCTTTGAAGGCTGGTGCGAAACCTTGTATCGCCCATTGTTCACCGCCCCCTGGCAAACCCTGGGCAACCCGGAGAAAGGCGCATGACCCAGGTCCGTCCCCTGGCACTGAGTTTCCCCCTGCATGGCAGCCAGTTGATCGAGGCCAGTGCCGGCACCGGCAAGACTTTCACCATTTCGGCGCTGTACCTGCGCCTGATCCTCGGTCACGGTGGCGAGCAGGGTTTCGAGCGCGAGTTGCTGCCACCGCAGATTCTCGTGGTGACCTTCACCGACGCCGCCACCAAGGAGCTGCGCGAACGTATCCGCGCCCGCCTGGCGGAAGCCGCACGGTTTTTCCGTGGCGAACTGGAAGGCGCCGACCCGCTGCTGCACCAATTGCGTGACGATTACCCTGAAGAGGCCTGGCCGCGTTGTGCCGGGCGCCTGGAAATTGCCGTGCAGTGGATGGACGAAGCGGCGGTTTCGACCATTCACGGCTGGTGCCAGCGCATGCTGCGCGAGCACGCTTTCGACAGCGGCAGCCTGTTTACCCAGACCCTGGAAACCGACCATAGCGAGTTGCTGGGCCAGGTCATGCGCGATTACTGGCGGCGCTTCTGCTACAGCATGCAGGGTGACGCGCTGGCCTGGGTGCGCGGCCACTGGGCCAGCCCCGACGCCTTGCTACCGCGTATTCGCCCGCTGTTCGGACGCGTGCGTGCCCAGCAGGACGGGCCAGAACCGGCGGCACTGATCCAGGCATCGTTGCAGCAACGTGGCGAACAGCTGGCCCGGCTCAAGGCGCCATGGGCGCAGTGGGCTGAAGAGTTGCGACAGATCTGTCGCGATGCGCTGGCGGCCAAGCAGGCCGACGGCCGCAAGATGCAGGCGCGGTATTTTGAACCCTGGTTCGACAAGCTTTGCGCCTGGGCGGGTGATGAACAACAGGTGGAGCTGGACCTGGGAACCGGCTTCACCCGGCTGACACCTGGCGGCATGGCCGAGGCCTGGAAGGGCGAGCCACCCGAGCACCCGGCCCTGAATGCCATGCAGACCTTGCAGCAACAACTGCAAGCGTTGGACAGCCCGGATGCGCCCTTGCTTGAGCACGCAGCCAACTGGGTGTCGGCACGCTTCGAAGTGGAGAAACGCCGACGTGCGGAAATGGGCTTTGACGACATGCTCGTGCGCCTGCAGCACGCTTTGGCCAGCGAGGCCGGCGAGCGCCTGGCCGGGCTGATCCGCGAGCAGTTCCCGGTGGCGCTGATCGACGAATTCCAGGACACCGACCCGGTGCAGTACGGCATTTTCGAACGCATCTACCAGATTAGCGAAAACCGCCCGGAAACCGGCCTGTTCATGATCGGCGACCCCAAGCAGGCGATCTACGCCTTCCGTGGCGCCGACATCTACACCTACCTCGCCGCACGGCGTGCCACCCGTGGTCGGCTGCACAGCCTGGACACCAACTACCGCTCCAGCAAAGCCATGGTCGCGGCGGTCAACCAGGTGTTCCTGCAGGCCGAGGCGCGGGAAACGGGGCGCGGAGCATTCCTGTTTCGCGAGGCCCATGACAACCCGCTGCCGTTCATCGAAGTGCGCGCCAAAGGCCGTAGCGAGCAGTTGATGATTGACGGTGAAACCAGCGCAGCCCTGCAATGCTGGCAGCTGGAAAGCGAAGAGCCGGTCTCCAGCACGGTCTACCGCCAACAGCTGGCAGCCAGTTGCGCCAGCCATATCGTCGCCTTGCTCAATGGCGGCCAGCAAGGCACGGCTGGCTTCCGGAATGCCGACGGCGAACTGCGCCCGTGCCTGCCTTCGGACATCGCCATCCTTGTGCGTGATGGCCATGAAGCGCAAATGGTCCGCGCCGAGTTGGCCGCGCGTGATGTGCGCAGTGTGTACCTGTCCGACAAGGACTCGGTGTTCGCCGCGCAAGAAGCCCACGACCTGCTGGCCTGGCTCAAGGCCTGCGCCGAGCCCGACTCGGAGCGCCTGCTCAAGGCCGCCTTGGCCAGCCTTACCCTTGGCCTGTCGCTGGCTGCGCTGGACCGGCTGAACCAGGACGAACGGGTGTGGGAAGGCTGGGTCATGCGTTTTCGCCACTACCGCGACACCTGGCAGCGCCAGGGTGTGCTGCCCATGCTGCGCCACCTGCTGCATGACTTTCAGCTACCGCGCACACTGATTCGCCGCACCGATGGCGAACGGGTGCTGACCAACCTGCTGCACCTCGCCGAACTCCTGCAGCAGGCCGCCGGCGAACTGGACGGCGAACAGGCGCTGATTCGGCACCTGGCCGAGCACCTGGCCAGTTCCGGCCAGGCAGGTGAAGAACAGATTCTACGGCTGGAAAGCGATGAACAGCTGGTCAAGGTGGTAACCATCCACAAATCCAAGGGCCTGGAATATCCCTTGGTCTACCTGCCATTCATCTGCACCAGCAAGCCTGTCGACGGCAGCCGCCTGCCGTTGGCCTGGCACGATAGCGAGGGCAATGCGCACCTTACCCTGACGCCCAACCCGGAACAGATCGAGCGCGCCGACGACGAGCGCCTGGCTGAAGACCTGCGCCTGCTCTACGTGGCCCTGACCCGCGCCCAGCATGCCTGCTGGCTGGGTGTCGCCGACCTCAAGCGTGGCAACCAGAAGAGCTCGCAGCTGCACCGCTCGGCCTTCGGCTACCTGCTGGGTGGTGGCCTTCCCCTGGCCGCTTCGACGCAGTTGAACGACTGGTTGCAGGCCTTGGCGGCAACGTGCCCGCACATCACCTGCCCGGGCCTGCCGCAGGCGGATGAGCAGGTGTATCGCATGCCGCACGCTGAACGCGAGCTGCTGCCGGCACGCAAGCCACGCCGGGCTGCCGCCGAACACTGGTGGATTGCGTCTTACAGTGCCCTGCGCGTGGGTGACCAGACCCTCGGGGCCGACAGCTCTCAGGCCCAGCAACTGCTGGATGACGAGGTGGTCGATGCGCAGCTGCTGCGCGAAGTCCCGGCCGACAGCGGTGATATCCACCGCTTCCCGCGTGGGCCGAACCCCGGCACCTTCCTGCATGGTTTGCTGGAATGGGCAGGCCGCGAAGGTTTCAGCCAGGTCAGCGGTAATCCGCAACTGATCGAACGAACCGTTGGCCAGCGTTGCAACCGTCGCGACTGGACCGGCTGGATTCCCACCCTCAGCCAATGGATGCAGCGCTTGCTGGGTGAGGCGCTGCCACTGCCGGGCAGCGAACTGCGCGTGACACTGGGGCAACTGCGTCATTACCAGATCGAAATGGAATTCTGGTTCGCCAGCCACCGGGTCGACGCCGAGCAACTCGACCGCCTGGTGGCACGCCATACCCATAAGGGGCTGGCGCGCCCGGCGGCGCAGCCCACCGTGCTCAACGGCATGTTCAAGGGCTTCATCGACCTGGCGTTCGAGCTGGACGGGCGTTACTACGTGACCGACTACAAGTCCAACTGGCTGGGCCCGGACATCCAGGCCTACGACGCCTTGGCCATGGAAAAGGCCATTCTTGAACACCGTTACGACCTGCAGTACGTGCTGTACCTGCTTGCACTGCATCGCCAGCTGCGCGCGCGCCTGCCGGATTACGATTACGACCGTCATGTTGGCGGTGCCCTGTTCATCTTCCTGCGCGGCGCCAGCAGCAGTGGCCATGGCGTGTACCACGTCAAGCCACCGCGCGAGCTGATCGAAAGCCTCGATGCGCTGTTCCGTGGCGAGCACCCGCCGGTACAGCAGGACCTGTTTGCCGGAGCCGAGCCATGAGCCGCAGCCTTGTCGACCTGTTGCCCACCCCGTTGCACGCCGAGCACCTGCTGGCGCTGGCGCCACAGCATGACAGCGGTGACCTGCTGCAGTTGCTCGATCGCTGGGTAGAGCGCGGCTGGCTGCGTGCGCTGGACCGTGCATTCGTGTCGTTCCTCGAAGAGCGTGCGCCCGGCAGCGACCCTCTACTGTTGCTGGCGGCGGCATTGGCCAGCCACCAACTGGGCCATGGTCACGTCTGCCTCGACCTGCAGCAAACCCTGGCCGAGCCCGACTTTGCCCTGTCGTTGCCGCCGGAAGGTGATGCCTTGACCGGCCCGCTGCTGCTGCCATCGCAGCTGCTGGCCAACCTCGATTTGAATGCCTGGCGCCAGCGTATCGCTGCCAGCCCACTGGTGGCCGCTGGCGATACCCCGGGCCAGCAAGCGCGGCCGCTGGTACTCAGTGGCGAGCGCCTGTACCTGCGCCGTTACTGGAGTTACGAGCGGCGCATCGACCATACCCTGCGCCAGCGCTTGACGCAGGCCGAAGCGCCGCCAGCGGACCTGCCAGAACGCCTGGCCCAACTGTTCGAGGGGGGGGCACCCGCCGGGCAGGTAGACTGGCAGAAGCTTGCCTGTGCGCTGGCCACACGGGCTGGCTTCAGCATCATCACCGGCGGCCCCGGCACCGGTAAGACCACCACCGTGGTGCGCCTGCTGGCGTTGCTGCAAGCACCGGCAGTGGAGCAGGGCAGGCCGCTGCGCATCCGCCTGGCGGCCCCGACCGGCAAGGCCGCTGCGCGCCTGACCGAATCGATTGGCCAGCAGGTCGAACGCCTGCAAGTCAGCGCCGACGTGCGCGGGCAGATCCCGACCGAAGTCAGCACCGTGCACCGCCTGCTCGGTAGCCGCCCGGGCTCGCGGCACTTCCGCCACCACGCCGGCAACCCGCTGCCGTTGGATGTACTGGTGGTCGATGAAGCGTCGATGATCGACCTGGAAATGATGGCCAACCTGCTCGATGCCCTGCCGCCACGGGCACGTCTTGTCCTGCTGGGTGACAAGGACCAACTGGCCTCGGTCGAGGCGGGTGCGGTGCTGGGCGACCTGTGTCGGGACGCCGAGGAAGGTTATTACTCACCGGCGACTGGCGCGTGGCTTGAACAGATCAGTGGCGAGTCCATGGCCGGCAGCGGCCTCAAGACGGGGGATGAACAGCGCCATCCGCTGGCCCAGCAAGTGGTGATGCTGCGGTTTTCACGGCGTTTTGGCGAAGGCAGCGGCATTGGCCAACTGGCCCGATGGGTCAACCGCCAGGACTCCCACGCGGCGCGCAACCTGCTGGCTGCCCCGCCAGCTGACGTGCACAGCCTGGCCCTCAAGCACGAGCAGGACCGCGCCTTCGACCGCCTGCTGCTCGACGGCCTCAACCGCGGCAGTGAAGGCCCGCAAGGTTACCGTAGCTACCTGCGCACCCTTGGCCGCTACCGCCCGTCGCTCGATACCGCTTTTGACGACCCCGCTTGGGAGCAATGGGCGGGCAAGGTGTTGCTCAGCTTTGAAGACTTCCAGTTGCTCTGCGCGGTACGCCGCGGCGCCTGGGGTGTCGAAGGCCTCAACGAGCGGGTGGCGCGGGTGCTGCACAATGCTGGGCTGATCGACAGCCAGCAGCCGTGGTACGAAGGTCGCCCGGTGCTGGTAACCCGCAACGACTACGGCCTGGGCCTGATGAACGGCGACATCGGCATTGCCCTGCGCCTGCCCGACGAGCGTGGCGAGCCGCTGCTGCGCGTGGCCTTCCCGCGTAACGACGGCAGCGGCGGGGTGCGTTTCGTTCTGCCCAGTCGGCTCAACGAAGTGGAGACGGTGTTTGCCATGACTGTGCACAAGTCCCAGGGCTCGGAATTCGGCCACACCGCACTGGTGCTACCGGATGCGCTTAACCCGGTGCTGACCAAGGAACTGGTATACACCGGCATCACCCGCGCCAAGCACTGCTTCAGCCTGGTTGAGCCACGCCAGGGCATTTTCGAAGAGGCCGTGGCGCGCAAGGTTCGGCGAATTTCCGGGTTGATGCTGGAGCAGGTCTGATAGCGGACGCGGTCCCCTGTAGGAGCGGCCTTGTGTCGCGATCGGGCCGCATAGCGGCCCCCGGATGTCAGCAGGGCAGCAGATATCGAGGGGCTGCTGTGCAGCCCTTTCGCGACACAAGGCCGCTCCTACAGGGATTGCGTACACCTCAGAGACCAGTGTCTCTCCTACACGGGTGCGGCCATGTGCTATCGTTGCGCCGATACCGCAAAGGACCTGAGAGACCCCCACATGCACGTGGCCGCAAGGCGAGTGACAAGCTGTGCGCTTTCGCTATTGCTGGCCGTCCTGTTCCTTTCTGCAGGCCCCGCCCGGGCAGAAACCGCCACAACCGCCGCCCAGGCGCAGCAACGCGCCAAGGCCGTCACCCAGGTGGTTCTGGGCATCTTCAGCTACGCCCGCTGGCCCGTCGAACCTTTACCGTTGCGCCTGTGCCTGGTCGGCCCCACCGAATACGCCGACGACCTGATCAAGGGCCATGTGCAGGAATCCGGCCGCCCGTTGCAGGTCAAGCGCCTGCTGGCAGACGATAGCCAGGTCGCCCAGGCCTGCGACGCCATCTATATCGGCAAGCTCGACCAAGGCCAGCGCGACAAACTGTTCGAACGCGTCAGCGGCCACCCAGTGCTGAGCATCAGCGAGGCGAACGACCCGTGCACGGTCGGCAGCCTGTTCTGCCTGCGGGTCAGCGACCAGCAGGTGGCCTTCGAGGTCAACCTCGATTCAGTGGCGCGCTCCGGCGTGCGCATTCACCCCAGCGTGCTGCAACTGTCGCGGCGCCGGGCGGTGCAGCCATGAAGCCGACCCGTAAACGCAGCGTGCGCCCGACCCTGCGCTCAGTCCTCGGCCGTGGCCACCTCAGTGTCGCTTTGCTCGCCGTGGGCCTGGCCGGTATCTCCCTGACCCTGCTCGGTGTGCTGGCCTTGCGTGTGTACGCCAACCACAACCTGCAGCTGATTGCCCGCTCGATCAACTACACCGTCGAAGCTGCGGTGGTGTTCGATGACAGCGCTGCGGCCAATGAGTCGCTGGCGCTGATCGCCAGCCGTGAGGAAGTGGCCGAGGCCAAGGTGTTCAACAACGAAGGCGAGCAGCTGGCGCACTGGCAGCGCGGCGATACCGGCATGCTCGCCCAGCTGGAAGTGCAGGTCGCCACCGCCTTGCTGGATGAGCCGGTCAACCTGCCGATCATGCACCAGCAGCAACAGGTCGGGCACATCGAGCTGGTCGGCCAGGGGCGTAGCTTGTTGCTGTTCCTGCTGAGCGGCGTGGCCGGCATCCTGTTCTGCACGATCCTCAGTGCCTTGGCCGCCCAGTACCTGTCGCGGCGCATGCTCAGTGACATCACCCGCCCGCTGCGCGGCCTGGCCAGTGTCGCGCACGCTGCACGCCGCGAGCGCAGTTTCGACCGACGCGTGCCGGAAGCGGCGATTGCCGAGCTCAACGAGCTGGGCAACGACTTCAACGCGCTGCTGGACGAACTGGAGGTGTGGCAGAGCCACCTGCAGAACGAAAACCAGACCCTGGCCCACCAGGCCAGTCATGACAGCCTCACCGGCCTGCCCAACCGTGCCTTCTTCGAAGGGCGCCTGAGCCGCAGCCTGCGCAATGCGGCGCGCCAGCAGGAGCACCTGGCGCTGCTGTTCCTCGACAGCGACCACTTCAAGCAAATCAACGACACCCTTGGCCATGCCGTGGGGGACGAGGTGCTGATCAGCGTGGCCGACCGCGTGCGCGCCCAGCTGCGCGAGCACGACCTGGTGGCGCGCCTGGGCGGCGACGAGTTCGCCGTGTTGCTGACGCCTTTGCATACGCGCCGCGACGCCGAGCACATTGCCGAAAAGATCGTGGCCAGCATGAAGCTGCCGGTGCAGGTGGACAGCGGCCGCAGTATCGCCACTTCACTGAGTGTCGGTATTGCCTATTACCCGGATGACGGCGCTGACCCCGCCAGTCTTCTCAATGCCGCCGATGCTGCGATGTACCAGGCCAAGCGCAAACGCCGTGGCCATTGGCAAGTGGCGCAGACGGAACGGTCCGCCACCGATATCAAGAACAGGAGTTGAACCCGTGATACAGGCTATACGTTTCCCCCTGTGGGCCTTGTTGCTCGCCGTGCTGGCGCTGACCGGCTGCCAGAGTACAACGCCCAAGGGCCTTACCCCCGAACAGATTGCCGTGCTCAAGCGCGAAGGCTTCACCCCGACCGATGAAGGCTGGGCATACGACCTGTCTGGCAAGGTGCTGTTCGGCAGCGACCTGGACAGCCTCAACGGGCAAAGCCAGGCGATTGTCGAGCGCATCGGCAAGGCGCTGCTTGGCGTTGGTATCCAAGGCGTGCGAGTGGACGGGCATGCTGACTCATCCGGCAAGGCAGCCTATAACCAGCAGCTGTCCGAGCGCCGCGCGCAGAGCGTGACCAAGGCGCTGGTCGGGGTTGGCATGCCGGCGCAGAACATCCAGAACCGTGGCCTGGGCAGCAGCCAGCCGGTGGCGGATAACCGCACCAGCGCCGGGCGTACCGAAAACCGCAGGGTATCCATCGTGGTCGCGTCCTACTGACCATTGCCCCACAGGCCTGGCACCGGCTGCGCCGGTGTTCGCGGGTAAACCCGCTCCCACAGGATTTGTATTACCCCTGGGCTAGCGCGGTCGATGTAGGAGCGGGTTCACCCGCGAAGCAGGCGAGTCGGTACATGGCACCGGCTTCGCCGGTGTTCGCGGGTGAACCCGCTCCTACGCGTACTGTGCATACCTGGAAATTGTGGGAGCTGGCTTGCCGGCGATGGGCTGCGCAGCAACCCCTTCATTCCTGAGCAAACCGCATCTCCCGCGTTTCCCCCATCAACAACGGCGCATTCGCCTCGGTCACCCCACGTATGTAATCCCACAACAGGGTAATCCGCTTCAACTTCCTCAAATCCTCCCGGCAATACATCCAGAACTGCCGCGTCACCTCGATTTCCTCCGGCAACACCGTCACCAACCGCGGGTCCTGCGCCGCCAGGAAGCACGGCAGAATCGCCAACCCACGCCCCTGTAACGCCGCCGTGTACTGGGCAATCACGCTGGTACTGCGCAAATGCGCGTTGGCGTTGGGGATCAGGTTGGCCAGGTACAGCAGCTCCGAGCTGAACGCCAAATCATCCACATAGCTGATGAACGGGTGCCTGGCCAAATCCGCCACCTGGCGAATCGGCGCGTGGTTGTCCAGGTAATCCTGGGTCGCGTACAGCCGCAAGCGGTAGTCGCACAGCTTGCAGCACACATAAGGTCCATGCTCCGGCCGTTCCAGGGCAATAACGATGTCGGCTTCGCGCTTGGACAGGCTGATGAAGTGCGGCAGCGGCAGGATATCCACCGAGATTGCCGGGTAGGCATCGACGAAGTGGCTGAGCTGCGGGGTGATGAAGAAACTGCCAAAACCTTCGGTGCAGCCCATGCGCACATGCCCCGACAAGGCCACGCCCGACCCGGACACCTGCTCGCACGCCATGTGCAGCGTGCTTTCGATCGACTCGGCATAGCCCAGCAGGCGCTGGCCCTCAGCGGTGAGGACAAAGCCATTGGTCCGCGATTTTTCGAACAGCAGGGTACCCAGCGCGCCTTCCAGCGAACTGATGCGCCGAGACACCGTGGTGTAGTCCACGCTCAGCCGTTTGGCGGCGCTGCTGGCCTTGCGGGTGCGGGCCACTTCAAGGAAAAACTTCAAATCGTCCCAGTTGAGCGCGCTCAGGGATGTGAGGTCTTTTTGCATGATGATCCGGTTTTTTTGTGCGTTCTTGTTGGATGTTTGCACATCTATACTCGAAACAAGCCTCAGGACGCCACCTCGCGTTTGCCCGGCGCTGGCGATCTCGTCCCGACAATAATTCCAAGGAGAACGCAGATGAACGCACCGCAATCCCCCAGCAGCACCAAAGTCGAGCAGGTCAAGCTGCTGATCGACGGCCAGTGGGTCGAGTCGAAAACCAGCGAATGGCGCGACATCGTCAACCCGGCCACCCAAGAGGTGCTGGCGCGCGTACCGTTTGCTACCGTCGAAGAAGTCGACGCTGCCGTGGCCGCTGCCCATCGCGCCTTCCAGACCTGGCGCAACACCCCGATCGGCGCGCGCATGCGCATCATGCTCAAGCTGCAGGCGCTGATCCGCGAACACACCAAACGCATTGCCCAGGTGCTCAGCGCCGAGCAGGGCAAAACCCTTGCTGACGCCGAGGGCGATATCTTCCGCGGCCTGGAAGTGGTGGAGCATGCCGCGTCCATCGGTACCCTGCAGATGGGCGAGTTTGCCGAGAACGTCGCTGGCGGTGTCGATACCTACACCCTGCGCCAGCCAATCGGCGTCTGCGCCGGCATCACCCCGTTCAACTTCCCGGCAATGATCCCGCTGTGGATGTTCCCCATGGCCATTGTCTGCGGCAACACCTTCGTGCTCAAACCGTCCGAGCAAGACCCGCTGTCGACCCTGCTGCTGGTCGAGCTGGCGCTGGAAGCCGGTGTACCGGCCGGTGTGCTGAACGTGGTGCACGGTGGCAAGCAGGTGGTGGATGCCATTTGCACCCACCAGGACATCAAGGCGATTTCCTTCGTGGGTTCTACCGAGGTGGGCACCCACGTGTACAACCTGGGCAGCCAGCACGGCAAGCGCGTGCAGTCGATGATGGGCGCCAAGAACCACGCAGTGGTGCTGCCCGATGCCAACCGCACGCAAACCATCAACGCCCTGGTCGGTGCCGCCTTCGGTGCGGCGGGCCAACGCTGCATGGCCACTTCGGTGGCGGTACTGGTGGGCAAGGCCCGCGAATGGCTGCCGGATATCAAGGACGCCGCCAGCAAGCTCAAGGTCAATGCCGGCTGCGAGCCAGGCACCGACGTGGGCCCGGTGGTTTCCAAGCGCGCCAAGGAACGTGTGCTGGGCCTGATCGAAAGCGGCATCAAGGAAGGCGCCAAGCTGGAACTCGACGGCCGTGACGTCAAAGTGCCGGGCTACGAGCAAGGCAATTTCGTCGGCCCGACCCTGTTCTCCGGGGTGACGACCGACATGCAGGTGTACACCCAGGAAATTTTCGGCCCGGTGCTGGTGACCCTGGAGGTCGATACCCTCGACGAGGCGATCGCCTTGGTCAACGCCAACCCGTTCGGCAACGGCACCGGCCTGTTCACCCAAAGCGGCGCGGCAGCGCGCAAGTTCCAGAGCGAAATCGACATCGGCCAGGTCGGTATCAACATCCCGATCCCGGTACCGGTACCGTTCTTCAGCTTCACAGGCTCCCGTGGCTCCAAGCTCGGCGACCTCGGCCCGTACGGCAAGCAAGTGGTGCAGTTCTACACTCAGACCAAGACCGTTACTGCCCGCTGGTTCGATGACGACAGCGTCAACGACGGTGTGAACACCACCATCAGCCTGCGCTAAGGAGCACCTCATGCGTATTGCATTCATCGGCCTGGGCAACATGGGCGCGCCCATGGCCCGCAACCTGATCAAGGCCGGGCACCCGTTGAACCTGTTCGACCTGAACAAGGCAGTGCTCGCCGAACTGGCCGAACTGGGTGGGCAGATCAGCCTGTCGCCCAAGGACGCGGCAGCCAACAGCGAACTGGTGATCACCATGCTGCCGGCTGCAGCCCATGTGCGCAGCGTGTACCTGAACGAAGACGGTGTGCTGGCCGGCATTCGCCCCGGCACCCCCACTGTGGACTGCAGCACCATCGACCCGCAGACCGCGCGTGATGTGTCCAAGGCCGCAGCGGCCAAGGGCGTGGACATGGGCGACGCGCCGGTGTCCGGTGGCACGGGTGGCGCGGCGGCCGGCACCCTGACGTTCATGGTCGGGGCCAGCGCCGAGCTGTTCGCCAGCCTCAAGCCGGTCCTGGAGCAGATGGGTCGCAACATCGTGCACTGCGGTGAGGTCGGTACCGGTCAGATCGCCAAGATCTGCAACAACCTGCTGCTGGGTATCTCGATGATCGGCGTGTCCGAGGCCATGGCCCTGGGTAACGCGCTGGGCATCGATACCAAGGTGCTGGCCGGCATCATCAACAGCTCGACCGGGCGTTGCTGGAGCTCGGACACCTACAACCCGTGGCCGGGCATTATCGAGACCGCGCCGGCATCACGCGGCTACACCGGTGGCTTTGGCGCCGAGCTGATGTTGAAGGACCTGGGGCTGGCGACCGAAGCGGCACGCCAGGCCCACCAACCGGTGATCCTCGGTGCCGTGGCCCAGCAGCTGTACCAGGCCATGAGCCTGCGCGGCGAGGGCGGCAAGGACTTCTCGGCCATCGTCGAGGGTTATCGCAAGAAAGACTGATGCAAGAGGTGGGCTTCATCGCGGGCCAGGCGGCCTTCCCTCTGTAACTGCGCACCAGAGGGCAGGGCGCTTGAACCGCGATTTTTTTCGTCCACGCCTACAGGTATTACGCGGTCGTTGTAGGAGCGGGTTTACCCGCGAATGCTGCAGTGGCCTCACCGCCGCATTCGCGGGTAAACCCGCTCCTACAAAAAGCTATGTGAGCAGTGGGATCAGGCAAAGACGAAATACTTGCGCACCGTCTCGACCACTTCCCAGGTACCTTTCATCCCCGGCTCGATCACGAACACATCACCCGCTTTCAGGTGCTTAGGCTCTTCGCCTTCCGGGGTGATGATGCAGTAGCCATCGAGGAAGTGGCAGAACTCCCACTTGTCATAGTTGACCTCGAACTTGCCCGGGGTGCAGATCCAGGTGCCCATGATCTTGCTGCCGTCGGCCGACAGGTAAGCGTTGAGGTTGACGGTGTGCGGATCGCCGCCGACGCGCTTCCACTTGGTGGCGTCCACGACCGGCGTCGGGCAGGTTTCGCGCAGGACGGTGATGAAATCGGACATGGCACAACTCCTGGTGACTGGCTGAATGACTCGTCACCATAGGGCCATATGCCGGGCTGCAGTTGCCTGGGCTCGACGTCCAGCTGCCTGCCCGCGCTATGCCAGGCGGTTTACCTCGACAGTGATGTGCGCCAGCTCTTCGTGCACACCCAGGGCTTGGCGAACGCTGTCGGGGCTGAGAGCGCCTTGACTGGCCAGGCCGAGAATGCAGGCGTATTGGTCCTTGCCCACGCGCCACACATGCAGGTCGGTGATACTGGCCGCGACCGGCAGTTGCGCCACCACTTCACGAATCTCTTCCACCACCGGGGCGTCCATCTCGGCGTCCAGCAGTACCCGCCCGGTATCGCGCAGCAGGCCGCGGGCCCACAGCGCCACCAGCAGTGCACCGACCAGGCCCATGACCGGGTCGAGCCAGCTGGCGCCCCAGAACTTGCCGGCCAGCAAGGCGACGATCGCCAGCACCGAGGTGGCGGCGTCGGCCATCACATGCAGGTAGGCCGAGCGCAGGTTCAGGTCGTGGTGGTGATGGCCGTGGTCATGATGATGGTGATCATCCCGTAGCAGCCAGGCGCAGGTCAGGTTGACGGCAAGGCCTACCACGGCGATGAGGATCGCCTCGTCGTAGTGGATCGGCCCCGGTGACAGCAGCCGTTCCACCGACTGGAACACCATAAGCCCGGCCACACCGAGCAACAGCAGGGCGCTGGAGTAGCCGCCGAGAATTTCGATCTTCCAGGTGCCGAAGGCAAAGCGTCGATCAGCGGCATAGCGCCTTGCGGCAGCGTAAGCCAGCAGCGACAAACCCAGGGCCAGGGCATGAGAGCTCATGTGCCAGCCATCGGCCAGCAAGGCCATGGAGTTGAAGAACCAGCCCCCGGCAATTTCCGCCACCATCATCACGGCGGTCAACCACACCGCCAGCCGCGTCTTGCGCTCGGCGCCCAGGTTGCTGGTGTGGAACTGATGGCTGTGCTGCCAGCGGTCTGAGGTTTGTGTCGCCATGGTTTATCATGCTCCCGGAACGTCGAGAAATATACTATACCCCAGTATACCTAGCATGGTGTGAAATCCAATGGCACATACCCTGAAGAGCAAGAAGCAGCTGCTGACCCGGGTGCGCAAGATCAAAGGCCAGGCCGCCGCCCTGGAGACGGCGCTGGAGCATGACAAGGATTGCCTGGCGATCCTGCAGCAGATTGCCGCCGTGCGCGGCGCGGTGAACGGGCTGATGGCCGAAGTGATGGAAGGGCATATCCGCGAACACCTGGTGGCGGACGGGCTGAGTGCCGAGGAACGGCAGGACGAGGCGGACAAGGTGGCGGCGTTGTTGCGCTCTTACCTCAAGTGATTGCGCGGCAGTGGCGCGTTCTCATTCTAAATACGCGCCCAGCCCTTTGGGCCGCGCTGTCGCGCAGGTAACTGAGTTCGCAAGCAGTCCGCATACCCTGTGGGGGCGGCTTTAGCCGCGAAGAATCCAACGTGGTACATGGCACCGGCTGCGCCGGTGTTCGCGGCTAAAGCCGCTCCCACAGTGCCCCCGCCAATTCAATGAGTTATGCGCAGTTCCATGAGGCTTGTGTCGCGTATACCCCCTGGGGGTATAGCTATGCCCACCAATACCGCACAAAATGGAAGAACACCGGCGCGGCAAAGCACACCGAATCCATGCGGTCGAGCATGCCGCCGTGGCCTTCGATCATGTGCCCCCAGTCCTTTACCCCACGGTCACGCTTGATTGCCGACATCACCAGCCCGCCGAAGAAGCCCATGGCGTTTACCGCCAGCGCCATCAGCGCAGCCTGCCAGAAGCTGAACGGGGTGATCCAGCACAGCATGGCGCCGATCAGCGTGGCCAGCGCCACGCCGCCGGCCAGGCCTTCGACGGTCTTGGAGGGGGAAAGGTTGGGCGCTACCTTGTGTTTGCCAAACAGCTTGCCGCATACGTACTGCAACACATCGCTGATCTGCACCACCAGGATCAGCCAGGCGATCAGCAGCAGGTTGCGACCTTCATAACCCGGGATATCCAGGGTCATCAAGGCCGGTACCGACGACACGCAGTAGACCGCGATCATCAAGCCCCACTGCACTTTCGAGGCGCGTTCGAGGAAGCGTGTCGTATCACCGCCGAAGCTGGCCAGAATGGGTAACAGCAGGAACAGGTACACCGGAATGAAGATGCTGAACAGGCCGTACCAGTCCATGGCGATCAGCACGTACTGCACGGGTAGCGCTACATAGAACGCAGCCACCAGCGCCGGGTAGTCGCTGCGCCGGGTCGGCGTGAGGGTCATGAATTCGCGCAAGGCGTAGAACGACACGCCATAGAACAGCACGATCACGCCGTACTTGCCGAACACAAACGCGATACCGATCACCAGCACCATTACCCACCAGGCGTTGATGCGGGCGTTGAGGTTGTCGATTACCGCGTGCGGTGCCGGGCCGGCGCGCCACTTGAGCAAGCGGCCGATCACGCTGGCGAGCAGCAGCAAGGCGCCGATGCCGGCAAAAAGGGAAACGGTATTGTCGTCCATGTCAGGCATCCTTCGGGGCCAGGTTCAGCAGGGCCTGGCTGGCCCGCTCGAGAAACGCCTGCTTGCTTTCATCGGCTTGCAGGTGCAGGGGCTCACCAAAGCTCAACGTGCAAAGCAACGGCAAGGGCAGGGCGCGGCCTTTTGGCATCACCCGGTTGAGGTTGGCGATCCAGACGGGCACCAGTTCGACTTGCGGGTTGGCCGCGGCCAGGTGATACAACCCGCTCCTGAACGGCATCAACGGCTCGTCGCCCAGGTTGCGCGTGCCCTCCGGAAAGAAGATCAGCGAGTCGCCCTGGCTGACCGCGTCGAGGATCGGCTGCAGCGGGCTGCCTTGGCCTTCGCTGCGTTGCCGGTCGATCAGTACGCCATTGAAGACCTTGCGAATGAGAAAGTTGCGGATGCCCGGTTTGGCCCAGTAGTCGGCGCCGGCCACCGGGCGGGTGTGCCTGCGCAGTGGTTGTGGCAGTGAGGCCCACAGCAGCACGAAGTCGCCGTGGCTGCTGTGGTTGGCAAAATACAGGCGTTGCACCGGCAACGGCGTGCAACCCAGCCACAGGGCGCGGGCGCCGGTGACCAGGCGGGCGGCGGAGGTGATGAGGTAGGCCGTGAGGGTGGCGAGCATGGTTTAGTAGTTATCCCTTCAAAGGCAGCATCAGCAGGGTAGCCAAGGCCAGCGTCAGTTGCAGGCCCAGGCAAACTGCCTGGCGGCGCAACAGGCCGAGCGCGGCCTGGCTGCGGGCGGGCCAGGCACGGGCGTCTGCGGCCTGTGGCTTGAGTTTCAGTTCGAACAGGGCACGGTCCAGGGCCAGGGTGTCTGCTGCCAGGTCGCTGCTATCGGCGAGGCGGGCAAACAGTTCGGCATCCACAGCCACGCGGATGGCCCAGTACTTGTGCAGCACGCCAAGCATCAACAGCACGCAGCACAGCAGGCTAGCCAGCGGTTGCCGCGGTGCGCCCAGCAAAGGCGCCAGGCCATAGGCCAGGGCCAGCAGGGTCAGGCCGTCTGAAAGGCGTTCCAGCTGTTTGCCACGGCCCAGCAATGTGGCAACCACGAACAGGTTCATGGTTGTGCTCCAAGCTGTTGCAGGGCCAGGCGGTGTGCGCGGTGCAGAACGACACCAGGGCGAGCCTTGCGGATCAGCGCTTCGGCCTGTGGGGCATCGCTGCAGCGGCCTGTGAGCATTAGCCAGGCAGCCACGGCGCTGGCGCTGCGCGAATAACCCAGGGCGCAGCAGACCAGGACCGGGCCTTGGGCGCGCAGGTGTTCGATGGCGTTGGCTGCCTGGTGCAGCAGGTTAGTCTCTGGCGCTATCAGGTCCAAGGCAGGAAAACACTGGTATCCAACCGCTGACGCAATCGGTGTAGGAGCGGCCTTGTGTCGCGAAAGGGGCGCGAAGCGGCCCCAGATTTTCAGCTTCGCTGCAGACATTGCCGGGGCTGCTGTGCAGCCCGTTCGCGGCACAAGGCCGCTCCTACAAAGGTCCGTGCTGTCCTGAAAATGGCACGGCAGCTCTGCACACAAATCGACAACCGCAGCGAATTGCGCGCCGTCGCCGTACCCGGGAAGCCGCCCCAGATAAACGCCATCGCACACTTCATTCGCCTGCGGCTGGTGCCTGGTCCACAACCGCGAATTGGTCCACGCTCCCACCAGGTACGGCGCCAGCAGCCAGCAGGCTGCAGGCGACAAGCGCCCGTCGGTGCCTTTCTGAAACCCGCCTGCGCCAAACACGGCATAATTCAGCGCCACCAAAGCCAGCGACACGGCCGGCCAGGCCAGCCACAGCCAGGCACCGCCCAACGCAATGGCAAGCACTGCGCACAACAGGGCGCCCACGGCATAGCACAATGCCACCCGCCAGCGGTTGGCATCACCTGCAAGACGAGCCTGTTGCCAAGGTAACCGCCCCTCGTGCGGCCACAGCCAGACACAGGCAAACCCCGCCAATGCCCCTGTCGGCACATCGATGAAATGGTGCTGCCAGGTGGTCAGCACAGACACCCCGATCAGTGCCATCCAGCCATGCGTCAGCCAACGCCAGGTTGGGTGTCGTACATGCCGGGCAAACATCGTCCAAATGATCACAAGCAGCGCAATATGCAGCGAAGGCGCCTGGTTGAAGGGTTTGTCGAAACCCATCAGCACATCGAACAGCCAGCCGAACAGCCCACCCAGTTCAGGCCGCTCGAAGGTGAAGCGCAGCGGCCAGAGCAGGAAGCAGGTTACGCTGATCAGTTGAGCGCTGAGCAGCGCCAGCGCGTGCCGGTCCATTTCCTGGCGCGTGCGCGGCAGCAGGAAGGACAACCCGTAAAGCAGGTCAATCGACCAATACGGAATGATCGTCCAGGGCCATAGCGGCATGCCCTGCTCCCAGCCGAACACCAGGCTGCCGACATCCGTGCGCCCGGCCGTATGGTTGTTGGCCAGCCCGTAGCTGAGGAAAAACAATGGCCCGAGCAATAGCAGCCAGAACACACCGCGGCGGATCAGCCCGGGTTCACGTGCCAGGCCCATTCAGCGCACCCGTTGTGCCAGGCTAACGCTGAAGATGCCCCACTCATCGATGCGCTGGGCCAGTTTGCGGAAGCCCGCCGCTTCCACCAACTGGTCCATTTCGGCCTGGCTGCGGCGGCGCATTACCCACGCCTCGCCGCCGCGATGGCTGGTAAGGGCGCGGGCGATCATTTCCAGTTGCGGGTGCCACGGCTGGCCGGTGTAGACCAGATAGCCGCCGTCCTCCATGGCATCGGCAAGGCCCGCCAGCGAGTTGCCCACCAGCTGGTTGCTCGGGAACAGCTCGTAAAGGCCCGAGACCACGGCCAAGGTCGGTGGCTGATCCAGCGTGGCCAGGCTCTGCCGGTCGAAGGCATCGCCTTGAATGAAACGGGCGATGTTGGCCAGGCCTTTTTCGGAAACCAACGCACTGCCTTGCTGCACGTTCAGCTCGCTGTAGTCGCGCAGCAGGATCGAATCCGGCAGTTGCTGCAGTTCCTGCAGGGCTTCGAGAATGTAGCGGCCATGGCCGGCGGCGATGTCGACGATATGGACCGGGCGCTGTTGTTCGCGCAGGCGGGCGATCGCCAGGCGCAGCAGTTCTTCGACATGCAGCTTGCGCTGGCGGATACCGCGCCAGCCAATGGCGCCGAGGTAATTCTGGTCGACCAGGCGGCCCAGCCTGCCCTTGCCGGTGGGTTGGTTGCGGTACACGTAGTCCAGGGTGCTGCCCGAATCGAAACCGGTGTCGAACCCAAGCTTGACGCCCTCGGACAGGCCCTTACCCAGGCGCAGGCTGGCGCGGGTGGCGCGCCAGTACAGGTCACGCGGTGAGTTGCGCGGCAGCGGCGCGGCCAGGCTTTCTGCTTCAGCGCAGCTGGCACCGGTCTTGTCGGCATCGAGCAGCGACGGTACCGCAGCGGGGTTGGCGAAGCAGTGCTCGACAAAGCGTTCAATGCGCCGCAGAGCATGAGCCCTGTCACGCTCACCCAGGGTGTCATGGAAAAAGCCCGGCAGAATGTGCATTTCCTTGCGCGTACTGCCCAGGCGTTCGAAAAAGCGTTCCTGTGGCTGGCGCTCGACCACCAGGTCGGCACCGGATACCAGCAACTGCGTGGGTACCTGGATGGCCTGGGCATCCGCCACCACCCGGTCGGCGGCTTCGTAGAGGCCCAGCAGCATGGTCACCGAAATGGGCCGGCTGATCAGTGGGTCGGCCACATAGGACATGACCCGTTCGGGGTCGTGGGTGAGCAGGCGCGGCTTGACGTAACTGTTGACGAAGAAGTTCCCGCGCAAGGCCTTGAGCAGCCTCAGGCCGGGGCGAGCGAAAGGTACGTACAACTTGACCTTGAACGCCGGCGAGGCCAGTACCAGGCAACGCACCTTGGGTGCGTAGTCATGGGCCCAGGTAGCGACCAGCACGGCCCCCACGCTCTGTGCCAGCACCACCAGGTCCTGCTCTGCAATGCCGTGGTGGGTTTGTATGTGTGCAATGAAGGTTTGTACATCGCGCACGCTGGTGGCAAACCCTGGGCTGTCGCCGCGGGCGCCTGGTGACTGGCCATGGCCGCGAGCATCCCAGGCGAAAAAGTCGTAGCCCGGCATGTCCAGCTCGTCGGCCAGGTGGGCCATGCGCCCGCCGTGTTCGTGGCCGCGGTGGAACATCACCACCGCTCGGCGTGGTTGGTGTTCATTGCGGGTGGCAGGCCAATGACGGTAGTGCAACTCGACACCGTCATGGGTGGAGAAGTGCAGCGCTTGCGCTTGACGCATGGTCAACATCCTTTTGCAGCGGCAGGTGGCTCAGCGGGTTTCGACCAGCCCATGGCGAACCCGGTTGTAGAGGGTATAGAGCGAGAGCACGAGGATGACCAGCAACAGGCCGTTGACCCAGCTGCCATCGAGCAGGCCAAAGGCGACGCCGGCGCCCAGCACGCCGAAGGCAAACGCCCGGTCGCTTTTGCCCATGGGCCCGTCGTAGCGCCGTGAGGCGCCGGCCAGTGGGCCCATGACCCCGGCATATTCGCTGAAGGTGGCGCACAGGACGACTAGCACCACCAGTGCCGATGACACACCAGGCAGCAAGGCGAAGGGCAGGTAAAGGGCGGCATCGGCGATCACGTCGCACAGTTCGTTGAGGTAGGCGCCAAGGGTGGACTGCTGGTCGAACTCCCGGGCCAACATGCCGTCGACGGCGTTCAGTGCCATGCGCAGCAGCATCCACAGCGGCACCAGCATGAACAGCCAGGGGATGTGGGGCAGGGCGACCAGAAGCATGCCTAGCAGCAGCGACACCACAGCGGCAGCGACGGTAACCTGGTTGGCGGTGATGCCACGGTCGTAAAGGCGCTGTACGGTCGGGCGCAGCAGGGCCTGGAAGCGTGGTTTCAGCTGGTAGATCGATGCCACCGGAAAATCCTTTTTCGTAGTGCGATTGGGCGCCATTGTGTGTGAGTCTTCTTCGCGGGTAAACCCGCTCCCACAGGTTTAGCGTAACTCGGCAAACACGGGTTCTTCTGTAGGAGCGGGTTTACCCGCGAATGCGCCATCCCAAGCGGCCACGTAATTTCAGGCCTCCATCAACCGCTCAACCAATGCTGCGGCATAGCCAGGCAGGGCCGCAAAATCCCGCGCGCACAGCAGCAACTTGCGATTGGCCCACGCCTCTTCAAGCATCACCCAGTGCAACGGCAGCACGCCCTGCCAGCGCTGCACCGCAGCCAGCGGCACCACCCCGACCCCAGCCCCGCCGGCGACCATACGGATTACCCCATCGAAACCCTCGGCCCGCACCCGTACTTGCATGCGGCGCCCTTCGCGCAGTGCCTGTTCTTCCAAATACAACGCCAGCGCACTGCCGGCACCCAGGCCGACATGACCATGGCTCAAGCTGTCGATGAAGCTGGGCGCGGCCGCACTGGCAAGCGGGTGGCCCAGCGGCGTCACCAGCACCAGCGGGTCGTCGCGAAATGGCCGGGTCTGCAGGTGCTCGCTGGGGGCGGCGGTTGAAACGATGCCCAGGTCGGCCATGCCTTGTGTGATCGCCTGCACGATGCGCAAGCTCGGCAGCTCCTGCACGTCCACGCTTACCCCTGGGTTCTGCGCCAGGTAGCTGGCCAGCAGTTCGGGCAGGTATTCGGTAAGCGCTGCGGTATTGCACAGCAGCCGCACCTGGCCTTGTTGCCCGTACGCGTACTGGCCCAGGTCGAACTGCAGGCGCTCGACCTGCTGTGCAATCAGCCGCGCATGCTGCAACAGCGCCTGCCCGGCCGGTGTCGGCTGTACGCCACGGCGGTTACGCTCCAGCAAGGGAATACCCAGCGAGGCTTCCATCGCCCGGATGCGCGCACTGGCGGCCGGCAGCGACAAGTGGCTGCGGCTGGCGCCGGCCGTGATGTTGCCGCACTCCAGGGTGTGCTGGAACAGCTTGAGGTCGATCAGGTCGAAATGCATGTGGCTCTGCCTGTGCAAGAGTCTGACTGAGTATATGGCAGATTTTCACCGCACCCGGCAGCCGTCATCATCGGCCTATGACTACCTTCCTCTCTTTCTACCAGAACATAGGCCCGGCACTGACTGTGCTGGTGGTAATCACCTTTCTGCTGGCTGGCGCGGTGAAAGGCGTGATCGGTCTCGGCCTGCCGACCATCGCCATGGGCCTGCTGGGCCTGGCTATGTCGCCGGCGCAGGCTGCGGCGTTGCTGATTGTGCCTTCAACGCTGACCAATCTGTGGCAGCTGGCCAGCGGCGGGCACCTGCGGGGCTTGCTGATTCGCTTGGGGCCGATGCTGGCGCTGATCTTCGTCGGCACTTTGCTGGGTAGCGCCTGGCTGGGGATCAACAGTGGCCCATGGGCCGTGCACGCACTGGGTGCAGCCTTGTTGGTGTATGCGCTTTATGGGCTGATCGGCCCGGGGTTGCACCTGGCGGCGCGGCATGAGCGCTGGCTGGGGCCGCTCTGCGGGCTGGTCACCGGCGTGATCACCGCGGCAACCGGGGTGTTCGTGATGCCTGCAGTGCCCTACCTGCAGAGCCTGGGCCTGAGCCGGGAGCAGATGATCCAGGCCCTGGGCCTGTCATTCACTGTCTCGACCCTGGCCTTGGCCGTGGGCCTGGCCGGGCAGGATGCCCTGGGTGGCCAGGCACTGGGCGCATCGCTGCTGATGCTGGCGCCGGCCCTGCTCGGCATGCTGGCCGGGCAGTGGCTGCGTCAGCGTATCAGCGCGCAGCTGTTCAAGCGTTGCTTCTTCATCGGCCTGGCCGCCCTCGGCGGCCATCTGCTGATCAACGGTTAGCAGACGAAGCGCTGAGCATGTCGACCCGCTGGATATCGAAATCGCGCTCCAGGTAATCCATGCGTTTTTCAAAGAACGCGGTCATGTGCGGCAGGGCCGAGTGCACGTCCAGCGCGGCCTGGTCGGCCCATACCTCGAAGAACACGAACAGGCTGGGGTCTTCCTTGTCGCGCAGCATGTGGTACTCGATGCAGCCTGGTTCCTGGCGGCTTGGCTCGACATAGGGGCGGAACAGGGTTTCGAACGCATCAGCCATGTCCGGGCGGGTCTTGGCTTTGAGGATGAAGGCGAACTGCTCACTCATGGGGCGCTACTCGGTGATGGGAGATGAACCGATTCTACGGCAATAATTAGGTCTGTATTTGTGACTTCAGGTCAATTGTATTTTGCCCCGCCCCTGCTGTATCCCGTGCCCGCGAGCCTCTAACCTGCAGACCTGAATTTTTCCTCGAGGCTCGCATGACGAAGATCCTTTTGCTCAACGGTGGTAAACAGTTCGCTCACTCCGATGGTCGCCTCAACGCGACCCTGCACGAAGCGGCCATCGCCCATCTCGACCGGGCCGGCTTCGATGTGCGCCAGACCTTTATCGATGGCGGTTACGACGCCCAGGAAGAAGTGGAAAAATTCCTCTGGGCCGATGTCGTGATCTATCAAATGCCCGGCTGGTGGATGGGCGCGCCGTGGACGGTAAAGAAGTACATCGACGATGTCTTCACCGCAGGCCACGGCAGCCTGTATGCCAACGACGGCCGTACCCGTTCGGACCATTCGCAGAAGTACGGCAGCGGTGGCCTGGTGCATGGCAAGCAGTACATGCTGTCGCTGACCTGGAACGCGCCGCAGCAGGCGTTTGATGACCCGAGCGACTTCTTCGAGGGTAAAGGCGTGGATGCGGTGTATTTCCCGTTCCATAAGGCTAATCAGTTCCTTGGCATGACTGGCCTGCCGACGTTCCTGGCGACGGATGTGATGAAGCGGCCGGATGTGCCGGCTGCGTTGGCGGCCTATGAGGCGCATCTGGACAAGGTGTTTGGCAAGGCACAATAAGGTTTTGCCTGTTCTGGCCTCTTCGCGGGTAAACCCGCTCCTACACAGATCGTTGTAGGAGCGGGTTCATCGAGGCGTCGAACCGCCGCGAATAGGCCAGAATAGGCACCGCTGGACTTGGCCTTAACAAGCAGCTATCTATTCCCAGCAGCGTCCAACCACAGGCCCAGATGTGAAAACCCGATCCGAAGAACTCCAGGTATTCGTCGCCGTCATCGACTGCGGCTCGATCTCCGCCGCCGCCGAGCAGATGGGCCAGACCCCCTCTGCCGTCAGCCGCACCCTGTCGCGCCTGGAAGGCAAGCTGGGTACCACGCTGGTCAACCGCACCACCCGGCGCATGGACCTCACCGAAGAGGGCCGGTTCTTCCTCGAGCGCTCACGGCTGATCCTCGAGCAGATGGACGAGATGGAAGAGCGTCTGTCGATGAACCGCCAGACCCCCACCGGGCGCCTGCGCATCAACGCCGCCGCGCCGTTCATGCTGCATGCCATCCTGCCGTGGATTGGCGAGTTCCGCCGCGAGTACCCAGGTATCGAGCTGGAACTGAACACTGACGACCTGATCATCGACCTGCTGGAACAGAGCACCGACGTGGCGATCCGCATCGGTGAGCTGGCCGATTCCAGCTTGCATGCGCGTAACCTGGGTTGCAGCCCGGTGCAGGTGCTGGCCAGCCCTGCCTACCTGGAGCAGCACGGCACGCCACAGCGCGTCGAGGACCTGGCCAGCCACTGCCTGCTCGGCTTCAGCCAGCCCGAGTCACTCAACCACTGGCCGCTGCGCCATGCCCAGGGCGACCGCTGGAGCATTCGCCCGGCGCTGATCGCCTCTAGCGGCGAAACCTTGCGTCAGTTGGCGCTAGCCGGTGAGGGTATTGTCAGCCTGTCGCACTTCATGACCCACGAGGACATCCGCGCCGGGCGCCTGCAGGTGCTGTTGAGCGAAGCAAACAACGGCTATCGCCAACCGATCCACGCGGTGTACTACCGCAACACTCAGTTGGCGCTGCGCATCCAGTGCTTCCTCGATTTCATCCAGCGCAAGCTGGCGATGTACGCCTGCTGAGTTGCCTGAACGCGACAGATCCTGTCCACAGGCGGCGAAACTTCCTGCTGTTGATTGCACAGTCGAAGCGCTTCGGCCTTACTGACTGCTCAACAAAAACAACACCAAGGAAGTGTCATGCGTATTGTCCCGTTCCAGTACCTGGCTCTCGCAGCCGCGATCCTGAGCTGTTCCTCGGTTTACGCCGCTGATCTGGAGGGTGGCGCGGTGGCCGCCCCCGATCAATATGGTGCACAGGTAGCCGCCGCTATCCTGAATAAGGGCGGCAATGCAGTAGACGCGGCCGTGGCCACGGCCTTCACCCTGGCGGTGACATATCCCGAGGCCGGCAACATTGGCGGGGGTGGTTTCATGACCCTGTTCGTCGACGGCAAGCCGTACTTCCTCGACTACCGCGAAGTGGCGCCCAAGGCCGCCACGCGCAACATGTACCTGGACGACAAGGGTGAGGTGATCGAGAACCTCAGCCTGGTCGGCGTGCGCGCCGCTGGCGTGCCCGGCACGGTGATGGGCCTGTGGGAAGCGCACCAGAAGTTCGGCAAGCTGCCCTGGAGCGAGCTGCTAACCCCGGCCATCGGCTATGCGAAAAACGGCTTCAAGGTGGCCGAAAAGCAGTACCAGTACCGCAACGATGCCCAGGGCATGTTCAAGACCGCGACCAACTTCAACGACTACTTCGGCAACATGAAGGTTGGCGAGCTGTTCAAGCAGCCGGAAATGGCCCAGACCCTGGAGCGCATCGCCGACAAGGGTGTAAGCGAGTTCTACCAGGGCAAGACTGCCGATTTGCTGGTGGCGCAGATGCACGCCGACAAGGGCCTGATCACCAAGGAAGACCTGAAGGACTACAAGGCCGTGTGGCGTGAGCCGATGGCCGTCAGCTGGCGTGGCAACGTGGTGTACACCGCGCCACCACCCAGCTCCGGCGGTGTGGCGCTGGCCCAGTTGCTGGGCATCAAGGAAGACCGCGCAGCCGACTTCAAAGGGGTAGCGCACAACTCGGCGCAGTACATCCACTTGCTGGCCGAGATCGAAAAGCGTGTGTTCGCCGACCGCGCCGACTACCTTGGCGACCCGGCCTTCACCCAAGTGCCTGTGGACAAGCTGGTGGCCAAGGACTACCTGGCCAAGCGCGCCGCGCAGGTCAACCCCAAGGCGATTTCCGACACCGACAAGGTCAAGCCGGGCCTGGAGCCGCACCAGACCACGCACTTCTCGATCGTTGACAAGCAGGGCAACGCGGTCAGCAACACCTACACCCTCAACCTCGACTACGGCAGTGGTGTGGTGGTGAAGGGCGCGGGTTTCCTGCTGAATGACGAAATGGACGACTTCAGTGCCAAGCCGGGGGCGGCGAATGCCTTTGGCGTGGTCGGTGGCGATGCCAACGCGATCGAACCGGGCAAGCGCATGCTGTCATCGATGAGCCCCAGCCTGATGACCCGTGATGGCAAGGTCGAGCTGGTGATCGGCACCCCGGGCGGTTCGCGGATCTTTACCTCGATCTTCCAGGTGATGAACAACCTGTATGACTACGGCATGCCGCTGGACAAGGCGGTGGCGGCGCAGCGTGTGCACCATCAGTTGCTGCCTAAGGACACCATTTACTTCGACAGCTATGCGCCGTTGACCGGGCCGGTGGCTGACGGGCTGAAGAAGATGGGCTACGTGCTGGAGGACCAGGGTTGGGAGATGGGTGATATCCAGGCGATTCGGGTGGATGGGGCGAAGCTGGAGACCGCTTCCGATCCGCGGGGGCGTGGGGTGGGGATGGTCGTCAAGTAAAAACCTGTTCCATTGCCGGGAGGGCTTTGCCCTCCATCGCGACACAAGGCCGCTCCTACAAGGAACGCGATCTCCTGTAGGAGCGGCCTTGCGTCGCGATAGGGCCGCAAAGCGGCCCCAAGGTCTTAAACTCAAACGCGGAACTGGCTGACCAATGTCTGCAATTGCCCGCCAAGGCGCGCCAGCTCGACACTGGACGCCGCCGTCTCATCACTGGCCGCCGCCGTCTGCTCCGACACATCACGCACATTCAGGATACTGCGGCTGATCTCTTCGGCCACCGCACTCTGCTGCTCGGCCGCCGCAGCAATCTGCTGGTTCATCGACTGAATGCTCGACACCGTGCTGGTGATATTTTCCAGTGATACCCCGGCCTTGCGCGCCAGTTCGACGCTGCTGTCGGTCAGGGTGCGGCTGCCTTGCATGGCGTTGGCCACTTGCTGGGTGCCATGCTGCAGGCTGGCAATCAACTCCTCGATCTCTTCGGTGGACTTCTGCGTGCGTTGCGCCAGGCCGCGCACTTCGTCGGCAACCACGGCAAACCCACGGCCCGCCTCACCAGCCCGCGCCGCTTCGATCGCCGCGTTCAGCGCCAGCAGGTTGGTCTGTTCGGCCACCGACTTGATCACGTCCATCACGCTGCCAATCTTCTGGCTTTCCTGTTGCAGCAGGTTCATGGCCTCGGTGGAGCGATGCATGTCTTCGGCCAGGCGCTCGATCTGGCCAATCGCCTCACCCACCACGCGGTCACCGGCGCGGGCTTCGTCATCGGCACCGGTGGCGGCGTGCGAGGCCTGTTCGGCATTACGCGCCACTTCCTGAACAGTGGCGGCCATTTCATGCATGGCGGTGGCCACCTGGTCGGTCTCGACCTTCTGGCTGTTGGCGCCAGCGCTGGTCTGCTCGGTCACGGCCGACAGCTCTTCGGCGGCGCTGGCGATCTGAGTGACGCCATCGCGAATACCGCTGATCAGGTCGCGCAGGGTGGTGCCCATGCGTGCGATGCCTTGTTGCAGTACGCCCAGCTCGTCCCGGCGGTTGACGCGCAGGTCGTGGGTCAGGTCGCCGCTGGCGATCTTTTCCACCGCTGCGAGGGTGTCACGCAACGGGCGGGTGATCTGGCGGGTGATCAGCACCGCTGCCAGCACACCCACCAGCAACGCCAGCAACGTGGCGATGGCTTGCAGGCTGCGGGCCTGGGTGCTTTCGATGTCGCGGCGCTCCAGCTGGATCTGGTACAGCGCGTCGCTGCGCTTGACGATATCGGCACCTTGCACGGTCATTTCGGCGCGCGAGGTGGTGATGTTGGCGACTGCGTCGCGGAACTGGCGCACGGCGTCGCGGTAGGCCAGCACCGCGCTTTCGAACGGCTGCAGGCGTGTGCTTTCGCCAGGCAGCTGGCGCTTGAGGTTATCGATGTCGGCCAGTGCCGCGTCCAGTTGGCGCAGGGCGGCCTGTTCATTGGCGGCACTGTTGTCGGCAATGTAGCCACGCACGTCGATGCGCACTTGCAGCAGTTGCTGGCGGGCCTTGCTGATCAGTTGGTACTGGGCAAGGCGCATACTGTCGGCCTCCGGGCGAGCCATCACTTCCTGGCTAAGCACGTCCATGGCCTGGTCGGCGCGGCTGGCCGAGCTGTCCATGGCGCTTCGTGCGGTGCGGGTGGCGTCGTAGCCCTGGCGCATCTTGTTCAGCGACAGCTTGTAGGTGCTGATGGTTTCGCCCAGTTCGCTCAGCAGCTGGATGTTCTCCGGGCTCTTGAACGTGCGGGCCAGGTAGGCCTGCTGCTTGCTGAAGGCGTCCAGCTTGGCCTGGGTGTTGGCAGCTGCGGCATCGTCGCCGTTGGCGATCATGTACTGCAGGCGCGCGATGCGCAGGTCGGTGAGGTCTTTGTTCAACTGGCCGATGTCACCCATCCAGTTGCTGCGGTCGATCAGGCTGCCCAGGCTGGTCCAGCCGGTCAGGGCCAGCAGGCCGGTGAGGATCAGCACCAGGCCGAAGCCCAGGCCGAGTTTGAGGTTGACGCTGATGTTGGCGAACCAGCTGTTCATGCACGCTCTCCAGAAGTAGTTTTCGCTCTCTTGATCTTCGATCGCCAGGCGTTGTTGTTCTGGATGCCCGCTGACTCGTGCAGGGGTTATCGGCAGTGATCATGGAAGCTGAAACGCTTTTTCAGCAATAACGATTACGCGATTTTTGTAGGAGCGGCCTTGTGTCGCGAAAGGGCCGCGAAGCGGCCCCTGGGTTTCAGTGCTGATCCAACTATTGCTGGGGCCGCTTTGCGGCCCTTTCGCGACACAAGGCCGCTCCTACACTGACCGCGTCAGCCTGTTGGGCAAGGCATCAGAGGTTACGCGCACTGAAGGTGTCGCAGCGGTTCACCTCGCCTTCGGCAAACCCGGTCTTGAACCAGCGCACCCGCTGCGCCGAGGTGCCATGGGTGAACGAGTCCGGTACCACACGCCCGCGGCCCTGCTGCTGCAGGCGGTCATCGCCAATGGCATTGGCTGCGTTCAGCGCTTCCTCGACATCACCCGGCTCCAGCCAGTTCAGGCGCTTCTGCGCCTGGTAGGCCCATACCCCGGCCAGGCAGTCGGCTTGCAGTTCCTGGCGCACCAGCAGGCCGTTGTCGCCTTCCATGCGCTGGCCGCTGCGGCGAGCGGCATCGACCTTGGCCGACACCCCCAGCAGCGTTTGCACATGGTGACCGATTTCGTGGGCGATTACGTAGGCCTGGGCGAAATCACCGGCTGCGGCGAAGCGGGTTTCCATCTCGCGGAAGAACGAGGTGTCCAGGTACACCTGCTGGTCGGCCGGGCAGTAGAACGGCCCCACCGCCGCTGAGGCAAAGCCACAGGCAGAATTGACCTGGCCGCTGAACAACACAAGCTTGGGGTCACGGTATTGTTTGCCGGCTTCGGCAAACAGAGCCTTCCAGGTGTCCTCGGTATCGCCCAGGATCGAGGCGACGAACTCGGCTTGCTCGTCGTTGGCCGGCGGCGCCTTGCCGCCAGCGCCACGGGGGGCTGTTTGCTGTTGCTGCTGTTCCATCTGGCCAGTGAGCTGGCCCAGGATCTGCAACGGGTCCTGCCCGGTAAGCCAGCCAATACCGACGATCAGCAGAATCGCGCCGAGCCCCAAGCCTTTACCGCCGCCGAATCGCATGCCGCCACCGCCACCTGCGCCTCGGGCATCAACCACATTGTCGCTGCGTCGGCCTTTTCGCCATTCCATGAATGCGCTCCAGAGCGTGAAACAAGAAGACAAATATTAGTTCAGGTCAATCGATGGCGACAGACATAGGTGTTCAAGCATAACCATATGGTTATGTTTGCATGGCTTCATTTCAATATTCTTCGCGCACGACATGCCGGAAACTGCAAGTCCGCCTGCCACGCCCAGGCTTTTACATAATTCCAAGAGAGGAAACCGGCATGCCCGCACAGGACAATAGCCGCTTCGTGATCCGTGATCGCAACTGGCACCCGAAAGCCCTTACGCCTGACTACAAAACGTCCATCGCCCGCTCACCGCGTCAGGCACTGGTCAGCATCCCGCAATCGATCAGCGAAACCACCGGCCCCGACTTTTCCCACCTGGGTTTCGGTACCCACGACCATGACCTGCTGCTGAACTTCAACAACGGTGGCCTGCCGATCGGCGAACGCATCATCGTTGCTGGCCGCGTCGTCGACCAGTACGGCAAGCCTGTGCCGAACACCCTGGTGGAGATGTGGCAAGCCAACGCCGGCGGCCGCTATCGCCACAAGAACGACCGCTACCTGGCACCGCTGGACCCTAACTTCGGTGGCGTCGGTCGCTGCCTGACCGACCGTGACGGCTACTACAGCTTCCGCACCATCAAGCCGGGCCCGTACCCATGGCGCAACGGCCCGAACGACTGGCGCCCGGCGCACATCCACTTCGCCATCAGCGGCCCGTCGATCGCCACCAAGCTGATCACCCAGCTGTACTTCGAAGGTGACCCGCTGATCCCGATGTGCCCGATCGTCAAGTCGATCGCCAACCCTGAAGCCGTGCAGCAGTTGATCGCCAAGCTCGACATGAGCAGCGCCAACCCGATGGACTGCCTGGCCTACCGCTTCGACATCGTGCTGCGCGGCCAGCGCAAGACCCACTTCGAAAACTGCTGAGGACCCCGCCATGCCAATCGAACTGCTGCCGGAAACCCCTTCGCAGACCGCCGGCCCCTACGTGCACATCGGCCTGGCCCTGGAAGCGGCCGGCAACCCGACCCGCGACCAGGAAATCTGGAACCGCCTGGCCAAACCGGACGCACCGGGCGAGCACATTCTGCTGCTTGGCCAGGTGTACGACGGTAACGGCCACCTGGTGCGCGACTCGTTCCTGGAAGTGTGGCAAGCCGACGCCAATGGCGAGTACCAGGATGCCTACAACCTGGAAAACGCTTTCAACAGCTTTGGCCGCACTGCGACCACGTTCGATGCCGGTGAGTGGACCCTGCACACGGTCAAGCCGGGTGTGGTGAACAACGCCGCTGGCGTGCCGATGGCGCCGCACATCAACATCAGCCTGTTTGCCCGTGGCATCAACATTCACCTGCACACGCGGTTGTATTTCGATGATGAGGCCCAGGCCAACGCCAAGTGCCCGGTGCTCAACCTGATCGAGCAGCCGCAACGCCGTGAGACGCTGATTGCCAAGCGTTGCGAAGTGGACGGGAAGACGGCGTATCGCTTTGATATCCGTATTCAGGGGGAAGGGGAGACGGTGTTCTTCGACTTCTGAATGAGGCCTGGGGCCGCGTTGCGGCCCATTCGCGGGGCAAGCCCGCTCCCACAGAGTGCTGTAGTACCTGTGTGAGCGGGCTTGTCCCGCGAATGCTTTAACGCCGAACCAGCAACACCCCACTTTCCATATGGTGGGTATACGGGAACTGGTCAAACAACGCACACCGCTCGATGCGGTGGGTGTCCTGCAACTGGGCAATGTTTGCCGCCAGCGTCTCCGGGTTGCACGAGATGTACAGGATCCGCTCGAAACGCCGGGTCAGCTCGCAGGTATCCGGGTCCATCCCCGCGCGCGGCGGGTCGACGAACACCGTACCGAAGTCATAGCTTTTCAGGTCGATGCCTTCCAGCCGGCGGAACGGCCGCACCTCGTTCAGCGCCTGGGTCAGCTCTTCTGCAGACAGGCGCACCAACCGCACGTTATCCACAGCGTTCTCGTCGAGGTTGCTCAACGCGGCATTGACCGACGTCTTGCTGATCTCGGTGGCCAGCACCTGGCGCACGCGGGTGGCCAGTGGCAGGGTGAAGTTGCCGTTGCCGCAGTACAGCTCCAGCAGGTCGTCCTCACGCTCGCCAATTGCCTCGAAAGCCCAGCTCAGCATCTTCTGGTTTACTGCACCGTTAGGCTGGGTGAAGGCACCTTCCGGCTGGCGATAGCTGAACACACGGCCAGCCACGTCGAGTTTTTCCACCGCGTAGTCGCGGCCGATTACCAGGCGCTTGCCTTTGGAGCGGCCAATCACGCTAACGCCCAATGTCTCGGACAGCTGCCGTGCAGCCACTTCCCAGGCCTCGTCCAGCGGGCGGTGGTAGCACAGGGTGATCATGGCGTCGCCCGCCAGGGTGGTGAGGAACTCCACCTGGAACAGGCGGTTGCCCAGTGCTTCGCTGGCCTGCCAGGCTGCTTTCAGGCGCGGCATCAGTTCGTTGATGCGCTGGCTGGCAATCGGGAAGTCGTCGATCAGGATCGCCTTGTGCTTCTCGCCAGGGGCAAACATGGCGTAGTGACGCTGGCCATCCTCGCGCCACAGACGGAACTCGGCGCGCAGGCGGTAGTGCTCACGCGGCGATTCGAAAACAGCCGGCTCCGGCGCGCCGAACGGCGCCAGCAGCTCGCGCAGCCGGGCCACCTTGGCATCCAGCTGGGTGGCGTAGGAGGAGGGGTCGAAAGCAGCACTCATGCGTTGAACCAGCCCAGCTTGATGACGAACAGGATGGAAAGGATCACCAGGGCCGGGTTCAGGTCGCGGTGGCGGCCGGAGATCAGCTTGACGGCGGTCCAGGAAATGAAGCCGAAGGCGATGCCGTTGGCGATCGAGTAAGTCAGCGGCATGGCCAGGGCAGTTACCACGACCGGTGCGGCTTCGGTGACATCGTCCCAGTTTATTTCTGCCAGGCCCGAAGCCATGAGCACCGCGACGAACAGCAGTGCCGGGGCGGTGGCGAAGGCTGGCACGCTACCGGCCAGCGGCGCGAAGAACAGCGCCAGCAGGAACAGCACGGCGACCACGATGGCGGTCAGGCCGGTACGGCCACCGGCGCTCACGCCTGCGGCAGACTCGATGTAGCTGGTGGTGGTCGAGGTGCCCAGCAGCGAACCGGCCATGGCGGCAGTGCTGTCGGCGATCAGCGCACGGCCCATCTTCGGCATGTGGCCGTCCTTGCCCATCAGCCCGGCGCGCTTGGCCACGCCGATCAGGGTGCCGGAGTTGTCGAACAGGTCGACGAACAGGAAGGCGAAGATCACGCTGACCAGGCCCACGTCCAACGCGCCGGCGATGTCCAGTTGCAGGAAGGTCGGTGCAAGCGACGGCGGCATGGAAACGATCCCGCCAAATGGCGTCACGCCCATCACGATCGAGGCGATGGTCACCACCAGGATGCCGATCAGCACGGCGCCGCGCACTTTCAGCGACTCCAGGCCTACGATCAGGAAGAAGCCCAGGGTGGCGAGGATCGGTGCCGGCTGCTTGAGGTCGCCCAAGCCTACCAAGGTAGCCGGGTTATCGACGACGATGCCCGCGTTATGCAGGGCGATCAGCGCCAGGAACAGACCGATACCGGCGGCAATCGCCGAGCGCAGCGGCAACGGGATGCTGTTCACGATCCATTCGCGGATGCGGAAGATCGACAGCAGGAAGAACATCACCGCCGACAGGAACACCGCGCCCAGTGCCACCTGCCAGGTGTGGCCCATGTGCAGCACCACGGTGTAGGTGAAGAACGCGTTCAGGCCCATGCCCGGCGCCAGGGCGATCGGGTAGTTGGCGATCAGGCCCATGGTGGTAGAGCCGATGGCCGCTGCCAGGCAGGTGGCGACGAAGATCGCGCCCTTGTCCATGCCGGTCTCGCCGAGGATGCTCGGGTTGACGAACAGGATGTAGGCCATGGCCAGGAAGGTAGTGACGCCCGCGAGAATCTCGGTGCGAACGTTGGTGTTATGTGCTTTTAGTTGAAACAGCCTTTCCAGCATGCCCGCTCCCCAAGGCGCCCCCGGCGCCATGAATATATCGACCCCATCAGCAAAGCACAGACCGTACCGGTTGCCGTGGTTTTGTGTGGGGAGGAAAAAAGCCGCGCATCATACCAGCATGCTGGACGGGGGCCTATGGCCGTTGGGGAATGGGTGCTCTGTAGTCTGTGCCGGCCTCTTCGCGGGTAAACCCGCTCCTGGAAGTAACGCGCCGCCCTCAGGCTCTGCGAATCCCTGTAGGAGCGGGTTTACCCGCGAAAGGGCCAGTACAGGTTATCGCTCAACCATTATGCAACCGATCCCGCTTGGCCAATGTCGGGAACAGTTTTATCCACACCCCAGTCACCACCAAAGTGCCCACCCCACCCATCACCACAGCCGGCACTGTGCCAAACCAGTGCGCCGTCACCCCCGATTCAAACTCGCCGAGCTGGTTCGAGGCACCAATGAACAGCCCGTTCACCGCACTCACCCGTCCGCGCATTTCATCTGGCGTCTCCAGCTGCACGAACGAACTGCGAATGACCATGCTGATCATGTCCGCCGCGCCCAGCACCACCAGCACCGCCAGCGAGAACCAGAACGAGGTGGACAGGCCAAAGGCAATGGTCGCCACGCCGAAAATGCCCACTGCCGTGAACATGGTGCGGCCGACATTACGCTCGAACGGGAAGCGCGCCAGCCACAGCGACATCAGCAGCGCCCCTACCGCTGGCGCCGAGCGCAGCAGGCCGAGGCCCAGTGGGCCGGTCAGCAGGATGTCCTTGGCGAAGACCGGCAGCAGCGCGGTGGCGCCGCCCAGCAGCACGGCGAACAGGTCCAGCGAGATGGCGCCGAGGATGTCGGGGCGGCTGCGGATGAAGCGGATGCCCGCCAGCAGCGACTCGATGCTGGCGCGCCCGCGCTGCACCACCTGGCCGCGCGCCTGCAGGCTCAGGGTCAGTACGCAGGCGATGGCGTACAGGGCCACGGTTGGGCCGTACACCCAGATGCTGCCGAAGGCATACAGGAAGCCGCCAACCGCCGGCGCGACAATGGTCGCCGACTGCGTGGCCGAGGCTGACGCTGCCACAGCCCGCGGGAACAGCCCGGGCGGTACCACGTTGGGCAGCAGCGCCTGGGTCGCCGGCATTTCGAACGAGCGGGTGGCGCCGAGCAGGAAGGCCAGGGCGAAGATCAGCTCGCGGGTAACGTTGTCGGTGGCGCTGCCCACGGCCAGCGCCAGGGCAATCAGCCCCTGCAGGCTCTGGCACAGGGCGGCGACCTTGCGCCGGTCGTAGCGGTCGGCGACATGCCCGGTATGCAGCATGAACAGCACCCGTGGGGCGAATTCGACCAGGCCGACCAGGCCCAGGTCCAGCACATTGCCGGTCAACTGGTAGAGGTGCCAGCCAATGGCCACGGTGAGCATCTGGAAGCCGCTGGCGGTAAACACGCGGGCCAGCCAGAACGCCAGGAAAGGGCGGTGATGACGCAACAACTGCGGTGCGGAATCGGACATCGGAAACCAGGGGCCTCGGCGCAGTAGACGGGGTGCGCAGCGTATCACCTGTTTGTAACAAGCGGTTACTGTTTGCCCGGATCGGCACTTTTTCAGTGTTTATGTAAGAGGGTGGGGCAACCGGTCACGCGGCAATCAACCACACGGCTCGCCGGGCCATTCGGGACTATGCTTTCTGGCAGTCATTGATCTGGGTCAATCATTGCAAATGAAACGATCCGGTCGTGATCGGGCCATCGGCCCTAATCCCTGCAAATCGAACAGAACAATTCCAACTCGCCGTACTCGACTATGTGGGGGCAGTGGGCGACAGGGCCACGAGCCCGAACGCCGGATTATCTGAAGAGGAAGCACTATGTTCGGTTTAGAGGCCCTAGATCTCGCCCGAATCCAGTTCGCGTTTACCGTGTCTTTTCATATCCTGTTCCCGGCCATCACCATTGGCCTGGCGAGCTACCTCGCAGTGCTTGAAGGCCTTTGGCTGAAGACCGACAAGCAGGTCTACCGCGACCTTTACCACTTCTGGTCGAAGATCTTCGCTGTCAACTTCGGCATGGGCGTGGTTTCCGGGCTGGTGATGGCGTATCAGTTTGGCACCAACTGGAGCCGTTTTTCCGAATTCGCAGGTTCGGTGACCGGGCCGCTGCTGACCTATGAGGTGCTGACGGCGTTCTTTCTTGAAGCCGGCTTCCTCGGTGTGATGCTGTTCGGCTGGAACCGTGTTGGTCGCGGGCTGCACTTTTTCTCCACCTGCATGGTGGCGCTCGGCACGCTGGTATCGACATTCTGGATTCTGGCTTCCAACAGCTGGATGCAGACCCCACAGGGGCATGCCATTGTCGATGGCAGGGTAATCCCGGTTGATTGGCTGGCGATCATCTTCAACCCGTCATTCCCGTTCCGACTCATGCACATGGCCACCGCCGCCTTTGTCGCCACGGCGTTTTTCGTCGGTGCCTCGGCGGCCTGGCACCTGCTGCGCGGGCGTGACAACCCGTCGGTGCGCAAGATGTTGTCGATGGCCATGTGGATGGCATTGATCGTGGCGCCGATCCAGGCAGTGATCGGTGACTTCCATGGCCTCAATACCCTCAAGCACCAGCCGGTGAAGATTGCCGCCATCGAAGGGCATTGGGAAAACACCCCAGGCGAACCGACCCCGCTGATCCTGTTCGGCATCCCCGACATGCAAGCCGAAACCACGCGATTCAAAGTCGAGATCCCAGCGCTGGGCAGCCTCATCCTGACCCACAGCCTGGACCAGCAAGTGCCAGCGATGAAGGAGTTTCCCGCCGAGGACCGGCCCAATTCGACGATCATCTTCTGGTCGTTCCGGGTGATGGTTGCGCTTGGCTTGCTGATGATCGCTGCGGGGCTGTGGAGCCTGTTATTGCGCAAAGGCGGCAAGCTCTACAGCTCGCGTCCGTTCCTGCACTTTGTGATGTGGATGGGGCCGTCTGGGCTGATTGCGATCCTGGCCGGCTGGTTCACCACCGAAATCGGGCGACAGCCTTGGGTGGTCTACGGCGTGATGCGCACGGCCGATGGCGTGTCCAACCACAGTTATGCCCAGCTGGGCTTTACCTTGGTGGCGTTCGTGGTGGTGTACTTCGCCCTGTTCGGCACCGGTTTCGCCTACATGATGCGCCTGGTGCGCAAAGGCCCACACACCGGCGAAGGCGACGAACCACGCCCTGGCGGGCCAGGCCAGAAGCGCACACCTGCGCGGCCGCTGTCCGCTGCCGAGGACGGCAGCGAAGCCTCAACTGCAGACCTGAGCAAGGGGAACTGAGCCATGGGTATCGACCTTCCGTTGATCTGGGCCGTGATCATCATTTTCGGCGTCATGATGTATGTGGTGATGGATGGCTTTGACCTCGGCATCGGCATGCTCTTCCCCTTCGTCAAGGGCGAGCGTGACCGGGACGTGATGATGAACACGGTGGCGCCCGTATGGGACGGTAACGAAACCTGGCTGGTGCTGGGGGGGGCTGGCCTGTTTGGGGCGTTCCCGATGGCCTACGCGGTGGTACTCGAAGCGCTGTACCTGCCGCTGATCCTGATGCTGATTGGCTTGATCTTCCGCGGGGTAGCCTTCGAGTTCCGCTTCAAGGCCAGCGCCCACCGTCGTCACCTTTGGGACAAGGCGTTCATCTGGGGTTCGCTGGTGGCCACGTTCTTCCAGGGTGTGGCATTGGGGGCGTTCATCGAAGGCTTCAAGGTCGTCGACCGGCACTACGCCGGCGGTTCGCTGGACTGGTTGACGCCGTTCAGCATTTTCAGCGGCCTGGGGCTGATCGTGGCGTATGCGCTGCTGGGCTGCACCTGGTTGATCATGAAGACCGAGGGCCCGCTGCAGGAACAGATGCACAAGCTCGGGCGGCCGCTGGCCTTGGTGTTGCTCGCTGTGATCGGTATCGTCAGCTTGTGGACACCTGTGGCTTATCCACAAATCGCCGACCGCTGGTTCAGCATGCCTAACCTGATCTGGTTCATGCCGGTGCCGCTGCTGGTGCTGGTGACGTTCTACGGGCTGTTCAAGGCGGTGGCGCGCAACGCTCACTACACACCGTTCCTGCTGACGTTGGTGCTGATTTTCCTGGGTTACAGCGGTCTTGGCATCAGCTTGTGGCCCAATATCATTCCGCCGTCGATTTCGATCTGGGAGGCTGCGGCGCCACCCCAAAGCCAAGGCTTCATGCTCGTGGGTACCTTGTTCATCCTGCCCTTCATCCTTGGCTACACGTTCTGGAGCTACTACGTGTTCCGCGGCAAGGTGACTCACGACCAGGGCTATCACTAGGAGGCCGAATGATGACGGGCAAGCAGGGTCTTGAAGAAAAGAAACCGCTGTGGCAGCGGCTGGGTTGGCTGGTGCTGATCTGGGCGATGAGTGTAGCGGCGCTGGGGGTAGCAGCCTGGGTGATGCGCCTGTTCATGGGGGCTGCTGGCCTGACTACCCATTAAGAAAAGCGGGGGCGCTTTGCGCCCCATTGCGACACAAGGCCGCTCCTACAGGGGATCGCGATCACTCGGACTGTCGCATTTCCCTGTAGGAGCGGCCTTGTGTCGCGATGGGCTGCAAAGCAGCCCCAATGGCCTATTTGCGAGCTTTCAGGATTACAAACTTGGACGTAGCTGCCACCTGCTCAACCCCACGGAACAACCGCGCCAGCTTGCTGTGGTAGCCCAGGTGGCGGTTCCCCACGATATACAGCGCCCCACCCACCACCAGCGCTTCGCGCGCCTGCTGGAACATGCGCCAGGCGAGAAAATCGCCCACCACTTGCTGCTGGTGGAACGGCGGGTTGCACAGCACCACATCCAGCGATTGCTTTTCAACTCCGGCCAGGCCGTCGGCTGCCTCGAAGGTCGCCGCTCGCTCGCCCAGCGCAGCCTGCCAGTTTTCCCGTGCCGATTGCACCGCCATGTACGACTCGTCAATCAAGGTGTACTCGGCATCCGGGTTGGCCAGGGCGCTGGCTATCGCCAGCACGCCGTTGCCGCAACCCAGGTCCGCCACCCGCGCACGGCCGAGGTCGCGGGGCAGGTGCGGGAGGAACGCCCGGGTGCCGATGTCCAGGCCCTCGCGGCAGAACACGTTGGCGTGGTTGACCAGTTCCAGCGCTGGCGCATCGAGGCGATACCGGCTGGGGTACGGCGAGCGGGCGACGGGCCGTTCGGCTACCGTCGCAGTCAGCAAGCGGGCCTTTTTCTGTGCCAGCGAAGCCTGCACCGGGCCGATGTATTTCTCCATCAGCTCGCCAGCGGCCCGTGGCAGGTGCTTGATCATTGCCCCGGCGATCACCTGTGCACCGGGCGCCAACTGGCTCTGTAGGCGGATCAGCTGCTCTTCGAGCAAGGCCAGGGTCTTGGGCACGCGCACCAGCACCCGGTCGAACGGGCCTTGCCAGTGTTCGCTGGCCGGCACGAATGGCACGCTGTCGAACGGCAGGCCATTGCGCACCAGGTTCTTTTCCAGGGCCAGGTGCGCCAGGTGCGAGTCGCCGCTGCTGACCACTTGCAGCTGGCCGGCCAGGCTGGCAGCCAGGGCGCCGAAGCTGTCATTGAGCACCAGTACCCGGCAGCTGGCGTCAGGTGCCTGTTCGTGCAACTGCGCAAGCAGGTACTCGTCGGCGGCATCGAAAGCCTGCAACGGGTCGTAGGCCTGCTCCGGCTGGCGGATCAGGTCGAGTTCGGCGTAGGGGGTGGTCAACAGGGGCATGGCGTCTGGCTCGGGTATGAAACTGCCCGTTGCGGTTCGCCCCGGGCTTTGCCGGGCGATTCTACAGGGCTTTGGCCGAGGTCGCAGGCTTGAAGGTCAGATCCAGCCGCGCAGGGCTGCGATGGCGATGGCGCCGGCCTTGTTGGCAGCGTTGGTCTTGGTGATGACGCTGCGGATATGAAAGTTTACCGTGCTTTGCGACAGTGACAGGATGCAGGCCACGTCGTTGGCTGTTTTGCCAGCGGCCGACCATCTCAGCACTTCCAGTTCCCGCTCGCTCATTTTCGGCGGCGGCGGGCACAGCGCGTTCAGGTGGTGCTCGCCCAGCACCGCGTGCAGGGTGTGGCACAGCCATTGGACACTGCCGGCCTTGTCGTAGAGTTCGTGGATGGCGATGTTGCCGTTGGGCCTGGCCACACTGACCTGGCTCTCGTTGTGCTGCAAGTCGTGCAAAGATTGCGTCCAGCCGTGACGCAGGCCGTGCTGGCAGGCGGCTTCACGAAAATGCGGAGCATCACGGTACAGCTCGTCGGTCCACAGCACCGGCATGGTCGAACTGTGACTGACGTTGGCGGCGGCGTCCTGCTTGTAGAACTCGTCACGCTGGTAGCGCTCGATCCACTCGTCCGGGTAGTTGCTGTAGAGGAAGACCCTGGGCGTCTGCGTGGCGATCTGGATGCGAATGTTCAGCCCGAGGTAATCCATGCCCAGGTCCTGTGCCAGGTGCACCGCGATGTCGAACAGCCTCCGTGGGCTGCGTTCACTGACGAAGGCTTGGAGATGTTCGGGTTTCCAGTGCTGCATCTGTAACGCTCCTCGGGGACGCAGAATCCAATCCGTTTGAGTACCCGGGTGATTGTAGGAAAAGTCCTACCATGACGTTGGGATTTTTTTGTTATAGCGATCAGGTTTTTCTGCAACTTCGGCATGATCGCCCTTGGTGAGGCCCTACAAAGCGGTGGTTTTTATCCCGGCCACTTTAGGCGACACTGTGCGCATGCAAACCTTGGAGCCCGATATGACCGCTAGCGCCGAAAAATTCACTCGCCAGACCCTGCTCGATGTTCAGCCACTGACGCCGAACCTCTTCAGCCTGCGGGTTACGCGCGATGCGGGGTTTCGCTTCCGTTCCGGCCAGTTCGCCCGCCTGGGTGTGACCAAGGCCGATGGCAGCGTGGTGTGGCGCGCCTATTCCATGGTCAGCGCGCCGCATGACGAGCACCTCGAATTCTTCTCCATCGTGGTGCCGGGCGGTGAATTCACCAGTGAACTGAGCCGGCTAGGGGCGGGTGATACCCTGCTGATCGACCGCCAGGCCTTCGGCTTCCTGACCCTGGACCGCTTTGTGGGTGGTCGCGACCTGTGGCTGCTGGCTACTGGCACCGGCATTGCGCCATTTATGTCGATCCTGCAGGACTTCGAGGCCTGGGAGCGGTTCGACAGCATCAAGCTGGTGTATTCAGTGCGCGAAGCGAAGGAGCTGGCCTATGTGGATGAAATCGCCGGGCTGGAGCAGCGTGACTACCTGGCCGAGTTTGCCGGCAAGCTGCAGTTCATTCCGGTGGTGACCCGCGAGCAGCACCCAGGGGCGTTGAACCAGCGCATTACCACGTTGATCGAGAATGGCGAGCTGGAGAAGGCGGCGGGGCTGGAGCTGTCGCCGGAGCATTCGCGGGTGATGTTGTGTGGCAACCCGGAAATGATCGACGAGACGCGCAAGGTACTGAAGGCGCGCGATCTGCAATTGAGCCTGAGCAAGCGGCCGGGGCAGGTGGCTGTGGAAAACTACTGGTAAGGCGAGCTGCAAGCCTCAAGCTGCAAGCTTCAAGAAAAGGCAGCCCCAGTTCACCTACCTGCTTTTTCTTGCAGCTTGCAGCTTGCAGCTTAGAGCCTCAAGGCAACCGATTCTGGTTCTGCGTCTTGAGCAAATCGCGAATCTCGGTCAGCAAGGTCTCTTCAGCCGAAGGCACTGGCGGCGCAGAAGGCGCCACGGCCTCTTCACGCTTCAGGCGGTTGATCGCCTTTACGCCCATGAAAATGGCAAACGCCACGATCACGAAGTCGATCACCGTCTGGATGAACTTGCCGTACGCCAGCACTACCGCAGGCACGTCACCCTCGGCAGCCTTCAGGGTAATGGCCAGGTCACTGAAGTCCACGCCACCGATCAGCAGGCCCAGTGGCGGCATGATCACGTCGCCGACGAAGGACGAGACGATCTTGCCGAAGGCCGCGCCGATGATGATACCAACCGCCATGTCGACGACATTGCCTTTGACCGCGAAGGCCTTGAACTCATTGAGCATGCCCATGTTTAGATCCTTGTAACAAAAGGTAAGGTTAACGCAGTGTAAGCCACTAGAACGCTTCATGCGTTGTGTTCAGGGCTACAGACTGCAGTTAGAACGAATAGTTTTGTCGCACGCGGAAGCGTTCGAGACACGTCTTGCTCGGCTATCATGGCGGTTTTTTCCAGGAGACCCCTCCCATGGCCAAAGCCAAGCGCTTGTATGGCTGCACCGAGTGCGGCGCGACCTTCCCCAAATGGGCCGGACAGTGCGGCGAATGCGGGGCCTGGAACACCCTGGTCGAAACCATGATCGAAAGCGGCGGCGCCGCGGCGCCCAGCAGTGGCCGTGCCGGCTGGACCGGGCAGCAGGCGCAGATCAAGACCCTGGCCGAAGTCAGCGTCGAGGAAATCCCGCGCTTCACCACCAGCAGCACCGAGCTGGACCGCGTGTTGGGTGGCGGCCTTGTGGATGGTTCGGTGGTGCTGATCGGTGGCGACCCCGGCATCGGCAAGTCGACCATCCTGCTGCAGACCTTGTGCAACATCGCCGTGGGCATGCCGGCGCTGTATGTCACCGGTGAGGAATCGCAGCAGCAGGTGGCCATGCGTTCGCGGCGCCTGGGCCTGCCCCAGGACCAGCTCAAGGTGATGACCGAAACCTGCATCGAGACCATCATTGCCACCGCGCGTGTAGAGAAACCGCGGGTGATGGTGATCGACTCGATCCAGACCATTTTCACCGAGCAACTGCAGTCGGCCCCCGGCGGCGTGGCCCAGGTACGCGAAAGCACGGCGTTGCTGGTGCGCTACGCCAAGCAGAGCGGTACAGCGATCTTCCTGGTCGGCCACGTGACCAAGGAAGGTTCGCTGGCCGGCCCACGGGTGCTGGAACACATGGTTGATACCGTGCTGTATTTCGAGGGCGAGTCCGATGGCCGCCTGCGTTTGTTGCGGGCGGTGAAGAACCGCTTTGGCGCGGTCAACGAACTGGGCGTGTTCGGCATGACCGACCGCGGCCTGAAAGAAGTGTCCAACCCGTCGGCGATCTTCCTCAACCGTACCCAGGAGGAAGTACCCGGTAGTGTGGTAATGGCCACCTGGGAAGGTACCCGACCGATGCTGGTCGAAGTTCAGGCACTGGTCGACGACAGCCACCTGGCCAACCCGCGCCGGGTCACCCTGGGCCTGGACCAGAACCGCCTGGCCATGCTGCTGGCGGTGCTGCACCGTCATGGTGGTATCCCGACCCATGACCAGGACGTGTTCCTCAACGTGGTTGGCGGGGTCAAGGTGCTGGAAACCGCTTCCGACCTGGCGCTGCTGGCGGCGGTGATGTCCAGCTTGCGCAACCGGCCCTTGGCCCATGGCCTGCTGGTGTTTGGCGAGATTGGCCTGTCGGGCGAGGTGCGGCCGGTGCCAAGCGGGCAGGAGCGGTTGAAGGAAGCGGCCAAGCATGGGTTCAAGCGGGCGATCGTGCCCAAGGGCAATGCGCCGAAAGAGTCGCCGGCGGGGTTGCAGGTGATTGCTGTGACCCGGTTGGAGCAGGCTCTGGATGCGTTGTTTGAGTAATGTATAGCCTGTACCGGCCTCTGTGGGAGCGGGCTTGTCCCGCGAATAGGGCGACACTGTCCTTTGGCACCGGCTACGCCGGTGTTCGCGGGGCAAGCCCGCTCCCACAGGCCCCTCCACCTCACCGCTCAGTCAGCGGTCAATGCTCGGCCACCGGCGTGCGCCTGACCGTTTCATTGCCATGCTCGTCCAGTTCCAGCAGCGGCACTTCATTACCCTCGGCATCGAACAGCTTGCCATCCTTGAAGTAGTCACCATCACGCAGCGCGGAAATGTCCGAGTACTGGATAGTGCGCTCGTAGGCTGCGGCGAACACCGACTGGTTTTCCGAGTTGCCGGTGGTGAAGTGGTTGAAGATCAGGTTCAGCAGGATGGCCATTATCGCCGCCGAGCTGATGCCCGAGTGGAAGATGGTCTCAAACCAGTTCGGGAAGTTGTGGTAGAAGGTCGGCGCGGCGATCGGGATCATGCCGAAGCCCAGCGAGGCGGCAACGATGATCAGGTTGACGTTGTTCTTGTAGCTGACCTTGGACAGGGTTCGGATACCACTGGCAGCCACGGTGCCGAACAGCACGATACCGGCGCCGCCGAGCACCGGGGTAGGCACCGCGGCGATAACCCGGCCCATTACCGGCAGCAGGCCGAGCACCACCAGGATCACGCCACCGGTGGCCACTACGTAGCGGCTCTTGACCCCGGTCACGGCCACCAGGCCGACGTTCTGGGCGAATGCGCTCTGGGTGAACGAACCAAAGATCGGCGCCAGGATGCTCGATGCCATGTCGGCGCGCAGGCCGTTACCCAGGCGCTTGGAGTCTACCTTGGTCTCGATGATTTCACCCACGGCGAGGATGTCGGCCGAGGTTTCCACCAGGGTTACCATGATCACGATGCACATCGACAGGATCGCGGCGATGTGGAATTCCGGCATGCCGAAGTGGAACGGCGTGGGGAAGGCGAACATCGGGCCTTCGCTGACCTTGCTGAAGTCGGTCATGCCCAGTGCCCAGGCGATCAGCGTGCCGACCACCATGGCCAGCAGGATCGACAGGCGCGAGATGGTCGCGTTACCCAGCTTGCTCAGCAGCAGCACGATGGCGAAGGTCAACCCGGCCAGGCCGATGTTGGCCACGCTGCCGAACTCGGGCGAAGCGCTGTTGCCGCCCATCACCCAGCGCGCGGCGACCGGCATCAGGGTCAGGCCAATGGTGGTGATGACGATGCCGGTCACCAGCGGCGGGAAGAACTTGGTGATGCGCGAGAACACCGGGGTGATCAGGAAACCGATCAGCGATGCTGCCATGACCGCGCCAAGCACGCCCGGCAAGCCACCGCCGCCCTCACTGCTGAGGATTGCGCCCATGGTCGCCACACCGGCGAACGACACGCCCTGCACCAGCGGCAATTGGCAGCCGAAGAACGGCAAGCCAAGGGTTTGCAGCAAGGTGGCCAGGCCACCGGCAAACAGCGAGGCAGCAATCAGCATGCCGATCTCGGCACCGTTCAGGCCAGCGGCCTGCCCCAGGATCAGGGGTACCGCCACGATCCCACCATACATGGTCAGCACATGCTGCAGACCATAGGCCAGGTTGGCACCAAGCCCGAGGTTTTCATCCTCGGGGCGCTTGGCGGGAGACGTGCTAGGGGACGTAGTCATGGAGCAGGCTCTCTGTTTATTGTTGTGTCGCTACTGTAGACACTTCCTACAAATGATTGCCACAAAAATTGTATACAATATTTTGATCGAAGCGCGCACAGGTGCGGCTGCAGGGTGCGCGTAAACCCAATGCAGAAGGCGTACCAACTCATCAGAAGCTGTATTAGAGGGGTGTGTACAAAGTGCTGCTGCCCAGGCTTAAAGCTGTCTGGGTAGACAAGAAACAGAAGGTGGGAAGGCTGTTAGCCGACTAACAGATTCTATTCTTCGATGAGTTCGCGCAGCTCGCGCATCATTTCGGTGCCATCGGCGAGGTTTAATTCCACAAGACGGTGCAAGTGGGTCATCGAGTCGACGTCGATATACAGGCAGATGAAGCCCAGGCGGGTGGGCTCCTCATGGCGCAGTTCCACCTGCATCTGTACCCGCACATCAGGGTTCAGGTGGATGACCGCATCGAAGTCCTGGGTCAGGTCGGCGTCCCAGGGTTCGGGGCATTTGACCAGCATGCCCTTGAGCGATACATCCAACAGTTTTACCGGCCAGCGGCGGTCGCCCTGACGCAGCTCGGTGGGGGCATCGAAATCGATACGCTGGAAGCGGCGGCGTTCGTCGTGATTGCTCATGGGCAGGCCCTCGGGTGACATCCTGACTATAGTTAGAAGGATATGTGCATCAGGTACCGCAATCTGGCCGCAGAGGCTCTAGACCAAAGCAAGTGTGGCAATGCGCGATGACTGGCCCTAGACTCGGTGGGCGGTCTTTCCAATCCACCAGCTGGAAGCTAACCATGAACAACAATAATAGCCTGCTACGCCACATTCCGTGGCTGGCGCTGGCAGTCATAGGGGCCTGCGCGCTGGGTGTGGTAGCCCTGCGTCGCGGCGAGGCAATCAACGCCTTGTGGATCGTGGTCGCGTCAGTGGCCATCTACCTGGTTGCCTATCGCTACTACAGCCTGTTCATCGCCACCAAGGTGATGCAACTCGACCCGCGCCGTGCCACACCGGCGGTGCTCAACAACGACGGCCTGGACTACGTCCCAACCAACAAACACATTCTTTTCGGTCACCACTTCGCCGCCATCGCCGGTGCAGGTCCACTGGTGGGTCCGGTTCTCGCCGCGCAAATGGGCTACCTGCCCGGCACGCTGTGGCTGATCGCCGGCGTGGTGCTGGCCGGTGCGGTGCAGGACTTCATGGTCCTGTTCCTGTCTACCCGCCGCAATGGCCGCTCGCTGGGCGACATGGTGCGCGAGGAGATGGGCCGCATTCCGGGCACCATTGCCTTGTTCGGCTGCTTCCTGATCATGATCATCATCCTCGCCGTGCTGGCGCTGATCGTGGTCAAGGCCCTGGCTGAAAGCCCATGGGGCATGTTCACGGTGATGGCGACCATCCCGATCGCGATGTTCATGGGCATCTACATGCGCTACATCCGCCCGGGCCACATCGGTGAAATCTCGATCATCGGCGTGGTGCTGTTGCTGGGTTCGATCTGGCTGGGGGGCCAGATTGCGGCTGATCCGGTTTGGGGCCCGGCGTTTACCTTCACTGGGGTACAGATTACCTGGATGCTGGTGGGCTATGGCTTTGTCGCGGCCGTGTTGCCGGTGTGGCTGGTACTGGCGCCGCGCGACTACCTGTCGACCTTCCTCAAGATCGGCACCATCATCGCCCTGGCCATCGGCATCCTGATCACCATGCCCGAGTTGAAGATGCCAGCGCTGACCCAGTTCACCGACGGCACCGGCCCGGTGTGGAAGGGCACCCTGTTCCCGTTCCTGTTCATCACCATTGCCTGTGGTGCGGTGTCGGGCTTCCACGCGCTGATTTCCTCGGGCACCACGCCCAAGCTGCTGGATAACGAAACCAACGCCCGCTACATCGGCTACGGCGGCATGCTGATGGAGTCGTTCGTCGCCATCATGGCCATGGTGGCTGCGTCGGTGATTGAGCCAGGCGTGTACTTCGCCATGAACAGCCCGGCCGCCGTGGTTGGCGCCGACGTTGCATCGGTGGCGCAGACGGTCAGCAGCTGGGGCTTCCTGATCACACCGGAGCAACTGGAGGCGGTCGCCCGCGACATCGGCGAGCACACCATCCTGGCCCGCGCCGGGGGGGCACCGACCCTGGCAGTCGGTATCGCGCAGATCCTGCACCATGTACTGCCGGGTGAAAACACCATGGCCTTCTGGTACCACTTCGCGATCCTGTTCGAGGCGCTGTTCATTCTTACCGCAGTAGATGCCGGTACCCGTGCCGGGCGCTTCATGCTGCAGGACCTGCTGGGCAGCTTCGTGCCAGCCCTGAAACGCACCGAGTCGTGGGGGGCCAACCTGCTCGCCACCGGCGGTTGCGTGGCGCTGTGGGGTTACCTGCTGTACCAGGGTGTGATCGACCCGCTGGGTGGCATCAACACCCTGTGGCCGCTGTTCGGTATCTCCAACCAGATGCTGGCCGGTATTGCCCTGATGCTCGGCACCGTGGTGCTGATCAAGATGAAGCGCGAGCGCTACATCTGGGTCACCCTGCTGCCCGCTACCTGGCTGCTGATCTGCACCACCGCGGCAGGCCTGATCAAGCTGTTCGACCCGAACCCGGCGGTTGGTTTCCTGGCACTGGCCAAGAAGTACAGCACCGCACTGGACGCCGGCCAGGTATTGGCCCCGGCCAAGGACATCGGGCAGATGCAGCACGTGATCTTCAACGCCTACACCAACGCCGGCCTGACCATCCTGTTCCTGCTGGTGGTGTTCAGCGTGCTGTTCTTTGCCCTCAAGGTCGGCTACGCCGCCCTCGGCCGCAAGGAGCGCAGCGACAAGGAAACCCCGTTCCAGGCCCTGCCTGACGCTTGAGAGGACTGCAGCCATGTTCAACGACCTGGGTCGACTGGGTAAATACCTGGGGCAGGCAGCCCGCCTGATGGTCGGCATGCCCGACTACGACAACTATGTCGAGCACATGCAGAAGACACACCCGGACAAGCCGGTCATGACGTACGAGCAGTTCTTCCGCGAACGTCAGGAAGCGCGTTACGGCGGCAAGTCCGGGCCGAAGTGCTGCTAAACCGGGGCTAGCGCGATCCTGTAGGAGCGGCCTTGTGTCGCGATGGGCCGCGCAGCGGCCCCGGCAAAATCTGTTGCGAAGCTGAAAATCTGGGGCCGCTCTGCGGCCCATCGCGACACAAGGCCGCTCCTACAAGGATTGCGCCTACCCTCCAGAATCCCACTGCACAGGAGATGTTCTGCGTGCAGACGCCCATTCCCGTAACCATCCTCACCGGCTTCCTCGGCGCCGGTAAGACCACCTTGCTCAAGCACATGCTCAAGGCCGAGCACGGCCTGAAGCTGGCTGTGATCGAAAACGAATTCAGCGAAGCCGGCATCGACAGCCAGCTGCTGGGCGACCAGCCGGTGCAGGTGATGACCCTGGCCAATGGCTGCGTGTGCTGCAGCATCCACGGCGACCTGACCCGCGCCTTGTACCTGTTGCTCGAGCGCCTGGATGCCGGTGAAATCGCCTTCGACCGCCTGGTGATCGAATGCACCGGCCTGGCCGACCCGGCGCCGGTGGCGCAAACCTTCTTCATCGACGAGGAACTGCGCGAGCGCTATCTCCTCGACGGCATCATCACCCTGGTCGATGCCATGCATGCCGACTTGCACCTGACTCAGACCATCGCCCAGGCCCAGGTCGGCTTTGCCGATCGCCTGCTGCTGAGCAAGACCGACCTGGTCGAGCCGGCCGCGGTCGAAGCCTTGCGCGAACGCCTGGCCCGCATCAATGGCCGGGCGGCGATCCGTGTCGTTGAGCACGGTCGCATCGACCTGGCAGCGCTACTGGATGTGCGCGGTTTCAACCTCAACCCCGACCTGGGCGCACACTTGAAACCCTCGCTGCGCCCGGTACTCAAACCCGCCACACCAGACCGCATCGGCACGATGGTGCTGCGCACGGAAACCGCGCTGGATATCGACCGCCTCAGCGGCTTCATGAACGAGCTGCTGGAAACCCACGGCAAGCAATTGCTGCGCTACAAGGGCGTACTGAACATTGCCGGCGAGGAGCGCAAACTGGTGTTCCAAGGCGTGCTCAAGCTGTATGGCTTTGACTGGGACGCCGAGTGGGCCGAAGGTGAAACCCGCGAAAGCGTGATGGTGTTTATTGCCGATGACCTGCCCGAGGCTACGATTCGGGCTGGGTTCGAGGCGCTGGCTGCGGACTGAGCCGGTGTGGGGCTTGCGGGGCGAACCACTGCGGCCATGAGCTGCGGTGGCGCGTTTCTACCTCGATGCACGGAATCAGCCGTTCGGTCAGCACGGCAGTTTGCCCCACGGCCTTGGCGGTGCGGTACTTGATGCTGTGGATGCACTCGCGGTCGCCGAACTCGCAGCGGTTCAGCGCAGTACCGCCGCAGGGGCCGTTGGCCAGGCCCTTGGGGCAGGTTTCCGGGCAGATGTACAAGGTGTCTTCCAGGCGGCAGCGGCCGCAGGTATCGCAACCCACCAGCGGGCGCTTCACAGTGCGTTCCAGGCTGTGCAGCACGTGTACACCAACGGGGGTTGCCCACAGGGGTTGGCGCACCGCCCAGCCAAACGCCTTGCTCAGGCTGTTGCGGCGGCTGAATAGCAGCGAATGCATGCCATGCATCAGGTGATAGCGGGCTTTTTCCTTGAACGAGGCATCGACCCGTGACTCGCCCTGGCGCCAGCCCGCCTGGGGCGGATGGAACGTCACTGCCGGCAGTCCGGGCATTTGCCAGCTGGCCTGCCAGGCAGGCGCCCATTGTTCCAGCGTGTGAACCTGCGCTTGCCAGTGCTCCAACCGCGCTTCCAGGGCAAGCAACTGCTTAAGCTCGTGAACCCCCGACAGGTGCACGCCGGCGTAGCCCATCAGTTTGGTACCCACGATCTGCAAGGCCAGGCGGTCAACGCTGCGTGCCTGGGCAAAGGCCTTGGACTGCGCCGTTTCTGCTTCGAGCATGTCACGCATGGACGGTGTGACGGTAACGCCGGCCACGTGGTCGAGCATTGCTGCACGGCCGTGGGTAAGGCTCATCAGGCAGGCCAGCATAGGTTTTGGCGTGGCCTGGCGACGCATCCAGTGCATGGCTTCCTGGTGCTTGGCGGCATCGAAACCCAGTTGCAGGGTAAGGAAGTCGGCCCCAGCTGCCAGCTTTTTCTCGGCCTTGAAGTACTGCGCGCCGCCTTCTTCCTCGTGGTACTTGAACGGGTTCAGCGCCGCGCCCAGCAACCAGTGCGGGCAGGCCTGCCGGGCAATCTGCAGCGCGGCCACCGACTCCAGGTAGCGCACCGGACGCTGGCCAGGTTCATGCCCGGGCAAGCGGTCACCGGTCAGCAGCAACAGCTGGTCGAGGCCGGCGGCGTCCATGCGTTGCAATTGGGCAAGCAGGTGGTGGCGTTCTCGGTCCTTGCCGGAGAAGTGGGGCAGGGCGGGTACCGGGCTGCTGAACGAGGCAAGGGCGTCCAGCGGCGACATGTCCAACGGGCTGCCAACGCGGTCGCCGATGGCCACGGTCATTGGCCAGCCGCACAGGTGCGCACGGTCCATGATCGCCTGCATGGCAGCGAAGCGTTCTGCGGAGGCTTTGGGGACGAACTCCATCACACAGACAAAGTTCTGTTCACGCAGCGCGGTTTTCAACAGGCTCATGAGGCCGGGCACCTGGTGTAGTCAGGGTGGCATTGTGCGGCAGAAGGCGGGCGAGGTCATGTCCGGATGCGCAGGGTGGTGCTCTGAATGAGACATGGGTCAGCCCATGCAAAACCATGAACATGAGAATTTCTTGGGTTCATCTCAAATTTTATGAGTTTGTCTCAATACACCCATCCGCCGGAAAATCCCTTCATCAATTTGAGCATGCTGAAGGGACAAGACATGGCACTGGCACATAACCTGGGCTTTCCACACATTGGCGGGGACCGCGAACTGCGGGCACGCCACTGGCAAGTGCAGAAGGACGCCGGAGTCGAACTGCTGCCAGTCGGCGACTTCGCCCAGCATGACTACGCCCTGAGCACCGATGACCAGCCGTTTGTACTCAACTGGGAACCCCTGTTCGAAGAAGTCGAGCAAGCCAAAGCGTTGGGCCATCCCGTCAAGCCGGTGGTGGTCGGCCCATTGACCTACCTGTGGCAGGGACAGGCCCGGAACGTCGACTTCGACAAGCTGGAACTGCTCGACCGCCTGTTGCCCCTGTATGACCAAGTTCTTAACCGCTTGGCCGCCTTGGGCGTTGAGTGGGTGCAAATCGACGAACCGATCCTTGCCCAGGCGTTGCCGCAGGATTGGAAAAACGCCTACGAACGCGTCTACAACATCCTTCAGCGTGCGCCGCTGAAGAAGCTGATCGCCACCTACTCCGGTGGCCTCGATGGCAACCTCGGCCTGGCCGCCAACCTGCCGGTCGATGGCCTGCATATCGATCTGGTACAGGCGCCTGAGCAGTACCAGGCCATCCTCGACCGCCTGCCGGCCTACAAGGTACTGTCGCTGGGCCTGGTTGATGGCGGCGACGCCGCGCCTTGCGACCTGGACAAAGCCCTGGGGCTGCTGCAGGAGGCCCATGAGCGTCTGGGTGACCGGCTGTGGCTCGCACCGGCCTGTTCGTTGGCGCATAGCTCGGTGGAAGTGGCTGTGCAGAAGTGCCGCGAAGTGGCTACGCTGGCCGCTTCGCTGGAGCAGTACCGCGTCGCTGCCTGATCATCTGTTGCCTGTACCGGCCCATTCGCGGGTGAACCCGCTCCTACACAGGTACAGCGCAAACAGTGAAATTTGCGCGGTCCTTGTAGGAGCGGGTTCACCCGCGAATAGGCCCGCACAGCCCATACAAAACCCCTAGAATGCCGATTCCAATGAAATCCACAGGGAAGTGATGCGATGCGCATTCTGGTAGTCGGCGCCAGCAAGGGCTTAGGCAAGGCATTCATGGAAGGGCTGGGCAAACCCGACGATACATTGATCGGCGTGTCACGCGCCAAACCAGCGGCCGTGAACATCAGCGAGGATATCCACGCCCAGTGGGTCGAGGCCGATCTCGGCCAGCCGGCTGCTGCCGTCGAGGCCATTGCCCAAGCGCTTGGCGAAGGTGGCGTGGATACGCTGATCTACAACCTCGGCCTGTGGGAGGCCGACGCCTTCGAAGCGCACTACAGCTTTCTCGAAGACCGCGATGTGGAATTGCAGCGCATGGTCGACTGCAACATCACCGCGACCATCCTGCTGATCAAGCGCCTGCTGCCGCTGCTGCTGAAAAGCGAGAAACCACGCATCATTCTTACCGGCTCTACCTCGGGCCTGCCGCAGAGTGGGCGCCCGGAAGTGACCTTCGCCGCATCCAAGTTCGCCCTGCGCGGCATTGCCGAGGCGTTGCGTGAAGGCTATCGAGAACAGGGTCTGGGGGTGACTTGCCTGAATCTGGGGTATTTGAATACCGAGGACAGTCTCGATGTGCCGCTGGCCGAGGCGGCGGCGCGTGGGGAAGGGGGGCTGATACCGCTGCATGATGTGGTGCTGATGGTGCGTAGCTTGCTGGAACTGTCGGCGGCGAGCTATGTGCGTGAGCTGACCTTGCCGGCTATTGCTGATGAGCGGTTCTAAAGGTTTATAAGCAGGCCCGGCCTTTTCGCGGGTGAACCCGCTCCTACAGGGACCGCGCACATTCAACGTTTGCGCCGTACTTGTAGGAGCGGGTTTACCCGCGAAGAGGCCGGGCCTGCTCAACTCAATCGCCGATCAACGCTCAATGGCCAGCGCCACGCCTTGCCCACCCCCAATGCACAGGGTAGCAAGCCCTTTCTTGGCATCACGCTTGATCATCTCGTGCAACAAGGTCACCAGCACCCGGCATCCGGACGCGCCAATCGGGTGCCCCAAGGCAATCGCCCCACCGTTCACATTGACCCGCGCAGCATCCCACTCCAGCGCCTTGCCCACCGCCAGTGCCTGTGCGGCAAAGGCTTCATTGGCTTCGATCAGGTCCAGATCATTCAATTGCCAGCCGGCCTTGTCCAGGCAACGCTGGGTTGCCGAAACCGGGCCAATACCCATGATCGCCGGGTCTACCCCGGCACTGGCATAAGCGGCGATCTTCGCCAGCACCGGCAGGCCCAGGGCCTTAGCCTTGTTGGCGCTCATCAGCAGCACGGCGGCCGCACCGTCGTTCAGGCTGGAGGCGTTGCCAGCGGTGACGCTACCGTCCTTCTTGAACGCCGGGCGCAGCTTGCCCAACGATTCAGCGGTGGTGTCCGGGCGCGGCTGCTCGTCACGGGCGAACACCTTCGGCTCGCCCTTTTTCTGCGGCAGCTCGATCGGGGTGATTTCCGCGTCGAAGCGGCCGGCTTCGATCGCCGTCACGGCCTTGCGCTGCGATTCGGCGGCAAAGGCGTCCTGCTGTTCGCGGCTGAGGCCGTACTGGTCCACCAGGTTCTCGGCAGTGATGCCCATGTGGTAGTCGTTGAAGGCATCCCACAGGCCATCGGTAATCATGCTGTCGATCAGCTGGCCATGGCCCATGCGTTGGCCGGTACGGGCCGAAGGCATCACGTAGGGGGCCAGGCTCATGTTCTCCTGGCCGCCGGCAATGACCACCTCGGCGTCACCGCAGCGGATGGCCTGTGCGGCCAGGTGCAGGGCCTTGAGGCCCGAGCCGCACACCTTGTTCAGGGTCAGCGCCGGTACGCTGAAGGGCAGGCCGGCCTTGATCGCGGCCTGGCGGGCGGGGTTCTGCCCGGCACCGGCGGTGAGCACCTGGCCGAGGATGACTTCGTCGACCTGCGCCGGGTCCAGCCCGGTCTGCTCTAGCAGGCGCTTGATCACGGCGGCGCCGAGGTCGACCGCAGGCACAGTGGCCAGGGCGCCCTGGAAGCTGCCGATGGCGGTACGGGTTGCGGCGACGATGACCACGTCGTTCATATTGTTGTTCTCCGTGCGATGGGCGTAATGCACCCAGCATCGGTTGCTTTGGCTTATTTGTTAAGTTTGTTTTTCTTCTTGATTGATGTGGAAAACAAATGAATGGGCGTAAAGCACGCACCCGATCTAAGCTGAATGACGCGCTGTATCACTCAACTGAATGGAGCACATGCTCATGCGCATCTTCATGGCCCTTACCCTCTTGATCGGCAGCAGCACTGCATTCGCCGCTACCGAATGCACCACCGCAGACAAGAGCACCTGGCAGGACCAGGGCAAGTTCCAGGAACAGCTCAAGGAGCAAGGCTACAAAATCAACAAGTTCAAGGTCACCAAGGGCAACTGCTACGAGATCTATGGTTTCGACAAGGATGGCAAGAAAGTCGAGATCTACCATGACCCTGTGACCGGCAAGGCAGTCAAGACCGAGTACCACAAGTGAACAGCGACGGCACGGTGCAGCTGTGGGACCCGCTCCTGCGGTTGATCCACCTGTCCATCGCCGTCGTGTTCTTCGCCAATTACTTTTTCAATGAGGAGGGGGATGACTGGCATCAGTGGCTGGGCTACTACGCGCTCGCTTGTGTGGTGTTGCGTGTGGTCTGGGGCTTTGTCGGGCCACGTAGCGCAAGCTGGGCCGATTTCTGGCCTACCCCGCGGGGCGTGGCCGGGCATGCCCGGGAGCTGCTGCGCGGAGAGTATGTTCATGGCCTCAGGCATTCGCCGATTGGCGCTGTGGTGATGCTACTGATGCTGATCGGCATCACCGGCCTTGGCTTGACCGGCTGGGCTTCGCAGGAGGTGGATGCACTGTGGGGAGCCGACTGGCCGATGGATGTGCACAGCTGGCTGGCCAACGCGCTGCTGGCGCTGGTGTGCGTGCATGTGCTGGGCGCCATCGTAGAGAGTGTGCGCCTGCGCGAAAACCTGCCGTGGTCGATGATCACCGGGCGTAGGCGGCACCGCGACTGACTGTACCGGCCTCTTCGCGGGTAAACCCGCTCCCACAGGTACATCACAGCTCTCAAGATGTGTGCGGTCCCTGTGGGAGCGGGTTCACCCGCGAAGAGGCCGGAACAAGCTAACCACCGTTTTGCATCCCCATGATCACCCCGTAATATGTGTCGGATAACCTGCGGGGGTAGTCTCACCCTCTGATCAATCGGAATCGCCCCAAGTGGCGCTTCCCCGGCATAAACCTGACGAGGTACAGACATTGGCCATCATTCATCCTAAGGTTCGCGGTTTCATCTGCACCACGACTCACCCGAAGGGCTGCGAGCTCAACGTCCGTGACCAGATCGAAGCCACCCGCAAGCTGGGCGTGCGCGAGGATGGCCCGAAGAAGGTCCTGGTCATCGGTGCTTCCAGCGGCTACGGCCTGGCAGCCCGCATTACCGCAGCGTTCGGCTTCAAGGCCGACACCCTGGGCGTGTTCTTTGAAAAACCAGGCACCGAGACCAAGCCCGGTACCGCTGGCTGGTACAACGCTGCTGCTTTCGACAAGTTCGCCAAGGCCGAGGGCCTGTACAGCAAGTCGATCAACGGTGACGCCTTCTCCGACGAAGCCCGCGCCAAGGTCATCGAGCTGATCAAGAACGAGATGGGTGGCAAGGTCGACCTGGTCATCTACTCGTTGGCTTCGCCTGTGCGCAAGTTGCCACAAACCGGTGAAGTGATCCGCTCGGCACTCAAGCCGATCGGCCAGCCTTACAAGTCGACCGCCATCGACACCAACAAGGACACCATCATCGAGGCCAGCATCGAGCCGGCCACCGAGCAGGAAATCGCCGACACCGTCACCGTCATGGGTGGCCAGGACTGGCAGCTGTGGATCGACGCCCTGGCCGGTGCCGACGTACTGGCCGAAGGCGCCCGTACCGTGGCCTTCAGCTATATCGGCACTGAAATTACCTGGCCGATCTACTGGCACGGTGCGCTGGGCCAGGCCAAGCAGGACCTGGACGAAACCGCCCTGCGCCTGGACCAGAAGCTGGCCGCTGAAGTGAAGGGTGGCGCCAACGTGGCGGTGCTCAAGTCGGTGGTTACCCAGGCCAGCTCGGCCATTCCGGTGATGCCGCTGTACCTGTCGATGGTGTTCAAGATCATGCAGGAAAAGGGTGTGCACGAAGGCACCCAGGACCAGCTGGACCGCATGTTCCGCGACCGCCTGTACCGTGCCGATGGCGCCCCGGCCGAAGTGGACGAAAAAGCCCGCCTGCGCCTGGACGACTGGGAACTGCGCGACGACGTGCAGGACGCGTGCAAGGCCATGTGGCCACAGGTGACCACCGAGAACCTGTTCGAGCTGACCGACTACGCCGGTTACAAGAAGCAGTTCCTCAACCTGTTCGGCTTCGAGCGTGCTGACGTCAACTATGACGAAGACGTGGCGACTGATGTGAAGTTCGACTGCGTCGAGCTGTAATCGGCTTTAGCCTGTATTGGTCTCTTCGCGGGTAAACCCGCTCCCACAGGTACAGCACCAAATTTGAGGATGGTGCTGTACCTGTGGGAGCGGGTTTACCCGCGAAGAGGCCGGTACAGGCCACAAAAACTTTGCTAGCTTTGGCGCACAACAACCGGGAATGTGCCATGAGCAGCCTCACCCAACCCGCCACTGCCTTTCGCCACCCCGCAGCCGACGGCTACAGCCTGGGTGGCTTCATCTGGCGCCACGGCCAGCCTGCCCCCCAGCGCCCGCTGGTGATCATTAACGCAGCCACTTCGGTACGCTGCCGCTATTACTCCCGCTTTGCCGATTACCTGTTCGCCCAGGGCTGCGATGTGCTGACCTACGACTACCGTGGCATCGGCGAATCCCGCCCGGCTTCCCTGCGCAGCTTTCAGGCCACCTGGAGTGACTGGGGCCGGCTGGACTTCGAAGCCATGCTGGCACATGCGGCCGAACACTTTCCCGGCCAACCGGTAGATGTTGTGGGGCACAGCTTCGGCGGTTGTGCGGTAGGCCTGGCTCCGTCGGCAGGCCAGGTACGCCGGGTGGTAATGGTGGGTGCGCAGTTCGCCTACTGGCGCGACTACGCGGCCGATCAGCGCTGGCAGCTGTTTGGCAAATGGCATGTGGTAATGCCACTGCTGACACGGGTATTCGGCTACTTCCCCGGCAAGCGCCTGGGTTGGCTGGAGGACACGCCATCCGGCGTGGTGCATGACTGGACCACCCGTACACCGCGCTATGAGCAGCGGCCCAGCGGGCGGGCATTGGCAGCGTTACCGTTCGCCCAGGTGCGGGCGGCGACGTTGGCCATCAGCCTGACCGATGACCCGTTTGGCACGGTCGAGGCGACCGAGCGCTTGCTGGGTTATCTACAGGGGGCCGAGCGACGGCACCTGCGCATTGCGCCTGTGGATATCTCGGTTGGGGAAATTGGCCATTTCGCGTTTTTCCATGATCGGTTTCGCGAGAGTTTGTGGCCGGTGGCGTTGCAGTGGTTGCAGCGGGGGGCATTGGTAGAGGGAATGCCGGGAACCCTGATCGATTGATGCCGAAGTCGATACTTTGGGGCCGCTTTGCGGCCCATCGCGACGCAAGGCCGCTCCTACAGGAGACCGCGCTCCCGTGTAGGAGCGGCCTTGCGTCGCGATGGGCTGCAAAGCAGCCCCGGCAATCTCAAGCCTTGCGCGACAGCGGCTGCGCGGCGAACTTCACACCGGCCAGCCCATGCTTGATCAGCGCGCGGATATTGCCATGGTCACTGCCCTCAGGCGTGGCCACTACATCACGGTAATGCTCACCAAACGCCATCAGCGCTTCCTGATCGCTCAGCCCTTCCAGCACGGCCAGGCCCAGGGTCTTGCACGAACCTTCGTTCTGCCCGGCAGCGTTCTCCACGCCACCATTGTTGAAAGCCTGCGGCTGGTAGTTGTAATGCTCGGCAATGAACGCCAGGGTGTCGGCAAACACGTGTTGGCCGCCGGCCAGGCTGGCGCGCAGGGAATTCAGATCAGTCACGGGGTTTTCCTTTTTCGAACGCCGCTTGTTGTTCGGCGCTGGCTTCTTTCTGGTATTGGGCTTTCCACTCTGCGTAAGGCATGCCGTACACCGCTTCGCGGGCGTCGTCCAGGCTCAGGTCGAGCTGACGCTCGTCAGCCGCAGCCTTGTACCACTTGGACAGGCAGTTGCGGCAGAAACCGGACAGGTTCATCAGGTCGATGTTCTGTACGTCGGTACGCTTTTGCAGGTGGTCGACCAGGCGCCGGAATGCGGCGGCCTCAAGTTCAAGCTGTTGTTGTGGCGTCATGGGCTTCTCTCAAGTCATGCGGTTCTTCAGGTGGCGGCCACCGTTGATGACCACCTGACTGCCGGTGCTGTACTGGCTGGCCAGCAGGTATTTGACCGTTTCGATCAGTGGGCCGGCGCCGGGTTCGAACTCCAGCAGGGCCTTTTTCAGGGTTTGCTGGCGGTAGGCTTCGTCACCCCCTTCCTTGAGGATCAGCAGCCCGGGCAGGATACCGTTCACGTGCACCGTGGGCGCATATTTTTCGGCGAATGACAGCACCATGTTCTGCAGCGCGGCCTTGGTGGCGGCGTAGCCGATGTGGCTCTTGCTGCCGCGCGAGGACGTTTCGTCGCAGATGTGGATGATGTCGGCCTTTTCCACCTTGGCCAGCAGTTCGCCCAAGGCCAGGTTGAGGTGGTAGGGCGCTTCGACGTGCAGGCGGAACATGGTCTCGAGGTTGTCCAGGCCGTCGTCGAGCCACAGCGAAGCGTTGTGGATGATCGCACGCAGGCCGTCGTAATGCTGGTGCAGGTGGTCGATCAGCGCCTGGCGGTCGGCCGCTAGGCACAGGTCGGCCTGGAACTGCACGATGTTCGGGTGGGCCGCCTGTGGCTGAATGCTGCGGCTGGCACTGACCACCGTATGGCCGGCCTGTGCCAGTTCAAGGGCCAGGGCCAGCCCGACGCGCTGGCTGGCTCCGGTGACGAGAATGGGGCTGTTCATGTTCGGGGCGGTCAACTTGTCTGTCCTTTGGTTGCCGCCCAGCATACCCGAACTGTTTCGCTGATGTATGGCCTGGCCTCAGCGGCTGCGCAAGGCGCCGGCGGTGGCCGGGGAGGCATGCAGCCAACCGGCCAGCAGGCGGGTGGACAGCGGGATGAACAGGTAAACCATCAACGGTGTCAGGGCCAGGGTGCTGAGCAGTACCCTTGGTACCAGGTCGAGTGCTGCCAGCCAGTGGCCGAACACCACGTTGAACACCAGCGAGACCGGGAAGAAAGCCAGCCAGATGGCCACGGCCTGCTTCCAACGTGGCGGTTTTTGCACCATATTGGTGCCAAACCAGTCATCGATGCCGCTGACGCGCGCCTCTTTGGGGCGTTCGAACAGGCCGTTGCCGCGTTGCAGCCACGCCCGGCGCGAGGCGGAATGCTCCCAGGCGTGCAGGGTCGGCTCGTCGCTGAAACGGAAGATGATCTGGAATTCGTCGCCATCCTGCGGCGGGGCGAGAATGCCCGAGCCAAGATAGCCGGGAAAGTCGGTGGCCAGCTGCTCGCCTTCGTGCAGCCAGGCCAGCAGGTCCTGGTAGCGGCCATGGGCGGCGCGGCGCGACACCATCAGGGTGACGGGGGTAGACATCGTGTATCTCCTGACAACGGGGCTGGCGGGTAGCTGGCCCCTCTGGCTGCGTGGCCCGGGGTGGTGGGCAACGCAGGTGTGCATGCAAGAATCGGGCGCGGATTATCGCGCAGTTGCGAACTTCGGCAAATGTCTGCCGGCAAACGGTCATACGTTGCGAACGGTGGTGACGTAGTAGACTAGGTATTCAACTTCCGCACACAGGGTATTCCTTGCAGATGAACGAACAGGGACGTAATCCGGTGATCGACGCGAGCTTCGAGCAGCAGGAGCTGTTTCCGATTCGTGAAGTATCCCGCCTGACCGGTGTGAACGCGGTGACCCTGCGTGCGTGGGAGCGCCGTTACGGGCTGATCCAGCCGATCCGTACCGACAGCGGCCACCGCCTGTATTCCCAGGCCGATATCGATGAAATCCGCCGTATCCTCGGCTGGCTGGAACGCGGTGTGGCGGTGAGCAAGGTGGGCAGCATCCTGGCCCGCAGCCATGCCCTGGCCGGGCAGGCCGACGGGGCGACGGGCAGTTGGGTGCGCTGGCAGCACCAGATTCGCCTGGCGGTGCAACGTTTTGACCTGATAGGGCTGGACCACCTTTTCGAGGAGGTGTTTGCCGCCAGCACCCTGGACCAGGTGTTCGCCGAGGTGTTCATGCCCGTGTGGCACGACATGGCTGTCAGGCAGGGCGGCTACGGGCAGGCCAGCGAATGGTTGTTCTTCGACCGGTTCCTGCGCGGCCGGGTATTCGCCCGTCTGCAGCTTGCTCATGTACCACGCAGCCGCACGGTGCTGTTGGCGCCATTGCCAGGGCAGTGTCATGAACTTGAGTTGCTGGTCACCGGCCTGGTGCTGGGGAGCGACGAAACCGGCGTGACCCCATTGGCCTGCGGGCAACCGCTGCAAGAACTGGCGCTGGTCTGCGAGCGCCTGAAACCGGACGCCCTGGTGCTGTTTTCCCATCAGCCGCTCACGGTAGAACTGGCACGGCACCTGACGCGCCTGGCGGCGGTGCTGGACTGCCCGTTGTTATTGGCGGGTGAAGCCTCGGAAGTGGCGCAGGACAGCCTGGCAGGCAGCCCTGTTGCATGCCTGGGTGCGCAGGGGGCGGTGATGCGTCAGCGTTTACGGCAGTTTCTGGCCGGTCAGCTGGATACCTGAGTATGCAGTTCGGGGTGGGCTTGGCGATGGGCCTGAAGGATGTAGTCGCGCAGGCGTTCTATCTCTTCGGCCGGGCTTTGGCTGAGGTCATAGGCTGCCAGGTCCGGGCCAATACGCCGACCCAGAACGCCATGCAGTTCGATCGGGCTGATGCCGCCTGGGGCAAAGCGCAGCTCGAAGCGGGCGGGTGCCGTTGGCAGGTCACGCACTTCCAGCAGTAACCCTTTGAACGAAATTTCGCGTACCCATAAGCCGCTTTGCTTGTCATGAGCATCAAGCAGTGCGCTCGGCTGCTCCATCGACAGGCGCCAGGGGCGCAGCATGGGGCCATCTTCGTAGATTTCCGGTGAACCCACTTGCAAGTGCAGGGCGTGGAACTCGTCTTCCACCAGTTGCAGCGGGAAGCTGATCTGCTGGTTGTTGAACTGGGCTTGCAGGGTTACCTGCTCGTTGGCCACCAGGCGAGTGAGCAGGCTCTGAATGCGGCGGTCACCATTGACCAGCAGGCTCGACATGGAGTCGGCCAGGTTCAATTGCGGCGAATGCTGCATGTTCTGGATGAAATCCAGTTCGGCCTGAGTCAGGAGCGCGTCGGCTTGCATGATCGAACTCGGTGGTGGCGGTTTCTTCAACGTCATTGACCGTGCAGAGGGCGCTTGGTTCAGGCGCGTTCGTCGGCTTTCGGACGAACGCGAAGTTCGGCCAGTTCCCGTTCCAGTTCGACTTGGCGGCTAACGTCCTTCTGGATGCCGATGAAGTAGGTGCGCTGGTCGGCATCGCTCTTCACCGGGGTGATCGACAGCTCGTTCCAGAAGGCGCTGCCATCCTTGCGATAGTTGCGCAGCACTTCACGGCATGGGCGGCCTTCGGTCAGCGCCTTGCGGATACGCGCGCGGCCGAGCTGGTCACGGTCGTGGGCCTGCAGGAAGCGGCAATCCTGATAGAGGATTTCGTCACGGCTGTAGCCGGTGAGCCGTTCGAAGGCGGCGTTGACGTAGATGAGGATGGTGTCATCGCCTTCCTGTTCGGCGACCACGATCCCGTCATTCGAGGCATCGACCATCGATTGCAGCAGTTGCGCGTTGATCATGTTCGGGCCATTGGGCAAGAGGGGGCGAAGCAGGGCTGAAGGTGGCGACTTTGATAGAGGCGGCCTTTTGCCAGCGCTGAATGCTAGTATCCTACGTTTTCACTCAGTTTCGGAATCCTTTACCCGATGAAAGTCGCCATTATTTTCGGATCGGTCTATGGCACCGCCGAAGAAGTCGCCCGTCACGCTGAATCGTTGCTCAAGGCTGCAGGCCTCGAGGCCTGGCATGCCGCACGTGCCACCTTGCAGGACCTTGAAGGTTTTGCCCCTGAGGCCTTGCTGGCCGTGACCTCGACCACCGGCATGGGTGAGCTGCCGGACAACCTCATGCCGTTGTACAGCAGCATCCGCGAGATTCTGCCAGCGGCTTGGCGTGGCCTGCCGGGCGCGGTGATTGCGCTGGGCGATTCCAGCTATGGCGATACCTACTGCGGGGGCGGTGAGCAGATGCGCGAGCTGTTTGCCGAACTGGGCGTGCGCGAAGTGCAACCGATGCTGCGCCTGGATGCCAGTGAGACAGTGACCCCCGAGACTGATGCCGAGCCTTGGTTGGCTGAGTTTGTTCAAGCGTTGAAGGCCTGACCGGAAGCTGACGCGTTCCTATGTAGGAGCGGCCTTGTGTCGCGAACGGGCCGCAGAGCGGCCCCGGGATCTCGGCGATGCTGCAAATATTGCTGGGGCTGCCTTGCAGCCCTTTCGCGACACAAGGCCGCTCCTACAAGGATCGTGTCAGCCGTGATATTCGCGCAGTAGAGCTAACCAAGCCTGTGCCGCCCGCGACAGATACGCCCCGCGCCGCCAGATAAAGGCGATATCCCAGCGCAGATCCGCCGGCGAGCGCAATGGCAAGCGCACCACCCCTGGGCGCTCGAGCGCCTTTGCCACTACCTGGGGCAGCAACACCACGCCTTGGCCCGCCGCCACCAGCGCCGCCAGGAAATCTGCCTGGCCGCTGCGCCCGCCTTCCTTCGGGGTAAAGCCCTGCTGCTGGCACGCCTTCAGCAACCGGTCATTGAGCACGAAGCTGCGCTGATACAGCAAAAACGGTGTTGCAGCCAGTTGCCCCAGGTCTACCCCGCCCAGGCCCGCCAACGCATGGCCCGCTGGCAACAGCGCGTCCAGTGGTTCATCGCAGAACGGCTGGTAATCGAACGCCTCGTCACTGGGCGTAAGGCTGCCGCCCAACTCCAGTTCACCACTCCTGACCGCCTGCTCGACGCTACGGCTGCCGCCTTCGAGCAACTGGATGACGATGTTCGGGTGGCGCCGCCGGTATTCGGCGAACAAGCCGGCGAACAGTGCGTCGCTGCCCAGCATCGGCAAGCCCAGGCGCAGTTCTCCGCGTTCCATCTGGCTCAGGTCGTCCAGCTCGTTGAGCAGCGCCTGGCGCTGGCGCAGCAGGGCTTCGCCACGTTCCAGCACGATACGCCCGGCAGCGGTCAGGTGCAGTTGCGAGGCCTGGCGCTCGAGCAGCGGCTGGCCCACATCTTGCTCCAGCTGGGCCACCTGCTTGCTCACGGCCGACTGGCTGATGTGCAGGGTTTGAGCCGCTTGGGTAAACCCGCCGCGGTGGACCACTTCGATGAAGCTGCGCAGTTGTTTGAATTCCATGTGCCGATTCCATTATGGAATGGCGATAAGTCTAACAATTCGCTTCTGGCCTAGGCAGCCGAATCTTAAAATGAAGGCCTGTCGAGGAACCCCCGCCATGAAACCCGCGTTAATCAATAAAGCCCTGCGTCTGCTCGTCGAGTTGGCGATTCTCTGTGCCTTGTTCCTGCTCGGCGGCCAGCTTGCCACCTGGCTGGGCTGGCCGATTCCCGGTGGTGTGATGGGCCTGGCGCTGCTGTTGATCCTGTTCGCGACAGGTGTGCTCAAACCGGCCATGCTGCAACTGGGCGCCGGCTGGCTGATGGCCGAAATGCTGCTGTTCTTCATCCCGGCGCTGATGAGCCTGCTCGACTACGGCGCGCTGATTCGTGATGAAGGCTGGCGTATCTTGCTGGTGATCGCCGTGAGCACACTGATGGTGATGGTAGTGACCGCGCTGACCGTGGAGCTGGTGTGCCGCTGGAGCTTGCGCCATGAGCCTTGAACCCATGCCGCTGTTCTGGCTGGCGCTGACCTTGCTGGCTTACCTGGGCAGCCGCTGGTTATACCGGCGCAGCAAGCGCTACCTGCTGTCACCGTTGATACTGGTGCCTGTGTTGCTGTTGGCGGTGGCGGTGCCGCTGCACACCGCCTATGCCGAATATGCGCGCAACACCCATTGGCTGATGAGCGTGCTTGGCCCGGTAACCGTAGCCTTTGCGGTGCCGATCTGGCAGCAGCGGGCCATGCTTGCACGGCACTGGCCGGCACTGATGGTCGGCATGGTGGCTGGCAGCAGTGCCTCGATCGCCAGCTCCTGGGGGCTGGCTCACTGGCTGGCGCTGGACAGCGCGACCAGCCTGTCGCTGGTGCCGCGTTCTATCACCACGCCTTTTGCCATGCCCTTGGCCCATGACCTGGGTGGCGTGCCCGAGCTGACCGCCGTGTTCGTGATGTTCACCGGTGTGCTCGGCGCCATGTTCGGCGGTGTGCTGCTGCGCTGGTTACCGCTGCGCTCGCCGTTGGCGCGGGGCGCCCTGTTCGGCGTTGGCGCGCATGGCGCCGGGGTCAGCCGGGCACAGGAACTGGGCCGTGAAGAAGGTTCGGTGGCCGGCCTGGTCATGGTCCTGACCGGGCTGCTCAACCTGTTCGCGGCGCCGCTGCTGGCCATGCTGCTCTGACCGTTCGTGCCACTGACTCGCTCAGTCATCAAGCTGGCTGGCAACGCAAGTTTCAGCCCATGGGCGGCTGGCTAGACTCAGCCTCGACATAGAGAGCACAAGTAAGTGCCGAGGTAACATGCAATGACCGCAGCCTTGCCCTATTCCGCCAACACCTGTTCACCGGGACCGATCTGATGCCTATGGCCGAAATTCCATTGTGCGTCTGGCGTACCCGGGGACAAAGCTTCACATTCCGGGGCCAGAGCATCCGCTACTGGACCGCAGGGCAAGGAGAGCCCCTGCTTCTGTTGCACGGCTTCCCCACCGCCAGTTGGGACTGGCATTACTTGTGGGGGCCTTTGACCCAACGCTTCCGGGTAATCGCGTGCGACATGCTCGGCTTTGGCGATTCGGCCAAGCCGGTCGACCACGCCTACAGCCTGATGGAGCAAGCCGACCTGCAACAAGCCTTGCTGGCCCACCTGCAGGTCGACCAGCCGGTGCACCTGCTGGCCCATGACTATGGCGGCAGCGTGGCCCAGGAGCTGCTGGCACGGCACCATGAGCAGCGTGTCGAAGTGGCCAGCTGCGTGTTCCTCAATAGCGGGCTGTTTGCCGAAAGCTGTCGCATGCTGCTGATCCAGAAGTTGCTGTTAAGCCGCTTTGGCTGGCTGGTCGGGCGCTCGTTCGGGCGCGATGACCTGGTGCGCAACGTGACCCAGGTCTACGGCCCCTGCACCCACCCCAGCGAAAGCGCACTGGATGATTTCTGGAGCCTTATCGCTGCCAACCGTGGCACGCGCATTCTGCACAAGCTGGTGGGCTACATGCCCGAGCGCAGGTTGCATCGCGACCGCTGGGTTGGGGCGATGCAGCGCCAAGGCGTGCCGCTGCGCTTCATCAACGGCGTAGTCGACCCGCTGTCTGGTGCGCACATGCTCGAGCGTTACCGGCAGCTGGTGCCGGAGCCCGACACCGTGCAGTTGCAGGGCATTGGCCACTACCCGCACACCGAAGCGCCGGTGCAGGTGCTGCGCCACTACCTGGCCTTTCGTGAGCAGCCGCTGAGCGACTACCAGCCGAAAGTGGCGTATTCCTGAGCGGGCCTCATCGCCCTGCGTTATTGCCAGGCATTCAGCCTGCGTGAGCTTGATTGTCCGCCTGCTGCTGGCGGCGGACACTCGGCTGACCTGAACACAGCCTGGAGCCTTGAGCATGAGCGAGCCTGTCCGTCTGCAAGATCGCGTGGTAATCGTTACCGGCGCGGGTGGTGGCCTGGGCCGTGCCCATGCGCTGCTGTTCGCCGCACGCGGTGCCCACGTGGTGGTCAATGACCTGGGCGGCTCTACCCATGGCGAAGGTGCCAGCGCTTCGGCTGCCGACCGGGTGGTAGCGGAGATCCGCGCCGCCGGCGGCAGCGCCGTTGCCAACCATGACTCGGTCAGCCAGGGCGCGCGTATCGTCGAGCAGGCGCTGGACAGTTTTGGCCGGGTCGACGTGCTGGTGAACAACGCCGGCATCCTGCGTGACAAGACCTTTCACAAGATGGACGACAGCGACTGGGAGCAGGTCTACCAGGTGCATGTCGAAGGCGCCTTCAAGGTCACCCGCGCTGCCTGGCCGCACCTGCGTGAGCAGAACTGGGGGCGGGTGATCTTTACCGCGTCCACCTCCGGCATCTACGGCAACTTCGGCCAGGCTAACTACGGCATGGCCAAGCTGGGCCTGTACGGGCTGACCCGTACCTTGGCGATCGAAGGGCGCAAGCACAACATTCTGGTCAATGCCATTGCCCCCACAGGGGGGACGCGCATGACCGAAGGGCTGATCCCGCCGCAGGTGTTTGAGCGGCTCAAGCCGGAGCTGGTCAGCCCGCTGGTGGTGTACCTGGGCAGTGAGCAGTGCCAGGGCACGGGTGAGTTGTTCGAAGTGGGCGGCGGTTGGATGGGCAAGGTACGTTGGGAGCGCAGCCTGGGGGTGGGCTTTGATCCTCGCGAAGGCTTCACCCCCGAGCAGGTGGCGGAGCACTGGGCGCAGATAGGTGACTTTGAAGGCGCGGTGCACCCGCAGGACAGTTTGCAGGCGCTGCAGCAGATGATGGCGAATTTGCAGCAATACCCACTGGGCTGAATCTTGTATTGCCTGTGCTGGCCTCTTCGCGGGTAAACCCGCTCCTACAGGGATATCACTGCCCTCAGGCCTGGTGATACCCCTGTAGGAGCGGGTTTACCCGCGAAGAGGCCAGCACAGGCAGAAACTTTTTTTCAGGCAATAAAAAAGGCCGCTGCAAGCCGCAGCGGCCAATCGAGACGTTAGATCAAGGAGCTTCAAAATCTACGTCGGTGAACCTCGCAGGCCTGAAGAGCGGGGGGGAAGAGCCCTTCATGCCGTGCCAGTGGGGTAAGAATAAGCGCTTGATCCCGTAGGAAAAATAGCCGCTTATGACATTCACCTTTACGTTTCGGGCAATAGTGGCGCAGGCCCTCAGGCAGCAGGCGAATAGCCCATGCGCCAGCTGGTTTCCCGCGTGGCCGCCAGCAACCGTTGCGCCGCCGGGCCGTGTTCGTCGGCATGGAAGATCGACGTTGGCCCGACCACGGTCATCACTGCAGCGATCTGCCCCATGGCGTTGAAGACCGGCGCCGACAGCGCATCCACGCCCGGCATCAGCAGACCGTGCACATGGTGCAGGCCACGTTCGCGAATACCCGCCAGTACAACCTGGTAGTCCTCGGCAGCGTGCCCCAGGGCAGCCAGCTCACGATCACGCAGCTCCACGGTTTCGCGTTCGGGCAGGTAGGTGGCGAACACCAGCCCGGTAGAGGAGCTGAGCAGCGGCAGTACCGAGCCGATCTGCGTCACAACGGTGATCGCGCGCACTGCCGGTTCGATGCTGACCACGGTCGCGCCCTGGTTACCCCACACGGCAATGAAGCAGCTCTCGTTAAGCTCATCGCGCAGCTGTGCCAGCGGCAGGGCGGCAATCTTCAACACATCGATGCTGCCCAGCGCCGCCAGCCCCACCCGCAATGCTTCGCGCCCCAGGCCGTAATGGTTGGTGGCGGCATCCTGTTCGGCAAAGCCACTGGCGATCAACGCCTGCAGGTAGCGGTGCACTTTACTCGCCGGCATCTGTACATGCTCTGCCAGGCGCGACAGCGAGGTGGACGGGGCCAGCTCGGCAAGGGCCTTGAGGATGTCGGTGCCGACCTCCGCCGAACGGACTTTCTGCTTGCCGTTGTCGGCGGGGGAGGTGGCTTTGGTCATGGACATCGTCTTCTGCATTCTTCGAGTCGGGCCTTTATAGCTTGACGCCATGCGCGTAGCAAATTACGTTATTCGTAATCTGATTACGATAAAAACAATGCAGACGCGCTGCCACCCCACACCGGGCCAGCAGCCAGCTGCCAGCAGCGGCTCGGCCAGAGCCCGGAGGCATCGATGAATCGCGATACGTCCCCCGACCTTCACTACCTCAGCGGTTTCGGCAACGAGTTTGCCAGCGAAGCGCTGCCAGGTGCCCTGCCGGTCGGGCAGAACTCGCCGCAAAAGGCGCCCTATGGGTTGTATGCCGAACTGCTCTCGGGCACGGCGTTCACCATGACCCGCAGCGAATTGCGTCGCACCTGGCTGTATCGCATTCGCCCGTCTGCATTGCACCCGCGTTTCGAACGCCTGGCGCGTCAGCCGCTGAGCGGGCCGCTGGGTGGCATCAACCCCAATCGCCTGCGCTGGAGCCCCCAGCCGATGCCCGCCGAACCGACCGACTTCATCGAAGGCTGGCTGCCGATGGTGGCCAACGCGGCGGCGGAAAAAACGGCGGGCGTGAGCATCTACATCTACCGCGCCAACCGTTCCATGGAGCGGGTGTTCTTCAACGCTGACGGTGAACTGCTGCTGGTGCCGGAACAGGGTCGTCTACGTATCGCCACCGAACTGGGGGTGCTGGAGGTTGAACCGCTGGAAATCGCGGTCATCCCGCGCGGCATGAAATTCCGTGTCGAACTGCTCGACAGCCAGGCCCGCGGCTATATCGCTGAAAACCACGGTGCGCCGTTGCGCCTGCCGGACCTGGGGCCGATCGGCAGCAATGGCCTGGCCAACCCGCGTGACTTCCTTGCGCCGGTGGCGCACTACGAAGAGGCCACAGGGCCGGTGCACCTGGTGCAGAAGTTCCTGGGCGAGCACTGGACCTGCGAACTGCAACATTCGCCGCTGGACGTGGTTGCCTGGCATGGCAGCAACGTGCCGTACAAATACGACCTGCGTCGCTTCAACACTATCGGTACGGTCAGCTTCGACCACCCGGACCCGTCGATCTTCACCGTGCTGACTTCACCGACCAGCGTGCATGGCCTGGCCAACATGGACTTCGTGATCTTCCCGCCACGCTGGATGGTGGCCGAGAACACCTTCCGTCCACCGTGGTTCCACCGCAACCTGATGAACGAGTTCATGGGCCTGATCAATGGCGCCTACGATGCCAAGGCCGAGGGCTTCCTGCCGGGCGGTGCGTCGCTGCACGGGGTGATGAGTGCCCATGGCCCTGACGCCGAAACCTGCGAAAAGGCCATTGCCGCCGACCTGGCACCGCACAAGATCGACAACACCATGGCCTTCATGTTCGAGACCAGCCAGGTGCTGCGCCCGAGCCAGCAAGCCCTTGAATGCCCGCAATTGCAGGCCGACTACGATAGTTGCTGGGCGACTTTGCCGAGCACCTTCAACCCGAACCGGAGATAACCCATGAACCACACTGCCAATGCCCGTAGCTGGGTCGAGCACGCCAACGGGCACAGCGACTTCCCGCTGCAGAACCTGCCGATGGGTATTTTCAGTCGGCCGGGTGAGGCGAAGCGCTGTGGCGTGGCCATCGGTGATGCGATCCTCGACCTGGAAGCGGTGCTGGCCGCCGGCTTGTTCGACGGCGCAGCCAAGGCCGCTGTCGAAGCCACCCGTGGCGGGGCGCTGAACGCTTTCTTCGCCTTGGGCCGCAGCGCCCGGGTGGCCCTGCGCGAGCGCCTGCTAGAGCTGCTCGGCGAGCACAGCGAGCACCAGGCAGCGCTAACGCCGGCGCTGTACCCGGCCAGCGCCTGCCAGCTGCATGTGCCAGCGCAGATCGGTGACTACACTGACTTCTACGTCGGTATCGAACACGCCAAGAACGTCGGCAAGCTGTTCCGCCCTGACAGCCCGCTGCTGCCCAACTACAAGTACGTGCCGATCGGCTATCACGGCCGTGCTTCGACCATCCGCCCATCCGGCACCGACGTACGCCGGCCAAAAGGCCAAACCTTGCCGGCCGGGCACACCGAGCCAAGCTTCGGCCCGTGCGCGCGCCTGGACTATGAACTGGAACTGGGCATTTGGATTGGCCAAGGCAATGACATAGGCCAGGCGATTCCGATTGGTGATGCTGCCGAGCACGTGGCCGGCCTGTGCCTGCTCAACGACTGGTCGGCGCGCGACATCCAGGCCTGGGAATACCAGCCACTGGGGCCGTTCCTGTCCAAGAGTTTCATCACCACCATTTCGCCGTGGGTGGTCACTGCCGAAGCCCTGGAGCCGTTTCGCTGCGCCCAGCCGGCGCGTCCGGAAGGCGACCCGCAGCCGCTGTCGTACTTGCTGGACAAGCGCGACCAGGCCGCCGGGGCCTACGATATTGAACTGGAAGTGCTGCTGCTGACCGAGCGCATGCGCGAGCAGGGCGTTGCCCCGCACCGCCTGACCCTGAGCAACACCCGCAGTATGTACTGGACCGTGGCGCAGCTGGTGGCGCACCACAGCGTCAACGGTTGCCAGCTGCAGCCGGGCGACCTGTTCGGTTCGGGCACGCTGTCGGGGGCTACGCCAGGTTCGTTCGGCAGCCTGCTGGAGATCACCGAAGGCGGCAAGCTGCCGGTGGAGCTGGCCAGTGGCGAGGTGCGCAAGTTCCTGGAAGACGGTGACGAAATCATCCTGCGTGCGCGCTGCTCGCGTGACGGTGTTGCCAGCATCGGTTTCGGGGAATGCCGCGGCAAGGTCATTGCGGCCAACTGAGGAGGCATAGGCATGGAACTGTACACCTATTACCGTTCCACCTCGTCCTACCGGGTGCGCATTGCCTTGGCACTGAAAGGGCTGGCCTACCAGTCCCTGCCGGTCAACCTGCTGCAAGGAGAGCAGCGCGGCGCTGGCTATGTCGCCGTCAACCCGCAGGGCCGGGTGCCGGCCTTGCGCACCGACGGCGGTGAGTTGCTGGTGCAGTCACCGGCAATCATCGAGTACCTGGAAGAGGTTTATCCACAGCCTGCGCTGTTGCCGGTCGGCGCAGAAGCGCGGGCCAAGGTGCGGGGCGTGGCCGCGATCATCGGCTGCGATATCCACCCGCTGCACAACGTCAGTGTGCTCAACCTGCTGCGCCAGGCGGGCCAGGATGAGGGCCTGGTCAACCAGTGGATCGGTCACTGGATCAGCCAAGGGCTGGCGGCAGTCGAGCAATTGATTGGCGATGAGGGCTTCTGCTTCGGCAATGAGCCGGGGCTGGCAGATGTCTACCTGATCCCGCAGCTGTACGCGGCTGAACGCTTCAACATTGACCTCGCCGGCTTCCCGCGCATCCTGCGGGTGGCCGCATTGGCAGCCGGCCACCCGGCCTTCGCCAGCGCCCACCCCGCCCGGCAACCGGACACCCCGGTTCAGTGAAGTGAACGGTTCGCCGCCGGAAGCTTGCCGATGCGTTCGGACAGCTTCAGGCGCTGGACCGGGTCTTCCGTCAGCAGCAATGCATGCTCCAGGTCGAAGCGCTCGGCCTGCGGGCAGTCCAGGTGTTGGTAAAGCGAGGCGCGGGTCATGTAGTCGCCGACCTGCACCGGGCCCAGTTGCATGACCCGTTCTGCGTCGATCAACGCCGCCAGGTGGTCATCGTTGCTGATGTGCAACTGGCGCAGGTTACGTGACAGGCGTTGCAGCATCTGCAGCGGGCTGGCACTACGCATGTGCTCTGCCGTCAGCGCCACATGCGGGCCGAACTGGCGGGCCAGCAATTCGCGGCAGTCGCTGGGGTACAGGCGCCGGCCACCACAAGGGTCGAGCAGGTGATCGGCACCCGGCACGCGTAGCAGGAAATGGCCAGGAAAGCCCACACCCTCCAGCGGGATGGACAGGCGCCGGGCCAGTTCCAGGGCAAGGATGGCCAAGGTCAGCGGTTGGCCACGGCGGCGCTGCAGCACCTTGTCCATCATTGCTGCATGGGGCCTTAACGGGTGGTACTCATCCTGCTGGAAGCCCAGTGCGTTGAGCTGGCGCAATAGCGGTTGGGCCAGTTCGTTCAATGGCAGCATGGGCAGGTTGGTGCTGATTTCGCGCTGCAGGTCGTGCAAGGTGGCAAGGCTGGCGGCGGGCTCGACGCTGCGGTCGTGCTCGGCGGCAACCCACAATGCAGCTTCCAGCAGGGCGACAGGCTCGCGTTCCAGGCAGGCCAGGCAGGCTTGACGTGGCTTCATCTGGCTTCTCCACACACGCTTGAGTATTAGCTGGGGTGTGCGCTTTCGTCCAGTGGTCCGGCAGCGACGTCAGCTGCAGGGCCGCGCCTATACTGAAAGGAGCACCTTGTGGGGAGCCTGTCGATGTTCGCACTGATGCAAAGCACCCGTACCCAGTCACTGCACTTGTTCAACGACCCGCCCACGGGCTTGAAGGCAGTGGTCGCGATTCACAGCGAGCAGCTGGGACCGGCCATGGGCGGTTGCCGCTACCTGCCGTACGCCGATGACGAAAGCGCCATGACCGACGCCATTCGCCTGGCCCAGGGTATGAGCTACAAGGCGGCCCTGGCTGGCTTGCCATTGGGTGGTGGCAAGGCAGTGGTCATGCGCAACCCGCATGTGGAAAACCGCGCGGCGTTGTTTGAAGCCTTTGGCCGTTTTATCGATACCTTGCAAGGGCGCTTCATCATTGCCGTGGATAGTGGCACCTCGACCCTGGACATGGACTGCATTGCCCAGAGCACACCGCACGTGACCAGTACCACGGCTTCGGGCGACCCCTCGCCGCATGCCGCGATGGGGGTATTTGCCGGTATTCGTGCCACGACCTCGTTCCGGCTCGGCAGCGACGACTTGAGAGGCTTGCGGGTGGCGGTGCAAGGGCTGGGCAATGTCGGGTATGCGCTGGCGGAACAACTGCATGCGGTGGGTGCGGAGCTGCTGGTCAGCGACCTTGACCCGGGGCGTGTGCGGCTGGCGATGGAACAGTTCGACGCCAAACCTGTGACCAACGATGCAATGATCAGCACCCCCTGCGACATCTTTGCCCCCTGCGGCGTGGGCCCGGTGCTGAACGGGCAGAGCGTGATGCAGCTGCGCTGTGCGGCGGTGGCGGGGGCGGCGAATAACCAGCTGACCACCTTGCAGGTGGCCGACCAGCTGGAATCGCGCGGAATACTGTATGCGCCTGACTATGTGATCAATGCCGGTGGTTTGATCTATGTGGCGCTGACCCACCGTGGCGAGGACCTGGGCAGCATCACCGCGCACTTGGCGCGGATTCCTTCGCGGCTGACCGAAGTGTTTGGCCATGCGCAGGCGGAGAAACGTTCGCCGGCAAGGGTGGCGCAGTTGCTGGCGGAGCGGTTGCTTTACGGCTGAAGTTTCATGCTGGCCTTGCTGGCCTCTTCGCGGCTAAAGCCGCTCCCACAGGTACCGAGTGAGCCCGAGACCTCTGCGATCCCTGTGGGAGCGGCTTCAGCCGCGAAGCTGGCGGTGCCGATGTCACTCGGCTGCACCACCCTCGAGCAACTCGCCCAACGCATCCGGCTGGCTCTTGAACGCCCGGGCAAACACATCACGGTTCTTGGCCATGTAGATACCGGCTTCTTCAACCTGCTGCTCGGTCAGCGATGGCACCGCTTTGTGCAGCACTTCGGCCAGGCGTTCGGCCAGTTCGAGCATCTTGTCGTGACGGTCTGCTTCGGCCTTATCCATGATTTATCTGACCTCAAAGTGCCTAGATAGCGGGGGGATGAGAGCTCCGCAGCCCCGCGTCCCGTCAGACCTGCGACGTAAGGTCTTGATTAGTCCAGTCAACTGGTTTACGTTAAAAATGTGCCAATGTAGCACCGTAGGTTGTTAGATAGTTGGCAGACGACGGAGTTATCCGCGGCCCAGCATCTGTACCTTTAAGACATAAACTAATGTCAAGGTGCGGATATATGGGCGGCAAAAATATATTTATACGTTTTTTGTTTGAAATTCTCACCGGTTATCAATTGCTGTCCGTGCTAGTTGATTATAAGTCAACTAGCTGTCTTAAGTTAAGATCAAACTACTCGATTGGGGATGGCTTATTAAAGTCGCTTTGGTCGCAGGCTGATAAAATTCATTCGAAGACAACTTCTGCAACTGATGCTGAAGGAGATGTCTCATGCCTGGACTAACTAGAAGAACTAAATCAGTTAGGACTGTAGGGTTAGAGTACAAGGTTCTTAAGTTTTCACATCAACACGTAGCTAGGTACCAGTTGGTGGCAGTAGAAACGTTTGTACCTTGTCTTAGCGCTAGTCTGTACGAAGTAGCGTATTCAATGGGTAATCGTCGCTATAAGGCGAGTATTCGTACAGTGCTCTACCACGTTGCCTTTTTATTCACATGGGGAAACATAACTGGGCTCGATATCGAGCGCATGCTGCTTGAGGGGAAAGGACTAGATTTTAGATGTGTAAGAAAATTTGCCAATTGGCTTGAGAAGATTATATCGCCGCCGGTTGATGGGACCCAGATAAACAAATATGTTTGTAAGATCTTACAAAGCTGCAGCACTTTCTCAATTTGGTTTGTTGAGAACTATACACCTTTGTTTGCTACCGGTATTGACGTCAATGTTAGCTATATTCGTTTAATTGAAAGCCATAAGAAAGTTTGGTCTAGTGTAATGGTGAGCGGCAGAAAAGAGCTAATCGCGCATGACCTGACGGACGATGAATTGAAAAAAATAGAGGGGTTTTTAGTAGGGCAGCTTTCAAGTGCGAACGTGACTCGCGGCTTGAATCTAAGAAACTACATCATGTGGCGCTTAGTTAGAAGGTTTGGATTAAGGCTAGGCGAGTTGTTAGCATTACGCCTAGTGGATATTGATCTGACTGGTTTATATCCTTTTTTGGAAATTATCCGCATAGAGGATAGAGGGGCAGATTATTCTGATCCGCGAGCTCCCAATAATCCACTTGTTAAAACTTTTGGTAGGCGGCTTTATTTTAGTCCTGGTGATGAGGGGATGATTAGAGCCATTGAGGAGTATGTAGATACATATAGAGTTAAAAGAAAAATAAAAGGAGGGTTTACAGCTTATCTAGACCACGAATTCCTGTTGATCTCTCACGGTAACGCCTCGCTGGGTAATCCACTATCCTGTTCAGCGGCAAATAAAGTCGCTTGCATGATTAGCAATGAGTGTGTCAAAGCTTTTCATTGGCATCTCGTACGCCACGCTGTGTTCAATAGGCTTTACGAAGCTGCAAGTTTGCTAGAGAACAATTCTACGGAAATAGATCACGTAGTTTACATGGGAGGATGGAGTAGTCCTGACTCATTAAAAGGTTATGCTCGGCGCGCGATTCGGGATAAGGCAAGAAGGGAGTTGATGAGGTTAAATTTTGAGGGGTAAGCAATGGGTATTGAAGTCAATGATTCTGGTGAATTTGAAGATGAAGTCGGGCGGCTATATGTAAGATGTAATGCTGATCCGAGTAGTCCATTTTTCATTGATGTGACGACAGATTATGTTGAAGCGGTGTGGAGAAGGGCTAGATATTCTATTGATCTAAGCAGATACCAGCTCCCAGTAGTAATTATTGAGGTGGTCAAAAAGTACCTAGTGCACAAGCTTGAGTCGGTTTGCCCTAGAATCCTGAGCTCAGTGCACGCGGGGATCTCTTGCTTGGAAAGGCACTGGCAACCTTCATGGAAGGACTTTTCAGATATGTCTCTCGGGAAATTGTTGAGCGTTATGACATCATCCCATGCGGAGGCGACCGAGTTTCGAAGGTTCTACATTTACGCTGCTTTTCAGGGGTTGGCAGGTGCGGACGAGATTCATGCATTGGAGTTAGAGGCTATAAGGCTTAAAAAGCCTCACCCAACTTTAAGGATACTGGAATGGCACGAGACGCGCGGGGCGCTAACAAGCTCCGAAATTGAAGTGGTTCGAAAAGCAATGATCATTTCTGCAGAGGGGGAATCCACGGCGGATTTCACCTCAAGGCTGTTTACTTGGATCTCGTTCGAAACATTAAAGAGACCTATCCAGTTGCATGAAATGTTCCGTGATGCATTGTGGGTACCCGATTCGATGGCAGAAGGGGGCCAATATTTCCTTAGAATGCCTAAGGCAAAATATCAAACAGGACAGGCGTCAGAGCTTTGGCCCATAACTACTCAACTTGCTAATGCCATTCTCGAGTACTCCTCATCTCCTAAGGTTAAGGCGTTACAGGAAAGGACTGGGAGGTTGTTAGTGAGTTCAAGGGAGGGAGAATCATCAAATTTTGGACGGGCGATAACTGGCTGGTGTAGCAGATTAAAGCTGATCAGTCCGCGTACGAATAGGCCTCTAATCTTGACACCCTATAGAATCCGACATAGCGGAGCTACACAGATGGCCGCCCAAGGCGCGTCTAGGGACGAGATACAATATGTACTTGAGCATGACTCCGTGCATGCAGCTGATGCTTACATTGACTGTTTGGCTTCTGAGTTTTGCCCGTTGTTGGAGCGAGCAAACAGAAAATTAGGTGGGATATTCTCAGAGTTAAATGGTTTATTTTTCGCCGGTCAGCTTGGGCATAAGAGTTCGGGGATGCCTATATTGATACCGGTCGTAAATCAGCCAGCTATAGTAGGGGAATGTGGCAAGTCCGGATCTTGTGGGCATCATCCATTTTTTAATTGTTACAATGGTTGTAGGTATTTCATTGCCTGGCGCAACGCAGACCATAAAAAATCTTTAGATTACCTAGAGTCTGAATTAGAAAGATGGGGTAGAGCTGAGGGTGGAAAGGAAAGGAGTAAGATACTGAAAGAGCTGGAGCGCGTATACCAAGCGGTTAACGATGTTATGGCTAGGATCAATAGTGGGGAATGACGAAGATGGATATTCACTCAAAGTTGCGTGGTCATGGCCTCCCAGAGCCTTTGATAAATTTGGCAGCATCACTTGTTGAGGGGTTAAAGCCTTCAGTCGATTTTTTTTGTGATGAATGGAATATTCTCGACTGGGTTGAACGCCCTGGAAATCTGTCGCAATACAATTTGAGATTTTGCCGTATTAGAAATGACGAGCTTAGATTAGTTGCTAAAGTGTATATAGCAGCAAAGCGAGTCCAAGCGGGTGTAACCGCTGATGGTGCATTCGCCTCCATCGAGGCATTAGTTAGGCTTGATTTGGAAATGGGTAGTAAAGAAATCTCACGATTGAATCTATTGGATTTTAAAGCGGTTGAAAGGACCTACGCAGAGCGCGGGGTGACCGGGAAGATTTCAACTTTAACAACACTTCAGGGCTTTGCTAAATGGATGCAGAAGCGAATTGGTTTAAGGGTAATCTATGATGCTCCAAAAGGCAGATGTAAGTATGGCCGGCATGGAAGTGAAGAGGGAAGAGAGCGAAAGTTCCTACCTACAGAGGTGATTAGAGATTTATTCGGATTGGCCACTCATCCAGAACTTTCTTTTCGGGATAGATTTTATATTAGTGCGCTAGTGATTAACGCAGCTGTGGGCGGTAGAATCAATGAGCTGGCATGTCTTCCTGTAGATTGCTTGATACAGCAAGAGGGGAAATGGGTTATAAAAATATTTCCCGAAAAGGGAGGGCGATTGTACTTCCGACCATTTCCGCAAGATTTATACCCAGCAGTACGCGCAGCGGTAGAATTTATCACTGAACATACTGCGGAAGGGCGTCGTATTGTTAAGAAAATGAGATTGAATCCAGGGGTGAATTGGAAGGAAGTAAAAAAAACGCCTATTAGTTTGAAATATTATGCGCGTAAGTTTGTCGCGAAATGGGTGAGCGAATTCGATTTGTATACGCCGCGAGGGGTTTATTATCAATCTACAGGGCAATTTGTAGATGTAATTCAGTTGGTTGGACGCCTCGGGCGTGTGTCTGAGGTCGCGGCATTTCTGGGTGCCTCTACACGAACAGTTGTCAAGTTGCTTCAATGTCAGAAAGCTATGAATTCTAAGATATTTATGTATGAGAAAGCTTGGAATGAATATTTGCCTTTGACTTCAAATGTATATAAGTGGCGAAGCAGGTTGAGGCGCCACCCTCATGCTATATCGTTGCAGCGTCTTGAGGCATTTTGTGAAGTTACCTTCAATCCATCATGGATGCGTGAGATTGTTGACGATATCCTTGATGAGGCTTTGTTGTGTCAGCTTGAGAATAAAACTTTTCCATTTCAGCCTGATTTTGAGTTCGAATTAAACTTTGCTCGAAAAATTCTGCCTACGATCCAAAAGAATGGTGTGGCAATTCTAGAGCCGGAAAATTCATTATTCATTATCCCGCGGAATTTGTTGACATTTTCTAATGCTAAGAGTGATAGGGAATTTAGGAAGGTTTCGGTTGGTATGTTTCAAGGGTGGCTTGATGGTACATCAAGAACTGAAGAGTCATTATTTAAGAAATTTAATGTCCTCGATCCTCGTACCGGTGAAGTGGCTGAGTTTTACTGGCATGATATTAGGCATTGGCTCAATACTGTCTATAAGCAGGGAGGTTTATCTGATGTTCAGGTGAACCTGATCCTAGGACGTTCAGACCTCACGCAGGCTCAGGTTTATGATCATACACCAGCTTTAAGCAGATCATTGATTCTGCAGGATATGATTGAAAGTGTTAGGCAAGATAGAGCTGTGGGGGTTATTCAAACAACTTTCAATAAACTTAGAATTGAAAATCGTCAAGCCGCAGAGGAATATCTTTCAGCAGCCATTCGTGTGGTTAATCCAATGCCACATGGAGCGTGCGCTCACAACCTTGCGTTGAAACCATGCCAGCACAGTCTGTCATGTTTGGCGAAGGGGACAAATGGCAAGCCTTGCGAGGATTTAATAGTGAACGTTCAAGATGATGCGCAGCGTCTGGAAATTGAAAGATTGAGCCGAGACGCTAACTTAATAAAGAATCATATCTTAACTGCTGGAGGGGAGTTGAGTCCGCAATACCAACATTTCAAAAATATTGAACTGTCGGCTGATTTTCTGTTGAATGAGATTTTTAAAAAGAATTAATATATCGGGGGGCTTATGCAGCTCAGAGGTGAGCGTCTAAAGGGGTATCTCAATTCTAAGATTTTGGAATTGATAAGTGTTCGCCAAAAAGAAATTGGAGGATATGTTTATAGCCAAAAAGAATTTTCTAAATACGCAGGAGTTTCTAGAGAGACAATCAGGAAATATCAATCTGAAATTGACGCTTGCTTGCGGTCTTGTCTAGTTTCAAAGATTAATCATGATGGCGATGCTAAATACAGGAATCTTCAAGAAAAGAATCATAAGCTTCAGCGTGAAGTTGTTATGGTGCGGACTATGTATGAAGCGATTCGAGTTCAATACATTGACCTTATCGAGGCAATGCTAAGTCACTCGATTGATATTAGTATCTTGATGGTAAAACCTGTTGGCCCCGGAGAGCTAGATCGTACTGGTGGGAATTGCGTTTTATGTGGTGGATCTCTAGATTCCACTGTCTGATTGGTAGTTTTCCAATCGGCAACCCAGAGCGATTTTTGCGATTAATGGCTGGATTGTTGGCTTTCGTTGCCCCGTTCCGCCACGACCGTCCTATCAGTACTCTGAGTGGATTGCGTATCACTAAATTTCTCGTGGTCTGGTCTCCTTGACTCCGGGTCAATGGGTGGTGCTTGTTGGTTTGACATGCTTATTGCGAAGATAAGTGCTGTTGGAATTAAAATTTAACTGTCAATGTAGTAGGCGCTGGATAATCAGTCGAGCTGTTTCCAAGGCTAGGCGGTTGGTCGCTTACCGCTTCTCAAGAACATAGCCCACGCCTCGGAGCGTGTGGATAAGCTTCGTCTCGAAAGGATCATCGATCTTGGCTCTGAGCCTTCGAATCGACACCTCTACAACGTTTGTATCGCAGTCAAAGTTCATGTCCCAAACCTGTGAGATGATCTGCGTACGGCTCAGTACCACCCCCGTGTTGCGCATCAGGTAGTGCAACAGTGCAAACTCTTTTGTAGTCAAATCGATGCGCTGGCCATCCCTGAAGGCTCTGTGACGGCTCTGGTCGAGTTCGAGGTCAGCTACACGAATTATCTCGACGGATGCAGGGTGGTCAGACCTGCGCATCAAGGCGCGGACCCGGGCCAGCAGTTCTGGGAACTCAAATGGCTTGATTAGGTAGTCATCTGCACCGTTCTCCAGGCCCCGAACCTTATCTGCTAGGCGACTTCTAGCCGTCAGCATCATGATACGAGAAGGGCAGTTTTTACGTCGCAACAGTTCAAGCACCTGCCACCCATCCATCTCCGGCAGATTGATATCAAGGATGATCAACTCATATTCGTGCTGCTTGGCCAGGAATAATCCATCTGAACCGGTATGGACGCAATCTACAACATAACCGCATTCAGTAAGGCCTTGACGCACATACTCCGCAGTTTTTACTTCATCCTCAATTACCAGAATTCGCATGGGATTTTGTCTCGACATCACTGAGCAATTAACCGCGCACGCGCGCCGGCGTTATTGAAATGAATGGTAAATCAAAAAGAGTTGTCTGGGGGCTAAATTACGGATTTGTAATTTCTAGGTAATATATTTGATAGTCTGGCGTTATATCTTGTCGCGGTTTGGGTTTGACAGATGCGAGCCCTCTCTCCAATAGGTGATTTGACCTTATGAAGTACTGGGTTATTCTATTCTTTGTTCTGGTTTCATTCCGTTCAGATGACGGCGAAGTTCCCCTCATTGAGGAGGCTGGACATTGGTGTAGCCATGAGCTGCATCGACATGCGATGCATGAACTCGAACAACTGCTCGAATTTTAGATAAAAAAAGGCGCCCAAAGGGCGCCAAATATTCACCTTTTACCAAAGGAGCACTTAAGCCACTCAAGGTGAATGCGTAATGCACGTTTTTCTGAGGGGCCAGTTCATGGAAAACTGATCCGATCAGAGAATTACAGAATAGAAAGCGGGTATTCAATGATCACGCGAGTTTCATCAAGGTCCGATTCGAAAGCAGTGGCACGCGTGGTAGCTTGGCGCAACCGGAAGGACAAGTCTTTAGCCGGGCCGGTTTGAACGACATATTTCACCTCGACGTCACGCTCCCAACGTTTTTGATCGGTGAGCGGATTGCCGTTGTCGTCGGTACGCATGTAGAACTGGTTGGCGTTCGAGTAGTCTGCGCCCGAACCCCTTGCGTAGCGGGTCATGAACGTCAGACCAGGAATACCGTAGCTGGTGAAGTTAAGGTCATAACGCATCATCCAGGAGCGTTCTTTCGGCGAGTTGAAGTCGCTGTACTGGATCGAGTTGTCTACGAAGATTGAGTCCGACTGACGCAGGTAATCAAAATCGTCATCGCCATTGTTGCGCTGGTGTGACAGGGCCAAGGTGTGGGCGCCGTAGCGAACACCGACCTTGGCACTCCAGATATTGTTGTCGAACTCGCCCAGTCGGCGTTTACCTTCATCCACGGCTTTGTAGTAGTTGAACCCACCAATCAGCGCGAGGTCATCGCTCAGTGGGTAGGCGAAGCTGGTACCGGCGTAGTACTGGTTCCAGACATCTTTCAACTGGCTGCCGTAGACACTCACGGTCCAATTGTCGTTGATCGAGTAGTCACCGCCGCCGTAGCCGATCCAAGGCGAGTTGACCGGGCCGCCATAGAAGGTAACGAAATTGTCGTTCAGGTTACTGGAAACCGGTTGGCTCATTGCATGCAGTCGACCACCTTGCAGGGTGAGGCCCTGGATGCTGCTGTTCTCAACGGTCACGCCGCGGAAGCTTTCTGGCAGGAGGCGCGAGTCGCCCGCTGCGACGACCGGCGTCGATGGGAATACATCACCCACTTTCACCACGGTATCGAACAAGCGGATTTTGGCCGCTCCGCCAACCTTGGTGTATTCATCACGCGCCTCACCCTTGTTATCAACGGGCAGCACGTCGAAGGAGCTACGGCCGCCGTTGCGACCGTCGCCGGTATCAAGCTTGAGGCCGATCATTGCAAAGGCATCAACACCAAAACCGACGGTACCCTGGGTAAAACCAGAGTTGAATTTGGAAATGAGCGCGTGCGCCCAGGCTTCGGAGTAGCCGTTGGTGTTGCCCTTACCACTGTTGTAAGTGGGAGCCGAACTGTCGCGATTATCACGATTGAAGTAGAAGTTGCGGTTGAGCACTGTAAGGCTGCTGCCCTCAATGAAACCTTCTGGTTTGTCTTCAGCTTGAGCAGAAATTGCATAGCTTCCAGACAGCGCAGAAACTGCCGCCAAATACAGTGGTACTTTGATTTTCATCTGATGCTCCTTTGATTTACGGCAGTTTTTATTATGTGTACCGACGCGGGTGTCTTTATATGTTCTGACCCGGCGGCGCGCCTATGAAGAGCGCCGAGCTCATATTTGCAGGCCGAAGATAACGGGAGGGTGATAGGATAATTACAATTTCGTCATCTACAGGTTATCCGGGTGCCTAGCACCGTGTGTTAGCCATCTCTCTCGGTTGTAATCAAATCCTGGGTTCGACTGAATTTCTCAGTGTTTACGGGCATTACCCACTTTTCTTACGAAATTGTAATTTTCTAGCCACCCCTCTGATAGCTACCGCTCTTTAGAGTGCCATCACCTAATCCAGTGGGGCTTGGCAGCTGTTTCGGCGTTCTCGCCAAGCTTTATCGAAGTTTGTGCACGAGGACCATTAAAGTGCCCCGGTATATCCGCAATGTCTTTCCTAAGACCTCAATCTCACCCTGGAAGATAGCCGCACTCTGTGCGGTCATCTCCGGGCTGATGGCACCTGCTGCATTTGCCCAAAGCATCAGCTTGCCTCAAGCGCTTTCGACGGCGATGGATGCCAACCCTGACATGGCCGCCGCCCGTCAGGAGATTGGGATCGCAGATGGGGCACGCAAGCAGGCAGGGCTTATCCCCAACCCAACAATCTCGTACGACGTAGAAGACACCCGTCGCAGCACTAGCCAGACAACTGTGACGCTCAGCCAGACCCTGGAGCTGGGCGGAAAGCGGGGCGCACGTGTTGACGTCGCCACCTATGGCCAGACTGCTGCACAGCTGGAGTTGGACCGTCGAGTGAACGCTCTGCGCGCCGAGGTCGTTCAAGCCTTCTACGCAGCATTGCGAGCGCAGACTGGCCTAGATCTAGCCAAGCAATCTCTGGAGCTGACTGAGCGTGGTCTGCGCATTGTCGACGGCCGCGTTCGCGCAGGTAAATCCTCCCCAGTAGAGGCTACTCGTGCTCAAGTACAGTTGGCCGAAGCCAAGCTGCAGGTCAGACGCGCCGAAACGGAGAAAGCGACCGCTTACCAGCAGCTAGCTCAAATTACGGGGAGCTCGGTCACAGTATTCGATCGCCTGGATTCGCCGACCCTCTCCCCAGGTTTGCCTCCGGACGCTGAAGAGCTGTTGTCGAGGCTCGATCAAACTGCGGAAATGCGTCAGGCCGTGGTGCAGATCGACAAAAGCGATGCGTCCCTCGGCTCAGAGAAAGCTCAGCGAATCCCAGACCTCACTGTAAGCGTGGGTAGCCAGTACGACCGCTCCGTACGTGAACGGGTCAACACTGTAGGACTGTCCATGCCATTGCCGCTGTTTGATCGTAATCAGGGCAACATTCTTTCCGCTTCTCGACGCGCAGATCAAGCCCGAGACCAGCGCAACGCAGTTGAGCTGAGGCTGCGTAGCGAAACCCAAACCGCAGTAAACCAGTGGGCGACCGCCATGCAGGAGGTCGAGTCCTACGACAAGACCATTCTGCCGTCCGCACAGCAGGCTGTGGAGACCGCAACTCGCGGTTTCGAGATGGGCAAATTCGGCTTCATCGAAGTGCTGGATGCCCAGCGCACCTTGATCGTCGCTCGTGGCCAATACCTCGATTCGTTGGCAACAGCGACCAATGCGCGTGCGCAGGTGGAAAGGGTTTATGGCGATGTCGGTTCGACTGCCGGCGTTCGTTGAACGGGCCAGAAATTTTCTTCGGCGCTCGGCATAACACGTCGGTGCCTATGATCAGCAGGAGTAGCAATGGATAACAAACGCAAGATCGCCCTCGCGGTCGCCGCTGTGGCAGCCCTTGGATTTGGCAGCCTTGCCTGGAACAACAGTTCCGGAGAGCAGGCCGCCAGTACCGTCGAGCACGGCGCTAACGATGGCCATGGCGATGAGAAGACGACCGCATCAGCCGCCAAAGAGGAGGGTGATGAGGGTCATGGTGCAGAAGGCCATAGCGAAGAGGGTGGTGAGGAAGAGGGCAAGCTGACCCTGAGCGCTGAACAGATCAAGGCAGCTGGGGTAGTCCTGGAGTCTGCGGCCCCCCGTGACCTCGGCACCGTTGTGACTTTCCCGGGGGAGATTCGTTTCGACGAAGACCGGACTGCACATGTTGTCCCTCGGGTCCCTGGCGTTGTTGAAAGTGTCCAGGCCGACTTGGGCGAAGCCGTTAAGAAAGGCCAAGTCCTCGCAGTGATTGCCAGCCAACAGATTTCTGACCTGCGCAGCGAACAACAAGCCGCACAGCGACGCGTAGAGCTGGCCCGCGTTACCTTCGACCGTGAGAAGCAACTGTGGCAGGACAAGATCTCCGCCGAGCAGGATTACCTGCAGGCACGCCAAGCGCTGCAAGAAGCAGAGATATCTCTGGCCAATGCCAAGCAGAAGGTCGGTGCCATCGGCGCTTCGGTCAATTCCGTAGGCGGCAATCGTTACGAGCTTCGGGCACCCTTTGACGCCGTGGTGGTAGAGAAGCACCTGACCATGGGTGAAGTCGTCAGCGAGGCGACTAACGCTTTCATCTTGTCCGACCTGAATCAGGTGTGGGCCACCTTCGCTGTCCCTCCCACTGAACTGGGCAAGGTGGTGACGGGCCGTGCGGTAAAAGTTTCATCGCCCGACATGAACGTCGAGGTCGACGGCAAGGTGGGTTATGTAGGCAGCCTGCTGGGTGAGCAAAACCGTGCAGCGACCGTTCGCGTTACCTTGACCAACCCTGACGGCGCCTGGCGTCCAGGTCTGTTCGTGAACATCGCCGTCACTTCTCAGACCGATCGAGTGGCTGTGGCCGTTCCTGAAGGCGCCGTGCAGACCGTTGAAGACAAACCCTCGGTATTTGTGCGCACCAGGGAAGGCTTTGACACTCGGCCGGTAAAAACGGGCCGCCGTGACAATGGATACGTGGAAATCATCGACGGCATCCAAGCCGGCGCCCAAGTAGCAGCCAGTGGCAGCTTTACACTCAAGTCTGAGCTCGGCAAAGCGTCTGCCGAACACGGTCACTGATGCGAACTGACAGGATGATTTCTCATGTTTGAACGTATCATCAGATTCGCCATTGAGCAGCGCATCGTTGTAATGATCGCTGTTCTGATCATGGCCGGCATCGGTATCTACAGCTATCAGAAGCTGCCCATCGATGCGGTACCCGACATCACTAACGTCCAGGTGCAGATCAACGCTGCTGCGCCTGGCTATTCGCCATTGGAAACTGAACAGCGGATCACGTTTCCAGTTGAAACGGCCATGGCCGGTCTCCCGGGCCTTCAACAGACCCGTTCCTTGTCTCGCTCTGGCCTGTCTCAGGTCACCGTGATCTTCAAGGATGGCACTGACATCTTCTTTGCCCGCCAGTTGATCAACGAGCGGCTGCAAGTTGCGAAGGAGCAGTTGCCAGAGGGCGTTGAGGCTGTCATGGGTCCGGTATCCACTGGGCTTGGTGAAATTTTCTTGTGGACCGTTGAAGCTGAGGATGGTGCGGTCAAGGAAGACGGTACACCGTACACCCCAACCGACCTGCGTGTGATCCAGGACTGGATCATCAAGCCGCAGCTGCGGAACGTCCCAGGTGTGGCCGAGATCAACACCATCGGTGGTTACGCCAAGCAGTTCCTGGTCGCGCCGGATCCGAAGCGCCTAGCTACATACAAACTGACCCTCAATGATCTGGTCGCAGCGTTGGAAAGCAACAACGCCAACGTCGGCGCCGGTTACATCGAGCGTAATGGTGAGCAGCTCCTCATCCGTGCGCCAGGGCAGGTCGGTAACATCGAAGACATCGCCAACATTGTGATCACCAGTGTCGATGGCGCACCGATTCGAATCAGCAACGTCGCTGACGTTAGCATTGGCAAAGAGCTCCGGACGGGGGCTGCCACCGAGAACGGTCGCGAAGTCGTACTCGGCACCGTGTTCATGCTGATCGGTGAAAATAGCCGTACCGTGTCTCAGGCTGTTGCCGCCAAACTGGCTGACATCAACCGTACCCTTCCAGAAGGTGTGGTTGCCGTGACGGTCTACGACCGCACCAACCTGGTTGAAAAAGCTATTGCAACTGTGAAGAAGAACTTGGTGGAAGGCGCGATTCTAGTAATCGCCATTTTGTTCCTGTTCCTCGGTAACATCCGTGCTGCACTCATCACCGCGATGGTGATCCCGTTGTCCATGCTGTTCACCTTCACCGGTATGTTCAACAACAAGGTCAGCGCCAACCTAATGAGCTTAGGCGCACTCGACTTCGGAATCATCGTCGACGGTGCCGTGGTAATTGTAGAAAACGCGATCCGTCGACTGGCTCATGCGCAACACAAGCATGGCCGTATGCTCACCAAAGCTGAGCGCTTCCATGAGGTCTTCGCTGCTGCGGGTGAAGCTCGCCGGCCACTGATCTTCGGTCAGTTGATCATCATGGTGGTGTACCTGCCGATCTTCGCCCTGACCGGCGTCGAGGGCAAAATGTTCCACCCCATGGCCTTCACCGTTGTGATGGCGCTGCTGGGTGCAATGATCCTCTCCGTCACCTTCGTTCCGGCAGCCATCGCCATGTTCGTCACTGGCAAGGTCAAGGAAGAGGAAGGCGTGGTGATGCGCACTGCGCGGCTGCGTTATGAGCCGATTTTGAAGTGGGTCCTTGGGCATCGGAACATCGCGTTCTCGGCCGCTGTAGTCCTGGTCGTGCTCAGTGGTGTGCTTGCAAGTCGTATGGGTAGCGAGTTCATTCCAAGCCTCAGTGAAGGTGACTTTGCGATGCAGGCCATGCGCGTGCCAGGTACGAGCCTGACCCAATCCGTAGAAATGCAGCAACGCCTTGAAAAGGCTGTGATTGAGCAGGTCCCGGAAGTAGAGCGGATGTTTGCGCGCTCGGGTACAGCCGAAATCGCATCCGACCCGATGCCGCCTAACGCCTCCGACGCCTACATCATGCTCAAGCCTCAGGATCAGTGGCCCGACCCTAAGAAGCCTCGCGATGAGCTGATTGCTGAAGTGCAGAAAGCCGCAGCCGGTGTCCCAGGCAGCAACTATGAGCTGTCCCAGCCCATCCAGTTGCGTTTCAACGAGCTGATCTCGGGCGTACGGAGTGACGTCGCAGTGAAGGTGTTCGGCGATGACATGGACGTGCTCAACAACACGGCCAACAAGATCGCTGCAGCGCTCAAAGCGGTACCGGGCTCTTCGGAGGTCAAGGTTGAACAGACCACCGGCCTGCCGGTGCTGACCATCAACATCGACCGCGAGAAAGCCGCACGCTACGGCCTGAACATCGCGGATGTACAGAACTCGATCGCCATCGCTGTCGGCGGTCGTACGGCCGGCACGTTGTATGAAGGCGACCGTCGCTTCGACATGGTGGTGCGCCTGCCTGAGACCGTACGTACCGACGTAGCAGGTATGTCCAGCCTTCTGATCCCTGTACCGGCCAATGCATCTCAAGGTGCCAATCAGATCGGCTTCATCCCGCTGTCGCAGGTCGCTAACCTGGACCTGCAGCTGGGTCCGAACCAGATCAGCCGCGAGAACGGCAAGCGTCTGGTGATCGTCAGCGCCAACGTCCGGGGCCGCGACCTGGGGTCGTTCGTTCAAGAGGCAACCGCTTCGCTGGATGCCAAGGTGCAGATTCCTGCTGGTTACTGGACCACCTGGGGTGGCCAGTTCGAGCAGCTCCAATCGGCGGCCAAGCGTCTGCAGATCGTGGTTCCGGTGGCCTTGCTGCTGGTCATGACCCTGCTGTTCCTGATGTTCAACAACCTGAAAGACGGCATGCTGGTGTTCACCGGTATTCCATTCGCACTCACCGGTGGCGTCGTGGCGCTGTGGCTGCGGGACATCCCGCTGTCGATCTCGGCTGGGGTTGGCTTCATTGCACTGTCCGGCGTCGCGGTACTGAACGGCCTGGTGATGATTGCCTTCATCCGCGGATTGCGAGAGGAGGGACGAACGCTTAGGCAGGCCGTCGACGAAGGCGCGTTGACCCGACTGCGACCTGTGCTGATGACAGCCCTGGTGGCGTCCCTGGGCTTCATCCCGATGGCCTTGGCAACCGGTACCGGTGCAGAGGTTCAGCGGCCACTGGCGACAGTGGTGATTGGCGGGATCCTGTCCTCCACCGCGCTGACTTTGTTGGTGCTCCCTGCCCTGTATCAATGGGCACACCGCAAGGATGAAGACGGTGATGAGGCCGAAGTGGTTAGCTGATAGCCACTAAAGAGAAGCCCACAACACACGTTGTGGGCTTTTTTGTTTTATATGAGCCAGATGCACTTACCTTTCAAAATTGTAAGTTTCTCGTCATGCCAGTGATGCCTATGCGTTGCTAAAGTTACGCCCGAGAAGATTTGAATTTGAGAGGTTATTATGAAAAAGCTAATTATTGCTGCTGCACTTGTTGTTTTCTCGATGGCTTCGCAGGCCAACACTTTCTCAGAAAGCAAGCAGCTGCAATATATCAACGACCACCAGACCGCTGTGGCGAAGTATGCCGAGAAAAATGGCAAGCCGATGCCGGAAATTCAAGATTACAAATACGGCATGAAAATCGATGTGGCGAAATTCGTGCGCCAATCTCAAGACCCCCGCACCTGCCAGGTCTACCCACGGTTGATGAGCTTCGAGGACTCCCAGGGTACGCTCAAAACGGTTCGCTACTCCATGTACTCGCAATGCATCAACAATAAGTAGTGAGCGCTTTGAATAGAATAATTAATGAATTCATAAATGCCAGGCAGAGCCTGGCATTTTTTATTTCCCCTGCGTGCCTTGTTAAGAGCGTCACTCTTAATGATCAGCCCTCGGGCAAGCCGTGAAATAGATTTCAGCTAATCAATAGCGATACCCCAGAAGGTACGAGTTATGAAAAGTTTGCTTGAACGCCCCGACGACCAAGCGGGGCACGAAGGCCACAGCCATGAGCATGGGGGCATCTTCGGCATGAACACCGAGTTGGTCTTCGCACTGATCTGTGGTGCGCTGCTCGGTGCCGGAGTTCTGGCCGGAAAGCTCGGGCTGATCGACAGGCTGCCGCTAGTTCTGTACGTATCTGCCTACGTGTTCGGTGGATGGTTCACCACCAAGGAGGCGATCAGCAATATCCGCCAGAAGCGCTTCGAAATCGACACGCTGATGCTGCTCGCCGCAGCGGGGGCCGCGAGCATTGGCGCCTGGGCAGAAGGTGCACTGCTGTTGTTCCTGTTCAGCCTGGGGCATTCACTGGAAAGCTATGCGATGGGCAGAGCCAAGAAAGCCATCGAGGCACTTTCCAAGCTCGCCCCTGCCACCGCCATCGTGCGGAGCACAAACGGCACGAAGGAGTTGCCTGTAGAACTCCTCGTGCCTGGCGACATTGTCATCGTACGCCCCAATGACCGTTTGCCGGCCGATGGCTTTGTGGTCGTAGGCTCTTCAAGCATCAACCAGGCTCCCGTGACTGGTGAGAGCGTCCCGGTGGACAAGCAACCAGTCGCTGATGCCGCTCTTGCCCGCAGCAAGCCGGATGCCGTGGATGCTGTGTCGAAAGTCTTCGCCGGCACCATCAATGGCGAAACCCTGATTGAGGTCGAAGTAACGCGTCGCTCCACGGAAAGCACCCTGGCGCGGGTCATCAAAATGGTCAGTGAAGCCGAGGTCAGAAAGTCGCCGACTCAACGCTTCACAGACCGTTTCCAAAGGGTGTTCGTCCCCTTGGTCCTGCTTCTGGTGGTAGGGCTGATGTGTGCTGGCATTTTCATCGATGAGCCATTCCGTGATTCGTTCTACCGTGCCATGGCGGTCTTGGTCGCAGCCAGCCCGTGTGCGCTTGCGATTGCTACACCCAGCGCCATTCTTTCCGGCATCGCCAGGGCTGCCAGAGGCGGGGTACTGATCAAGGGCGGTGCTCCGCTCGAAGAACTCGGTTCTTTGAATGCCATGGCCTTCGACAAAACCGGCACCCTGACCGAGGGGCGTCCCCGCATCACCGATGTGATACCGCTAGCCGGTACCCAGGTTCCGGACCTGCTGGCCGTCGCTATCGCAGTGGAGTCTATGAGCGACCACCCACTCGCCGCAGCTATCGTGCGCGACGGCGAGGAGATGATTGGTAGCAGGGGCAAATACCAGGCCAGGAACCTGAAAAACCTGGTTGGCCGCGGCGTACGCGCTGAGCTGGATGATCAGTTCGTCTGGATTGGCAAAGTCGAGATGTTCGGTGCCGACGCCATTCCGGCCCTTAGCAAAGCCGCCCTAGAGGCAGCAGAGCGCCTGCGCCAGTCGGGCCGCACTACCATGGTGGTGCGCCGTGCTGACCTGGCGACATTGTCATCGTACGCCCCAATGACCGTTTGCCGGCCGATGGCTTTGTGGTCGTAGGCTCTTCAAGCATCAACCAGGCTCCCGTGACTGGTGAGAGCGTCCCGGTGGACAAGCAACCAGTCGCTGATGCCGCTCTTGCCCGCAGCAAGCCGGATGCCGTGGATGCTGTGTCGAAAGTCTTCGCCGGCACCATCAATGGCGAAACCCTGATTGAGGTCGAAGTAACGCGTCGCTCCACGGAAAGCACCCTGGCGCGGGTCATCAAAATGGTCAGTGAAGCCGAGGTCAGAAAGTCGCCGACTCAACGCTTCACAGACCGTTTCCAAAGGGTGTTCGTCCCCTTGGTCCTGCTTCTGGTGGTAGGGCTGATGTGTGCTGGCATTTTCATCGATGAGCCATTCCGTGATTCGTTCTACCGTGCCATGGCGGTCTTGGTCGCAGCCAGCCCGTGTGCGCTTGCGATTGCTACACCCAGCGCCATTCTTTCCGGCATCGCCAGGGCTGCCAGAGGCGGGGTACTGATCAAGGGCGGTGCTCCGCTCGAAGAACTCGGTTCTTTGAATGCCATGGCCTTCGACAAAACCGGCACCCTGACCGAGGGGCGTCCCCGCATCACCGATGTGATACCGCTAGCCGGTACCCAGGTTCCGGACCTGCTGGCCGTCGCTATCGCAGTGGAGTCTATGAGCGACCACCCACTCGCCGCAGCTATCGTGCGCGACGGCGAGGAGATGATTGGTAGCAGGGGCAAATACCAGGCCAGGAACCTGAAAAACCTGGTTGGCCGCGGCGTACGCGCTGAGCTGGATGATCAGTTCGTCTGGATTGGCAAAGTCGAGATGTTCGGTGCCGACGCCATTCCGGCCCTTAGCAAAGCCGCCCTAGAGGCAGCAGAGCGCCTGCGCCAGTCGGGCCGCACTACCATGGTGGTGCGCCGTGCTGACAAGGATCTGGGGGTGATCGGCTTGTTGGACACCCCCCGAGAAGGAGCGAAAGAGGCACTCCAGAAACTCAGGGAAATGGGCATCGACCGCATGATCATGATTTCCGGGGACCACAACCGCGTCGCCGAAGCAGTGGGCAGGCAAGTCGGCCTGGACGAAGCGTGGGGAGATCTGATGCCAGACGACAAGGTACAGGCGATCAAGAACCTTCGCCTCAGCTCCCAAGTCGCCATGGTGGGCGACGGCGTGAATGATGCGCCTGCCATGGCCCATTCGAGCGTAGGCATCGCAATGGGGGCGGCAGGCTCCGATGTCGCCTTGGAAACGGCCGATATCGCGCTGATGGCAGACGACATCCGGCAGCTTCCCTTTGCGGTCGGCCTCAGTCGTCACACCCGCTCGATCATTCGCCAGAACCTGTTCGTCAGCCTCGGAATCGTGGCCATCCTGGTTCCCTCCACCATCATGGGCTTGAGCATCGGCGCTGCCGTTGCCATTCATGAGGGTTCCACGCTCCTTGTCGTGTTCAATGCCCTTCGCCTGTTGGCTTATCGTAAAGACGCCTGATCATTGAACGAAGCGCACAAAAAAGCCGGGAGTGCACTGAGCGCTCCCGGCTTTTTTGTGTCACCTGATTGGGGAATCAGAACACGTATTGTAGGCGAGTGATGAAGGCGTTGCCTTTGTCGTCGCCGACAGTGTTTTCGTTGTTGTCTGTGCGCACGTTGATGTAGTTGGCACTGACTTTCACCGCCTCGTTGACGTACCAGTTCACGCCGACCGTGTGGCTCTTGGCCTTGCGTTCATCGGATTGGTCCGCGGTGGCAACCAGATTGCCATCCTCGACCTTGATATCGTCGAAGCGGTAGAAAACTTCCCAGGCGCCCAGATCTTTGTTCTGTGGCTTGATGGTGTCGAATTTCGCGCCGTCGAGCTTATAAATTCGCGGTTCGCCGGTCAGCGTGTACGCCATCTGTGCGTAGTAACCCGAAGCCTTCATGTCATTGGCGGACTGATCAGCCTTCAGCTTGCGGCGAAGGTACTCAGCTTGAACGGAGAATGGACCCGTGGCCCAGGCGCCTTCAACGCCCCAGACCGAATCGTTGTCCCAAAGGCCTTCTTGCGCAGCAGCACCACCGAACAGCATGCGATTGCCGTTGGTTCCCGCATCGCCGCCGCCGTTGGTGTCTACACCGCGAACGCCCAGGCGCGAGCGTATACGGGTGTCGACGGCGCTGTCCTTGAGGTCGCGATAGGCATACTGGGCACCGACATGCAGGACATTACCGTCAGAGTGCAGCGGTGCGAAAACACCACGCACGTTGTAGCGCTTGGTGCTGTCACCGTCGGAGTCGTTGTTGGTTTCGCTGAAAACGCTACCCGACAGGTAGGCCATGTCAGCGATGGTGCTGGTCGCCTGAACACCCATGCCGGCGTTGTCGTTGATCCAGTCGGCTACGTCGTAGGAGAGGTTTCGCTCCATGGCAGTTGTCCACTTCGAGCTGGTTGCCTTCTCAAGACCGAAATCGGTGTAGAAGCGGCCGAAACGCAGCTGGACTGGGGCGAAGCCGGTGTACGTCAGGCTGGCCTCATCAAAGTAGCCATCGGAGTCGTTACCAGTGTTGCGGGACAGGTCATAGTTGACCTGGTATTTCCAGTCTCGGTACAGAGTGCCGCCGAACTCGATGTAGGCGCGACGGAAGTAGGCCGCATCTGCGGTATCGCCGTTCTTGGTGAAGACACCGTCGAATCGGCCATAGTCGGCCTGAACGCGACCGCCCAATTTGAAGCTGAATTCCTTGTCGGTGGTAGAAAGTTCAAGACCGCCCTTGGTTTTTAGAACTAGGTCAGCTCCGTCGGTAGTGACTGTTCCGGAAAATGCTTGCGAGGAAAATGTGCCTACTATTGCAGCGACCAACAGCTTTTCCCGCATGTTCGAAGAACGGATCATTGCTTGCCTCTCGTGTGTTAAGTGCTAGCAGCCGACAGATTGTTTCGCCCTGTGCCGGCCGTTATAGATCTTGAAGATAGGAGCAGGTCACGTTCGTCACCCGCTGTAACAAGATGCCTTTGTTCTAAGCACTCTGACTAGTTTGCAAGCAAAAATGACAGTTGTGTTGCTGGAGTGTTAAGGGGAGATTTTGTAACCTAACAAAATTGTCACCGAACAAGCCAATCCTTCTTATCAAAAAAGCTCTTTTTTATCAATCTGCGGATCTCCAATACCTGTGGGTTACGAATGCATGTCGATTTGATAACAAGATAGATATCTTTCTCCACTAGGTCATCCAGGAAACCCGGTATAGGAATGATGTTCCTTTCCATTTTTCTACTGTAGTCCGGCAGCACACCGATGCAAGCGCCTCCGACGACGAGGCCGCGTGACAAGTTATAGTTTTTTACCCGTGTTGTGCCTCCCTGATGCTCGGCCATTATCGAAGCCCATTTTTGTGAGTCTGCCAAGATCTCATCATCCCAAGGGACAACGAGCATGAAGTTATGCAGATCCACGTTCTCAACTGGCAGCGTGACGCTTCGTGAGTAGCGACTGGAAATAAACAGCGAATGCCCAATTCGACCAAGCCTTTCAAACCTATAGGTAGGGTTTCGATCGAGCTCGCCGTCATCATCCGGGGTGACGAAAATTATGCCTACATCAACTTCACACTCAGAGAGCATTCTCGCTGTGCACTCAGAGTGGATTTCTAGTTGCATTTCGGCATGATCCCGCACATATGCGACCAGATCGCGGTTCACGATGTCGCTGAGCACCGGCTCCGTGATCGCGATGGTAAGCCTGGGCACTTCCTTCTCGCCGGCCTTGCCGAGGCCGTCTGGGCCGAAGAGCTGGCTCAGGTAATGACTGACCCTTTCGCCTGTGCGCGTCAGAGCAAGCTTGTTGTGCTTATAGACAAATACTGGAGCACCGATGTGCTCCTCAAGCTTTTCTAGGCGTTTCCGCAAGCCTACCACCGGTACATTGAGCCCTCGGGCAGCCTGTTTGAAACTCGCACAACGTGCTGTTGCGAAAAATTCTAGCGCTAGCTGATCATCAATTGGCAGATCATCCAATATGTCAGGACTGTAAGAAACAGAGCCGCTTGTATATGTTTCATTTTGTGTAACCATTAGGTCCCCCTTGATGCGGGGAATTTATCTCAACGCCGCCCGGCATTCCTTATATTGTCAACATTGTAATGTGTAGGTCATGCGTGCGTTATTGGAGGCCCTTCATTGCCAAAGCGTAATTTTCAAGCAATCCTGCTGATATTATAGCCTGCTAGCCTAGCATCCCGTTTTTTTGTTCCTCGAAACATGTGTGTTTAGGTAGCGGTGCTTTTACATTTGATTCACCATTTTTTCACCTTTGCCTCCATAGGCTTCGGACATGGAAAATAAAAGCCCACCTCTTTATAGGTTACTGATTCGTTATCTAGGGATCGGATTCATAGCCACTGCAATCCATTATTTTGTGTTCCTGTTGCTGGTAGCTACAGAGATGTCTACGCCATTTCTAGCCAGTATTTTCGGCGGCCTGGTAGGCGCTATTGCAAGCTTCATAGGTAATAGGGCGTACTGTTTTAAGGCGGATGGCTTTCGGAAATTTCAGCCTCTTCGGTTTGCACTGGTCGCGCTAGCAACAAACATCGGCAACGGCGTGGGTATGTGGTTGCTCATCAAGTCGAATCTGTCACCGCTCATCTCCCAGGTCCTAGTGACTGTGACGCTCACTGCACTTGGATTCATTGCACACCGTTTCTGGACATTCAATCATGCAGACATTACATCGCTTTCCCGAGCGCCCTGATCCCTTATTAACCATAGTCGTTCCATGCTTTCAGGAAGAGGAGAGCATTCCAGAGTTCCATCAGCGCATCACCCGCGTCGTAAAGCGCCTACCTGTCTCTTGTGAGATTCTCTACATTGATGATGGAAGCAACGATCGAACTGCAAATTTGCTACGCGATTATCAGGATGGATCGGCTGTTCGTAGTCTGTTCCTCAGCCGCAACTTCGGCAAAGAGGCAGCACTGAGCGCCGGGATAGATCATGCCCGTGGCAGCGCATTAATCTTCATTGACGTCGACCTGCAGGACCCACCTGAGCTCATCCCGGCCATGGTGGATTTCTGGCAGCGTGGCTACGATGTAGTAAACATGCAGCGCAACCTTAGAACCGGTGATTCATGGTTCAAGCGTGTGAGTGCCCGGGCTTACTACTGGGTCATGCAGCGCCTGGTTGAAAAGGTTGATCTGCCCGCCGATGTCAGCGATTTCCGCCTGATCGGACCTGCTCCACTGGCGGCACTTCGAGCGCTGGATGAGCGTTCCAGAATACTCAAGGGGATGATCGGCTGGGTAGGTTTTCGCACCGTCGAGCTGCCTTACGATCGTACTGTGCGCCATGCCGGTAGCACCAAGTGGAACGCCGCTGGCCTCTTCAATTTGGCCATTGAGAGCATCGTCAGTTTCTCTCGCAAACCGCTACGCATATTCAGTCTAATCAGCTTCGGTCTATTCGTCTCCAGCATCTGCTACATGCTTGCATCGCTCGTAGCAGGCAGCTTCGACGTCCATCACCTGCTCGTCGGAATGGCTTCATTTCTGTGCATCGGAGTTGCCATGGTGGGGGAGTACCTAGGCGTGGCACTCGCAGAAGTCAAACGCCGGCCTCGCTATTTCCTGAAGAGCAACAGCAAGGCAGATCCCGTGTCGCTCCATGCTTCGGTGCCTTTGATCGAGGGTAAGAAATGCTGAATCTGAGAAAAGAGCGGCCCCTGTGGTGGATCCTGGGTTCAATTCTGGTATTGCGCTTGTTGGGTTTGGGCGTCTACCCACTGATGGACACATCGGAGGCACGCTATGCCGAAATGGCACGCAAGATGGTCGAGTTAAACGATTGGATCACGCCGATGTTCGACTACGGGGTACCGTTCTGGGGTAAGCCGCCGCTATCCTTCTGGACCCAGGCTGCGAGCATGACGGTTTTCGGGGTGAATGAGTTCGCTGCTCGATTCCCGGCCTGGCTGCTGCATCTGGGCAGCTGTTTCATCATCATCAAGCTCGGTACTCAGCAGATCTCGCGTAATGCTGGAATCTGGGCCGCCATCATCTTCTCTAGTACGACACTTGGCCTAGTCTCCAGCGGAGTCGTGCTGACTGACCCTGTTCTGTCGTTCTCGATTTTGCTCTCCAGCTATGGATTCTGGCGTTGGATGAAGTGCTCCAGCAACGCGGATGCCTACCTGATGTTCGCCGGGCTGGGCCTGGGCCTACTGGCTAAAGGTCCGCTCATTTTGGTGCTTATGGGCACGCCAGCATTCGTGTGGGTGGTTCTCTATAAAGAGTGGGGGCGAGTGCTGATACTTCCCTGGATCGGCGGCCTTGTCCTAATGCTCGGTATATCCTTGCCCTGGTATATCGCGGCCGAAATGAAAACGCCGGGGTTCATGCAATACTTTTTCGTTGGTGAACACTGGAGTCGTTACGTCGTCAGCAACTGGGCTGGAGACCTCTATGGCAGCGCTCATGCCAAGCCATACGGCACCATCTGGATTCAGCTCGGTTTGTCGCTATTGCCATGGGCTTTCTTTCTTCCTCTGCTGATTCGCAAGCGCGGATCAATGCAGCGATTCGAGGCCTACCTCTGGCTCTGGGCGCTGGCAACTCCCATATTCTTTACATTCGCCGGTAACATTCTGTGGACCTACCTGCTTCCATCTCTACCAGCCTGGGCCATGTTGTTGTCTGGACGGATCTGCGATGCAGGCCCGAAGACCACTTGGGCTGCCGCTACGAGCGCTGTAGTACTCCCAATCGTAGGTGCGGGGATCATCATTGCAGGGGTAATGGAGCAGCGACCTCAGAACCAGCGAGATGTGGTTGAAGCCTGGAGTGATTTGCAGTCAGCTCAGTCGGCTCCGCTGATCTACCCTGGCCGTCGCTCGTATTCGTCGGAGTTCTACAGCAGCGGGAAGTCAGAGAACATTCAGGATCCTGCTAAGTGGCCACGTGATAGCTCGTTCTACCTATCCAGGCGCCTGCGTGACAGCAACGCTGAACTGCCTGTCAACCTGAGCTGCGTCAAGATCACCGAAGTAAACGCCAGCCAGCTAATGCTGTGTCGTTGGAAGGACGCTCAGCAAAGTAACAACGGATTGGCTGGAGAAATTGATGCGGGAGCGTCTCGTACGGACGAAGGCTAAATTCCAGACACAAAAAAGCCAGGTTGTACCCTGGCTTTTTTGTAAATTGCTTTCGTCATTTAGAGTCCTGTTTAACCGCCGATTAATTATCGGCTTGTTCCTTACCATCCTTGCTTTCTTTCTTTTGCTCTTGAGCGACTTGCTGTTTGTTCTGATCCGAAGAGTCATCGCTCCATAGGCGAGCCTGTTCAGTTCGAAAGTTTTCATTGAACTGTTTCGCTCTCTCGTAGCCGCCTTCGGCATAAGCGACACCCGTGAGACCAAGCAGCAGGCTGCCAATAGCGATCGATTTGACAAATTTCATTGTGAGCCTCGGTTTTTACTAGGTCCGCCTGATTAGCGGCCTTTGTTGGTTTGTAGTTTAGGAACGCGAAGCTAACGACAAGGTGAGTCAATAATTACAATTCCGTAATTTTGGCGGCCGGGATGATGCGTTAAATCTGCAAATCTGGAAGGATCATGTCTATCTCGGCATTGCTGAGGGCGATGTTAAATTTTCCCTAAAATTACAATTTTGATATCTACTTAAATAATCAGTGCGGCTTTCGGCCGCTCTCGGAGATAGCCATGAATGACATAGAGCCCTGGGCGGTTGCGATCGGTGATTTTCGTCGAAGCACTGAAAAGTTCACTGTCCAAATTGATGAGCTGACCGCTCAGACACGTACCTGCAGCGCCGTGCTGGAGAAGTCGAACGACCTTGTGGAGCAGGTCGATACTGTCGGCCGGCAGATACAAGATGAGGTGCGGAAGGCCGAGAAAGCTTGGTCGAATGCCGAAGAGGTCGCTTTGCGAGCTGCGGCAGAGGCATATTCCGCCGCGTGTCGGGGAGTCGACACGGCCATTAAACCGCTAATCGCGGAGCTTTCTACAGCGACTAAGGCTGCCAATATCTCCATTCTGGAGCTCAAGCGTGCCCCGGTTTTGGCCAAACGTTATGTGATGGTCGTGGCAACAGCGTTCTTCATCCTGGGGTTGATCAGTGTCTACACGACGATGCGTTTTATAGACACTGCTGCCAGCGTAAGCGCTCAGGAAAGGGTGAACGCGCAGTATTTCACCCAACTGTGGAGGAATGCCAATCCAGAGGAGCAGAGGATCATAAAGTCGGTGATTTTGCGATCGCCCATGGAGCCTGTGGTCCTCAGGCACTGATGCTTGCACACAAAAAAGCCCGTCAATTGACGGGCTTATGCATGTCTGCGCTGGTTAAGCAGCAGCCATTACAGGTTCTTTAAACTGGGCTTCGGGAAAGTGAAGGTGGAACCACGTGAAGTTCTCTTCGGTTACTTCCACGCTCGCCGAGCCCTGATGCAAGCTCATAATCGACTGAACGATGGCTAAGCCTAGACCGGTACCGCCCTCACTCCGTGCTCGGCTCTTGTCCACTCGATAGAAACGTTCAAACAAATGCGCATGGTGTTCCCTCGCGATCCCCCGGCCCGGGTTGCCGACACTCAATGTCGTACCGCTCGTACCGTGTTGCACCTTCACGTAGACCGTGCGGCCGCGTGGGCAGTAGCGAATAGCATTTGACACCAGGTTCGAGACGGCCCGTTGAATCATGAGACGATTACCGCGCACTACGTCCTCATTGCCAGAGATTTGCAGCTGGATCTCGCCTTCTTCTGCCGAAATGCTGAAGAGATCGCATACACGCTCAACCTCGTCGACCAGCGACACGGGTTCAAACTCCACCATGGATGCTGGGTGACTGACCTGAGCCAGGAACAGCATGTCGGAAACCATCCGGCTCATGCGGTCCAGCTCTTCTGTGCACGATTCCAGCACTTCCCGGTACTCTTGAAGCGATCGTTCTCTGGTCAAGGCAACCTGGGCCTTACCCATCAGGTTGGAAAGCGGTGCACGCAACTCGTGAGCAAGATCGTCAGAGAATTGAGAAAGCTGCTGCACACCGTCATCTAGGCGAGCCAGCATGATGTTAATGCCGTCAGCGAGCTCTTTAAGCTCTGAGGGCATTCCATCCGTTGGCAGGCGATGGTCCAGGCTCTCGGTGGAGATTTTCGAGGCAACTTTCAAGAACTTGGTCAGAGGTAGCAGTCCGCGGCGCACGGTCCACCAAGCGATGGCCAAGATCAATGCGAGGATGACGGGCGACATCATCAGGGCCCAGGTCAGCAATGCATCGAGCAGGGCCTCACTGGATGACTGGTCCATGGTCATGTAGACGCTGACTTCGGTTCCATCGGCTAAGCGCATGATACGAGAAGCGCTCAACAGTGGGCGGTCCTGGGTATCACGCCATTCATGCTCTTTAGGCTGCGCAGCCGGCTGGAACTTGTGCACCTCCAGATTGACCTGCTTTGAGCCTATCGAGAGCAAAGGTACCTGCTTTGTTGATGTATCGAATATGCTCACGTACAGGTTGTTATGGCCCATGACCAAATCAACTAGCTGGTGCGCATCCGCGTTGACGCCGGAGATATCGTTGATAGTGGACAGGTTGTGAGCCATGCCTGCCATCTTCACTTCTAGGTCTGCTCTGGCATTTCTTTCCAGCGCTTGACCCACCATCAAGTAGCCAAAGGTCGCGAACAGAAGCAGTAATGCTGCGCTCATCAACCCGACTTTGAACCCTAGCTTTGCAGCCAGGCTGAACGGACTCATGCGCGTTCCTCGAAAACGTACCCAACGCCACGAAGCGTATGAATGAGCTTGGTTTCAAACGGGTCATCGATCTTTGAGCGCAATCGCCGGATCGCAACATCGATGACGTTGGTGTCGCAGTCAAAATTCATGTCCCAGACCAGAGAGATGATCTGGGAACGAGTCAGCGCTTCACCCGTCCTGCTCATGAGCAGGTGCAGGAGCGCAAATTCTTTTGTGGTGAGATCGATGCGTGTGCCACCACGGAAAACTCGATGGCGCACGGAGTCGAGTTCCAGATCGGCAATCTTCAGCGAGCTCTTCTCGACGAGTTCATCGCCACGTCTCTGGAGAGAACGGATGCGAGCAAGCAGCTCGGGAAACTCGAAGGGCTTCACCAAGTAGTCATCCGCGCCGCCATCCAATCCCTTGAGCTTGTCGTTGATGCGACCACGGGCTGTGAGCATGATGATGCGGACCCGGCTGGATTTCCTGATGGTTTCCAGCAGATCCCATCCGTCGATACCTGGGAGGTTCACATCGAGGAGAACCAACGAATAGACATTGACGTTGAATAGGTGAAGGGCATCAACACCGTTGTGCACAATGTCTACGACATACCCGCTTTCGGATAGGCCCTGCTGAAGATATTCCGCAGTTTTAATTTCGTCTTCGACAACTAGAACGCGCATGACTTATCTCAAGGTGTGAAGAAGGAATTGGCCAATCCGCCAAGAGGTTTGCAGGCTGTTTAAAGGTTCGGCTGAGTGCATGGCATGCGGTAGTCGCTACCTCTGTCCATACGCCGTGGTCACCTGAGGACGCTTGAATCTTAACGCGAAGAAGCTGGCCGTGGCGAAATCCTACAAATTTGTAATGTAGCCGTAAGATTGCTGACAGTCATACCGGCATACCCTTTGAGCTTAGCGGATTCAGCGGCCTTCAGCCGGTTGAGCACTCAGTAGCTGGCATGTGAATTCGGTCGTAAAAGGCGGCATTTCTGCCAAGCCGTTCTGTTTTGCCAGGAAAATTCCTTGGGGAGCTACCAAGAGCTCGTTGCCAACCACCGATCAGTGGCATCGCAGGATGCGCTGCGCTGCGCGCGGCTATGATTTCTTGATCCGTCGAAAGTGCAGATAATTACTTTACAATCTATTACATGTCCAAATTGTAATTTCACAATCATCTTGTCGTTAGCCGCCTTTGCTAGTTTTAGTACAGCACACAGGCAGCGCTGCTTTGGAGTCGTCTCATCCGGAGCAGCATGGCGGGAGTAACGAAACCCTGCTCACGCCAATGCATTCACCTTGGAACCATACGCTCCTTTGGTAAGGTGAATTTTAGCGCCCGCCGTGGGCGCTTTTTTATTAATGGACTTCTCATGAAAACCACTAGATCTGCAATTGCCGTATTCATGCTCTTCTCTGTGCTGTCGACAGATGCTCTAAGTAGCGTGCAGATCAATGAGGATCTTGAGCAGTCTGCTCGGCAGGCTACAGAGCGCTATGCACAGAGCGTGAAGAAGCCCATGCCAGAGCTTGAAGACTACACCTATGGCATGAATCTGGACGTTGGGAAGTTGGTGTACGTGTCGCCCAACGTGCGGTACTGCGGCAACGTGAAAAGCATGATGGCCTACGAGGACTCGAAGGGCGAATTGCACATGGTTCGCTACCTGGTGAAAGGCGAGTGCGTTAATAGTCGGTGAGCGGCCACCCACTTGCTGCCCCCGGCGCTTAGCTCACAGCAACTCGATGCCAAAACGACGTAGCAGCAGAGCAAAGCCCCCAAAACTTACCATGGTGATGATGATGCTGATGATAAGCGTCGGCCAAAAGTCCAGTTTGGGCAGCAGCACCGGAAAAGTGATAAACATTGGCAGGGTTGGAAGGACGTACCAGAACGTATACCAGGCATGATTAGCTATCTTTTCCATACTCTGGTTTTCCAAGTACAGCCAGATCAGCGTCATGACCGTGACCAGAGGCAGAGCGGCAACTAGGCCACCCAGCTTGTCGCTACGTTTTGCCAGCTCTGATACTAGAATCACTATTCCGGCAGTGACTAAGTACTTCGTGATGATCCAAGCCATTGCTGAACCTCCTACGGGCACTCGAGAGAGTCTGTCGGAATCTTCCCAAGGCGCTCACGAAGTGCTCCTGCCGTTTTGACGCCTATCATTCCCGATCTTTCCTTTACGACACCACTCTCTCTGTTTGAAGAGTGGTGCGTTGACCAGGTGGTTACCAACCGATCAGTGCGACGGTAACGGCATGCTCTGGTGGAAAGCTGCGCGCTCGATCTGAATGGTGCAGTGGTGGATTTCGAACGCATCGCTGACCGCTTCCACGACGCCCGCCAGCACGGCATCTCCATCTGCTGTGTCACCCACTACTACGTGCGAAGTCATCACGTTGCTGCCGCTACTGACGGCCCAAACGTGCAAATCGTGTACATCAGTGACGCCATCAACGTTGCGGATGGTGGTCTCGATTGCCGCGACGTCAAGCCCCCTTGGGACACCCTCCATGAGGATGCCCAGGCTCTCGCGAAGCAGCTGCCATGTCCGCGGCAGTACCCAGAGGCCGATTGCAACAGCGACAATCGTGTCGACCCAGGTCCAGCCAGTGAAGCGGATAATGAGAGCCGCGATGATTACGCCCAACGATCCGAGCATGTCGCTCCAAACTTCGAGGTAAGCCCCTTTGACATTGAGGCTCTCGTTGCTGGCAGATGCCAGAAGACGCATCGAAATAAGGTTGATGATCAGGCCAGCGATCGCGATCCACATCATCGCGCCAGTGGCGATCTCCGTCGGCATGAAGAAGCGTTGGTAGGCTTCGTACAAGATGTACATTGCCACCAGGAAGAGCAGGACTGCGTTGAGCGTGGAGGCCAGGATCTCCAACCGCGCATAGCCAAAGGTTCGTTTTTGATCCGCCGGCCGCTTGGCTATCTGGAGCGCAATCAGCGATATCGCCAAGGCGGCGGTGTCAGTGAACATGTGAGATGCATCCGACAGCAGCGCCAAGCTGCCGGTTATCCATGCACCGATTACTTCAGCAATCATAAAGCTGCCAGTCAGGGCCAATGCCATGACTAGCTTCTTCTGATGTCCCTCACGTACTGCTGCACTGCCATGATCATGATTCGATCCCACGTATTTCTCCTTGCGCAGGGGGGTGGTCGCGTTGGCTTACCAGGGTGGCCAGGCGCTAAGGCGTGGCTTGGCCGCACTGGCTGCAGAATTTCGCTCCTGACGTCAGCGAGGAGCCGCAGGCCTTGCAGCCACTCGATAGTGGTGTTCCGCAGTTTAGACAAAAGCGCGCAGATGGGGCGTTAGCGGTCCGGCACTGCCTGCAAGGCTGCAGATCAGTGATTGGGGCTTGGGATATTGCCCGCCCACTGTCAATTACCCGGTCATTGCCGTCGCAGCTCTGCTGCTGGTCATAGCGGTCATGCCGATCGCTCCCGTGCCCACCACTGTGGTGCTTACCACCGCCGTGGTTTCCCCGGCCGTGGTGGCCGCCCAAGATGTTCTTGAAAAAGCTCATGGTGTTCGTCCCTCATTGATAAGTGACATAAGCACGGGCAAAAGTTAAGGAAGTGTTCTGCTCGCGAGAAAGACTTCTAAATTGAAGTAAAAGTTCAAAATGAGCGTACGACAAAACAAGCCCATTTTGTTTATGAAATTTAATTTAATTCGCTGGGTGGCACTAACCACACAGCAGTCGAACGTGTCCGATTTTTTATCATAGCCTGGTCGATCACAATCAAAAAAGCCATTGCTGCGATTCTGACAGCATTGTAATCACGAGGTCATCGTGTCGTTATCGTGTTCCGGAAATAATGCGCCTAGCGAGAGTTTACTTCTCATTCAATTCTTTTGCCTCAAACATCCTAAGCGCCCTTAAGCCATAGGGCTCGGGGTCTCTGGCGCTCCGCACGCCCACCTTCGCACAGTATCTGTCGATGGTTTGCCTGGTAGCTACCGAGGATTCCATAGCCATGCGTCATGGATCAGCAGCCTCCTAGAGTTTGATAATGACACCTTCGAAATCCATTGTTCACACCCTGTTCAGTAGATTGATCTTTGCTATTCGCAGTACTCGACAAAAAGGCATCAGCACCAATCTGCTCATCGGGCTGGTAACTCTTTGGTTGTTGCTATTTACGAACGCTGAGCTTTGGCGTGTTCTTACGCGGCTGATTTTCAATGCCGATGAAGTTAATTGGCTGCTCGCGAGTAGCCTGCCAGTTGTTGTGTTTGCTTGGGTGTTTACCATACTCAGTCTGCTGTCATGGGCACGGCTCGCCAAACCGCTACTGTGCCTGATCCTGATCAGTGCGGCTTTCGCCAGCTACTTCATGAATGCTTACGGCATCGTCATTGATTACACCATGTTCACCAACGTCGTGGAGACCGACGTCAGTGAGGTCTCCGAGCTACTGAACTGGAAGCTCGGCCTCTGGGTGGCAATGGTAGGGGGATTGCCCGTTTACCTGATCAGTCAGGTGCCGCTCCGACGTAAGCCCTGGATCAAAGCGTTGGCCAGTAGACTCATTGTCCTTTCGCTTGCCCTAGTCACCCTTGCCGGCATTGTGCTGAGCCAATACCAGTCTTATGCGTCCTTGCTGCGCAACAACCGGGAGATTCGGCTCATTCTGGTTCCCACCAACCTGTTTGCGGCCAGTCATGGCTACCTGAAACGTCAGTTGGCCACGCCGAAAGAACTGACCACCATCGGTACCGATGCAGTAGTGAAAAGGCAGGGAGCAGCTCGCAAACCCAAGCTGCTGGTGCTGGCAGTGGGGGAGACAGCACGCTCTGCCAACTTCTCCCTCAATGGCTACTCCCGTGATACGAATCCGGAACTGAAAAAACGCAATGTCATAAGCTTCTCAAATGTGAGTTCCTGCGGCACCGCCACCGCGGTATCACTGCCGTGCATGTTCCTGGACGTCGGCAAGGATGAGTACAAGGACGGCTTGGCCAAGAGCCGAGAAGGGCTACTCGATGTGCTTCAGCGCGCAGGCATCAGCGTAATGTGGACTGACAACAATTCGGGCTGTAAAGGGGTCTGTGACCGGGTGCCTAACCACAAGGCTACCCAACATGCGGATGCTCAGCTGTGCACCAGCGACGAGTGCAAGGACGGGGTGCTGCTCTCGGAAATGGAGGACTTCATCAACCGTCAGGAAGGCGATGCTGTCCTGGTGCTCCACTACAAAGGCAGCCACGGCCCAGCCTACTACAAGCGATATCCCTCGCAGTTCAAGAAATTCGAGCCGGTCTGCGAGACCAATGAGCTCGACAAATGTAAGCAGCAGGAGGTGATCAATGCCTACGACAACTCGATCCTCTACACCGACTACGTAACGGCCGGGCTGATCGACATCCTGGCTGCGAACACCAAATTCGACACTGCGCTCATGTACGTCTCGGATCATGGGGAGTCACTGGGAGAGGGTGGCCTCTACCTACATGGGCTGCCCTATGCGATGGCCCCGGACGAGCAAACCAAGGTGCCAATGGTGCTCTGGATGTCTGACTCTATCGCGAAGAGCGAACGGCTGAATATGGGCTGCTTGAAAGCCCAGACAAACTCGCCATTGAGCCATGACAACCTGTTCCACACGGTGCTCGGGATGATGAGCGTCCAGACATCCTCGTATCGCTCAGCCCTAGACTTCACTGCCCCTTGCAAGCCCTTGGCCGGAAGCACGTACTCCGGCCTCTGAATGCTCGAAGTGCGATTGAAATACTCGCTCGTATCAGCTGCAATATTCAATTGGAGAGCAGAAAAGTCAGTTGAATCTGGTTGCCCAGGTTTTGCTCGCTGTGAATGTCGACCTTGCCACCGCAGTGTTCCACGATCCGTTTGTACCGCGAGCGATGCGCCTGCAGTGTACGTTCAAGCAATTCGGGCCAATCAAGCGCATTGACCAGTGTTGAGACCTAGGCTGGCATCTCGGTTGCTGCCGTTCTAGTCATGGGTAACCTGGGTCGCAGCAGGTGGCGACTGAGCGTAATCGACCTATGAAGCGGCCGGTCGACAACGACCGCTGTGGGTCGAAAGCTGCCTTAGGGCTGGGCGTCTGCATCACTAATTGGCTTTAGCACTATGCTCCCGCCTATCAGCTGTATGCTCAGGGAATCACCGATTTTGAGACCCATGCGTTCGAGGATATCGTCCGGGAGGTCAGTGATGACATCCCCAGTACCATCACCTGGTTCTTGGCATTTCAAGGTTGTCCGCACGGATTCATTCATAAGGGGCGGCTCCTTATGAGCTGATGGGGAAGCCTCCATCCTACGCCCACTTGCCCCCTACTGGCAGCATTCGACCCACTGCGAAGGCTGGATGTTGGAGCCAGCACCGGCAAGCTCTGCTTTCGCAAGTATGAAGGAGTTTAGTGATAATCCTGCTTCCGGCTGGCGGCGATGGCGCTGACAACTCAGCTTAGGGCCGTGTCTGCTTGAGGTCGCAAGCAGCCAGTCGCTAATGACCGCGCTATCGAACCACTGAGCACCATCCGAGACAGAGCTTTGTTTACCGCGGAGCGTGAGCCCGTTCGCTCGAATACCTTCCTAACAAAGGGGCTTCCCCTTAGGCATACGCTTGATGCGGTTCGAGTTAGATCCTGCGATAGACACAGCTAATCCTATGTCAGACGAGATGTAGACAGGTCCTCTGGCATGGAACCCAACGGCGTTAAGTGTAGACACCGTGTTCAATTCGTCCTAGGAGTGTCACAACTTGCTGGTAGCCCGATCGAGTCACCAAGGTGCTGCAAGGTGACTGATGCCTTAGCCCGATTGCTGGCTTGTACAGCCATTGCGCGGCAAGCACTCGACTGCCAAGCACCAGCGTTGCCAGATGCACGATTTCTTCGCACCTGCCCTTGAAGCTTCGGTGGTCGATGCTCCAGCACCCCTGCGGCGAGCATGGGCACAGCGCTAATATCTGAGGATCCTTCATTTGCAAACCTCAAAGGTGAAAGCCTATCTCTCAACCGGCAATTCGGCCAACAGGTTCCATTCCTTTGCCGGCATGTGCTGCTATGTCGAGAAACCTTCCTTGCGTCTGTACCCGCCTTCGCAAAAGCCTTCGGGCGTCGTCTTCATTTTCCGACTTTATACGCCACTTATCAGTCTTTACCTTCCGTCGGCCCTTCATTGCCTCTCCTCTTCCACGTAGGTAGCGCCCAAGATCAAACCAGCCGCAGGGTCAGATCGCGCAGACTTTGGTTGCATCCGATCGGACATCTCAGTCCATGCTGAAGGGGGACAGGCGCCCCTCCTCATCGGTCCGATGGCGTCACGCTTAGCTCCTCACGAACGCGCTCAATGATTGAATCCAGAGTGGCATCCTTGTCCATAAAAAGGTAGCACTGGGTCAAGATCGTCAAAGGATGAACATTCATGACAGAGGCGAGCCCATGCACCATTTCGAGGGTAGGGCCCTTTCCTCCGGCTTCCAGTTGACTAAGGTAGGTTTGGCTACTGTGGCCGCCGAACTCTTCTTGGCTGAGGCTACGAGATTTCCTCAGCAACCTCATGGCCTTACCAAATGCCTGTTTCAGCTCCATTTTTTCATTCCTACAAAAGGAATGATGAAGCCGTCTTGAACGCCATACATCCATTAACTATTGTTAATATTTTGAGGGTTTTTCGATGTTCAAGACCTATAGCCATGCCGAACTCAGCCCAGCCGGTATTTTCGGCGAGCCCGCCAGCCGTCACTGGAAATTTATTGAGCTGGAGCTGCACCACCCATGGTTTTACGTGGAGCTTGTGCGCGATTACGGTGACGACATCGTGGGCAGCATGCTGATGATCCCCACGGTACCGATCCTACAGCAGATGCTTTCGGAGCTTGATGACCGCTCATGGCTCGCGCAAGCACATCTGATGTCACCTGGTCACATGAGAGGCGGTAACGACTGGGTGATGGAACCGCTTCAGGAAGTGAGCATTGCTGAAGACGCGTCAGGAACAGAAGAGGGCTATATCTATAAGGTAGTAGGCGGGGCTTGTTACAGCATTCATCACTCAACTCAGCGAGATAACCTCAAGGTCACTGAAATTATTTTTTTGGCTGAGCGCGATCTACGCGTGAGTGGATGATTAAAGTAGCTTACGCATTTAATTTATCGTTACGGCTTTTAGAAGGCAAATAGACTATTCTAGAGTAATTATCTTGGTTTTTACTATTGAATTAGCTGCAATCAGTGCTATCTTTATGGAGGCGAGTTTCAGATGTTGTCATCCTAAACTGTTTAATCTCCTGCCAGTAAGCTTAGGACTTTCTCCACCCAGCGATCAACTGGTTGTCAGTGAGCCTAGGCTGGCCCAGGTGTATTTTGGGGAGAGGCTTGCGCTGCCCAGTGCAGTATGAGCATAGGCCTTCAGGTTATGAATTTTTCAAGACTAACGAACGGCTCATCAACAGTAACTGGCTTCAATAGAAAATATTTTTAGTTACTCTGCGACGATTGATCCTATGGATTTTTTCAGGTGTACGAGGAGTCTTGTTAGGCCAAGTGACGGCTTCATGCTGTGGTGTCATCCGAATCACCGCCTCGTAGGTACCGACCCTACCACCGTTCTTCCGATAGACTGTCAATGCTTCTTTTGTCAGCAGAGCTTGCAGGGACCACCAGTGATCGGACGCCTTAATGTAATTAGTAATTTCGGGATCTATCCAGCCTGCTAGCCAAGATATTTGGTTTGCGAGCAAACGGAGGCTGTTTACCGTTTGGCGTGGCCGGCGAGGTATAAAGCCCAGATTGCCATAGGAGTCAAACTCCGGCGTTCTCCAGATCTGATCGTGATGGCCAATCCTATTTCGAACATCTCGTACTTGGCTAAGTAGGTTGGCCAGTCTATCGACAAACGCCGCATCATCGTATGGCGTCGTAGCAAGGTCAGGGGCGTTTGGAAATGCTATTGATAAAACGCTAGCCTGCATGCCAGCAGGGTGCGATTTATGCTTCAAGCCTTTGATAATCGTTTCCCAGAATCCAAAGGGGACCTTCGCGACAATGTCGTCAACAGTTGCATTCCCTTTTCCTTTCTTCTTTGCGATCTTCTCTACCGCGCCGAGTACATCCTCGTGGGTGTATCGTGTGGATCTGGGGTTGTTGCCCCTTGCTAGGTCATTATTGGCCAAGCCCTGACTGCATGGCCAGCTGATGCGCTTAACATCCGTTGTGCTTAGCCTGTAGGTGACTTCCATCCCCGCTCTGAGCAATGATGCGGAATGGTCGTAGACGAGAGGAAGAACATGGACGAAAGGATCTTGCAGCTAATCGGTGATGCTCAGTTCGAGCGTTGCCTTTATGAAGCTGCGATGTTTAATCTCGAAGACCGCAGGAACAGGCTTCGCTTTCATAACTTCGCCTTTGCTATGCGCGAGCTGGTGGGTCACACGCTGAAGCGCCTGGCTCCAGACGCCGAGGTGAAAAAGTGCATATGGTGGCAGCAGAAGGCAGAAGGCGTTGTCCCGGAGGTAACGCGAGTCGAGCGGTGTGTGTATGCAACGCAGGGCGGGCTTTCCAACCACTACGTGCGAACAAAGCTCCGGTTGGACTTCGCTCAGGAGTTTGAGGAGCTTCGAGATGCCGTAGTCCGTTTGAACGGGTACGTCCACATCACACCAGAAGTTTTCCTCATGGAGGAGGACGACATCGAGCACCTCGCAGTAGAAACAATCGAAGCCGTGGCCGGACTGATGGCCTGCATCCAAGAGTGCAGAGCCGCCGTCGGGGATCGTTTATCGCATGCGATCAATGATGCGACGGTCCAGCAGATTGTTGGGGAAAGTTTGGACGCTGTAGATGAGCTAGCCTCGCACTATTCCCTTGAAGAAATCTATGTGGAATCGCATGAGGTTACCAGTATTACCTCAGAGACTGTACACATCAGGGTAAGCGGTAGCATAGGGGTAACACTGCAGTGGGGATCTAACTCTGATCTCAGAAGAGGCGATGGAGCCGAATTGGATGAGTCGTTCGATTACACCTGCGAATTGACCTGCGAAGCGGCAAATCCAAATCCTGAGGCGCTAGAGTTCGTCGAAGACTCTTTGATGGTAGACACGGGCGACTGGCACGATCAAGAGGAGGATTGGATCGACTCTGCGGCGAGTACATCCGAAGACCATGAAACTCTCGATGCATCGGGCATTCGATCGGACTTCTAGGCTCAGTAGTTTAAGCACCGTCCCGTCCATAGCTATCCATTATCAAGGGCGATTATGGAGCCGAAAGCGGGACGTTCAAGCATGCTGATTCCGCCATGCATCAAATGGGTTGGCTATGTGTTGTGACACCATCTCAGTTGGCGCTATCGTCTTTCCCTGTCAACTGATCCAACGCATTAGCACCACTCTTAAACGCCGACGCAAAGATTGCTCTATTTTTCGCCATAAAAATGCTTGCGTCCTCCGCTTGTTTTTCGTCAAGACCTGGTACATTTTTAATGAGAACGGAAGTTAAAATTTCTGCCAATTCAAGCATTTGATCATGTGCATCGGCTAGTTTTCGATCCAAAAAAACCTTCTCCAAATCTCGAGTGCTTCGGTAAAGTACTTCTACTGCCATGATGGCCTCTCAAAAATTAAAGGGCTGCCTACCTGGGGCAATGCCCTGAAAAAAATTCTATCCGATGGATGTTATCTCTACGATCCGTGCTTGTCTTCATATGAACATTGATAACTAGGCATAGGTCCTTTCGAAAATCTATGCACCGCCTTCCTGTATCTGATTTGTCAGTTGGCGTCTAACGCGCTGATTTAAAACAATAAAACAAAGCATTTTGACACTAACTGGACAGGCATTAGGTGTAGAAAACGGCGGACAAGCGCTCCGGGTCGCGGCTGCTGCGGTACACCACTTCGACGGCCATTCATCACCTCTATGCCTTTTTGCTGGTTGTGTTGCGGTTTACTGTATCTATATACAGTAATGGCAATGTTGGTTGGTTCGCAAGCAGAAATTGTAGCGTGGCGGTTTGCGGGGTGTTTGGCTCAACAACTTTAGTGCCTGTGAAATCGAGCGCCGCCCGCGCGGCGCTTCGCGGCGCAAGGCCGCTCCCACATCTGTTTCGGGCCAGTCTCTTCTGTGAGTTCACCGCTGCCCGCTTTGTGTGTTCCCTTCGATATTGAAGGTGCCGCCCATGCTTTTCTGCCATCTCCAGCCATGCACCCAGGGAGCGAGTGCGGGGGGAGCAGGAGTAACTGGCCCGAGACAGATGTGGGAGCGGCCTTGCGCCGCGAAGCGCCGCGCGGGCGGCGCTCGATCTCATAGGCGCTGAAATTGTTGTGTCGGACACATGGCGGCCCTAATGCGATCTAAAGCCAACCCCTCACTGCTTCATCCCCAACTCAGCATCATCCATCAGTGCTTTGGCCATCGCACTCAGGTAATGGGCAGCCCAGATCATCATCGGCTTTTCGTCCATCAGCCCGGTGATGGTCAGTTCGCGCACATACCCCATCAACTCCGAAGACTGCTCGCGGGCATCCCGGCACGGGATACCCGGCTCGATCCGGAACAGCGGGTGGGTGCGATTTTTGCCCTGGTAGAAGGTGGTCTTGCCGACGGTGAATTGGGTGTCTTCTGTTGTCATTGTTCAATCCCCTGAAAATTCTCTGGTGTCTGGTCTGGCTAAAAAAAGCCGGCGCACACGAGGTGCCCATGACAGCTGCCATAAAGGCAAAGCCATGTGGTTAGTTCAGGGCGGCCTGTCAAAGCCGATCGTTGATTGGCAACGACCACCCGAGACTAGTGCGCATTCCCCTACACCACAATGGCATGGAGTGTCTTTGAGAAATGTCCTACAAGAAATGTGTTAAATCTGTTTTTCCCTTCGATATCGAAGGTGTCGCCCATGCTTTTCTGCAATCTCCAGCCATGCACCCAGGGAGCGAGTGCGCAGGAAGCAGGAGTAACTGGCCCGAAACAGATGTAGGAGCGGCCTTGTGCCGCGAAGCGCCGCGCGGGCGGCGCTCGATCTCACAGGCGCTAAAACCGCCAAGCCGAACACCTGGCAGCCCCCACACAACCCACCCCGCCGCAAAGTGCCCTGCGGCAATCGGCCGCCTTCCAAGGCAAGGGCCTGGCCCTTTAACTGCATGGCACAAGCGTCACACCGGTGACGCATCATCCTTCACAAGCCGTATCGGGGAATGGAACATCGTGAACATCAAATGGGCAGAAAAGCTGCGCAAGGGCCTGCACGGCTCGGCCGACTCGCTGGGCAACCTGTGCGTCGAGGCCTTCCATTACCTGGCGCTGTTCGGCATTGGCGCAATCACAGCCTATGCGGCGGTGGTGACCTTCCTGGACATGCTCGGCAAGGGCGGGATCAGTGTCGATGACATCCTGCTGCTGTTCATCTACCTGGAGCTGGGGGCGATGGTCGGGATCTACTTCAAGACCAACCACATGCCGATCCGCTTCCTGCTGTATGTGGCAATCACTGCGCTGACCCGCCTGCTGATCGGCGATGTCTCGCACCACAAGGCGCCGGACGAAGGGCTGCTGTACCTGTGCGGGGGGATCCTGTTGCTGGCGTTCTCGATCCTGGTGGTGCGCTACGCCTCGTACCGCTACCCCTCGACCAAGGTGCTGGATGCAAACGGCAAGGAAGTGGAGGAGGGCAAGTAGCCCTCAGTTGGCCATGAACGCGCGCGGCTCGTGGCTGGCATCGCGGGTCAGTGCGGCCAGTACCTGCATCGGGTTCTGGCCCAGTTCGATGGCCAGCCCCAGGCGGATGCTGTCGATGACCCGCTGCAAACGCACCGGGTCGTTGCGCTGGGCCTGGGTGATCAGGCGCTTGGCGACCACGCCGGCGTCGTCGGACAGGGTGAGCATGATGCTGCCGTCGAGGTTGGCAATGCTCAGGTTGACCCGGTACTCGGGGGCGAAGGCGGCGCTGATCCGGTCGAAGGGGTTGTTCATGGTCTTGCTTCTGCGGTGAATGAATGCAGGAGTTGACCGGCTGGTTTGCAGGTTGGTTCAGCACCATTGATCGGTACAAACGAAAACGCCCGGCACTTGGCCGGGCGTTTTCAGTGGGGCGATCAGGCGTCCGGGTCACTTAGCTCCAGGGCGCCGCGCTTGCTGCGCAGCTTGCCGTAGAAGTGTTCCAGCGCGTGGCTGAGTTTAGTGGCGGCACCGTCCACTGCCTGGTCCAGCGAAGTGGCGGTGTGGGTCACGGAAATCGGTTGGTGGCCTTTGGGGCGAGCCTCCATCTGGCAGCGTTTGTCATGCGGTCCGGGTTTGGCGCCGTTCTCGTCGCGCAGGTGCACCTCGATGCGGGTGAGGTCGTCCTCGAAGCGCTCAAGAGAGCTTTCCAGTGTACTGCGGACCCACTGGTCGAGCCGGGCGTTGCTTTCGAAATGGTTGCTGCTGTTGACCTGGATTTGCATGATTCAATCCTTATTCAGCTTGCTCGCATGGAGGCGCGTCCAGGTCCTTGAGACTCTTGGAATTTCTGCGCCTCTTGACTCTAAGGTCAGGCAACCGGGGAACGAATTCAAGCCCTTTTCGAAAATAAATTTCTTGTTGCAATTGGGGCTGCTGTGCAGCCCATCGCAGCGGCCCCATACAATCGATCAGAACTCAACTGACGTCTGCACATATAAGGTCCGCGGCTCACCCACATACTTGCCCTTGTTGTTGTCGTCATAGGAGCGTGTGTAGTACTCGCGGTTGAACAGGTTCTTCACGCCCACCGCCACCTTCAGGTTCGACAGCTGCGGGCCGAAATCGTAGCCGGCGCGGGTCCTGACCAGCATGTAGCCGGGGATGCGCCCGGTGCTGCCGTCGGCGCTTTCGGTGCCGGTGTTGGCGTTGTCGGCGTACTGGCTGCTCTGGAAGCTGCCGTCCAGGTTGAGCTGCCACGGTCCTTCGGTATAACCCAGGCCCAGGTTGCCCTTGTGGCGCGACGAGAAGGGTACCTGGTTACCTTTGTTCGGCCCGTCCTCGCGGATGGTGGCATCGACGAAGGCATAGCTGGCGTGCACGTCGAAGCCGGCCAGCGCCGGGCTCACTCCGTCCAGCGCGTAGCGGATGCTGGTCTCGATGCCCTGGTGGCGGGTTTCGCCGCGGGCGATTACCGAATCGTTGGTCTGGTTGCTCTCATACTGGTTGTCGAAGTTGATCAGGAACGCACCGATCTCGGCCTGCAGGTCGCCGTTGTCGTAGCGGGTGCCCATTTCCCAGGTACGGGCCTTTTCCGGTTTCACTTCGCCACTGCTGACCCGGTTGGGCATCTGGCTGTACTGCACGCTGCCGAACGAACCCTCGGTGTTGGCGTACAGGTTCCAGCTGTCGGTCAGGTGGTACATCACGTTCAGTGCCGGCAGCGCGGTGTTGTAGCTACCCTGGTAGCGCTGGCCGCTGAGCTTGTTGCTCTGCTCCGAGTCGATCATCTCGTAGCGCACGCCCGGGGTGATGGTCCAGCGGCCGATGTCGATGCGGTCGTCCAGGTAGAGGGCGTGGGCTTCGGTGCTGCCACGGGTGTCGCGGTCGTTGCGGCTGGCGGTGGTGGGCAGGTCGCCGTTGACCGGTTCACGGAAGCGCAGCTCGTGGCCGGCTTCGTTGATGTAGCGGTAGCCGATGCCCAGTTCGTGCCAGCTGCCGCCCAGGGCCAGGCCCTGCGAGAAGCGGGTTTCGATACCGCGTACCCAGTACTCGCGTGGCGACAGCGATACGAAGCTGCCCTGGTCCAGGTAGCCGCTGCGCAGGGTCTTGGTGAAGAAGCTGTTGACGCTGAACTGGCGGTCGTCCTGCTTGTAGTCGTAGCCGAAGTTGAACAGCGTGCGGCGGCCCCAGAACTTGTCTTTCAGGCGGGTGGACTGGTACGGGTCGGCGTCGAAGTCGGCGGTGCTCAGGCCGCCGGGCATCTCGGCTTCGCCCTCGTAGTACTGGGCCATGGCGTGCAGGCTGTTGGCTTCGTCCAGTTGCAGCTTGCCCTTGAGGATCAGGTCGTCGATCTGGGTGTCGCTGTGCTCTCGCCAGTCGCCGCCACGGGTGCCGGAGTACAGCAATGCGCCGCCCAGGCCGTTGGCGTTGGTACCGCCGACCAGCAGGTTGGCGCTGTTCTTGAACCCATCGTGGCTGGAGGACGGGCTGATCTGGTTCTGCATGGCGGCCTTGAACGTGGCCTGATCGGGGATAGCCCGGGTGACGAAGTTGACGATGCCGCCGACGTTCTGCGGGCCATAGCGCACGGCGCCACCGCCGCGCACCACATCCACGGCGTCCATGTTGCCCATGCTCAACGGAGCCAGCGACAGTTGTGGCTGGCCATACGGGGCGAAGGGCACCGGGATGCCGTCCATCAGCACCGTTGAGCGCGAGGCCAGGCGCGGGTTGAGGCCACGGATGCCGAAGTTCAGCGCCAGGTCGTGGCTACCGGTGCCGTTGTTGTCGGGGGCGTTGACCCCGGGGATGCGGTTGAGCACTTCGCGGGCGGTGGTGGCACCGCTGCGTTCGAACGCTTCACGGCGCACCACGTCACGAGCGCCAGGATGTTCGAAGACATTGTCCTGCTGCGCCTCGGCCAGCCAGTCGCCGACCACGGTAGAGGCACCCAGCTCGACGGCGGCGCCTGCAGTTGCGCTGGCTACGGGCTGCAGGCTGAAGGCGTTGTCGGTTTCCTGCCGCGCTTGCAGGCCGCTGCCGCGCAACAGCGCATCGAGGCCCTCGCGTACGTCGTATTGGCCATCCAGGCCTTGCGTGTTCATGCCTTGGGTCAGTTGCGAGCCGAACGAGATCAGCGCACCGCTTTCACGGCCGAACTGGTTGAGGGCGTCTTCAAGCGAACCGGCGGCGATGTGGTAGCTGCGCGATTCAGCATGGGCGGCGGGCATGGCCAGCACGAGGGTGGTGCTGAGCAGCAGGGCGTGAACAAGTGGGCTTGGGCGCAACGGCATGGGTCGGGTCCTGACAGAGGGGGTTTGCCATGTCTGTCACGCGAGGTTGGGAAAATGGCTCAGGGGAATCGAAGTTTTTTTGCGCGTGTTCGTCGTAAGTTTTGTATTGGTTGTGAGATCGAGCGCCCCTGCACAACTCGCGGCGAGCACCTGAGACTCACCCCACATCCACCGTCACCCAATACCGGGTAAACCGCCGCACCCGCACCGGCAGCGCCACCTCCAGCATCTGCAGGATGCGTTCACTGTCATCCAGCGGATACGACCCGGAAATGCGCAGGTCGGCAACCTGATCGCTGCAGCCCAGTTGCCCATGGCGATATCGCCCAAGCTCGGCGAGGAAGTCGGCCAGGCGCATCTGCGATGCCACCAGCATGCCGTCGACCCAGGCCCCGACATTACGGTCGAGTGCCGCCACCGATCGCCATGCGCCAGCAAAACGTGCCTGCTGCCCGGCCAACAGGGGTTGCCCAGCGGCGCTGGCCACACCTTCGAATACAGAAACCACGCTGTAACCATCGAACTGGCGCACGTTGAAGCGCCCACTGTCCAAGCGCAGCGCCCCCTCCGCGGTACGCAACAGCAATGGCCGAGCATCGCTGGCCACCTGCAGCGCCAGTTCACCTTCGAACAGCCGCAACACGCGCTGCTGGCCGTCAAAACGCACGTCCGCGGCGCTGCGCGTGTTCAGTTGCAGCACACTGCCGTCGTCCAGCTGCATGCGCCGGCGCTGGCCGAGCGGGCTGCGGTAGTCGGCCATCAGACCCGGCAACCGGTTGTGCTGTTGCAGACCAAGCCCGGTAGCACTGGTGATACCCACCAGCAGCAAGGTCTTGAGCGCGCGCCGACGGGCTGGTGACGGAGGGGCTTGCAGCGTGGCGTGCACCACTGGCGATGTCACACCGCGCAAGCGCTGGTTGACCTGCTGAATGTGCGCCCAGGCCCGCTGATGCTCTTGGTTGGCCTGTAGCCAGCGGTCGAACGCCTGTTGTTGTCTCTGGCCAAAGTCATCGCCCTGCGACTCGATCAGCCAATGCACGGCCTGCTCCGCCACCTGCGGGGAGAACGTCGCGTTCACAGGGCGAAGTAGCAGCGCATGGCCGCCTTGCTCAGGTAGCGCTTGACCGTGGCCAGCGATATGCCCAGCTCGCGGGCGATTTCGCCCTGGCCCAGGCCATCGACCTGGGCTAGCAGGAAGGCGCGTTTGACCAGAGGTTGCAGGCCGTCCAGCAGGCGGTCGAGTTCGAGCAGAGTCTCGAAGATGAGAGCTTTGTCTTCTTCGCTGGGCGCTACTGCTTCCGGTACTTGGGCCAGGGCTTGCAGGTAGGCGCGCTCCAGTTCCTGACGGCGGAAGTGGTTGCACAGCACGCGTTTGGCCACGGTGGCGAGGAATGCGCGAGGTTCGACCAGTTGCGGTGTTTCGCGTGACTGGAGCAGGCGCAGGTAAGTGTCCTGCGCCAGGTCGGCGGCACTCTGCGGGCAGCCCAGGCGGCGGCGCAACCAGCTGGTGAGCCAGTTGTGATGGGTGTGGTAGAGGCCTTCGACAGTGGAAGAGCGCGCGCTGTGCACCGTGATACTCCGGCGCAATTCAGCGCAACTGGTAGTAAGAATTGTTCGCATTATATGTGCGGGCAAGGTTCTCGGCAATCGCCGGCTGGCGCGGTCACCTGTAGGAGCGGCCTTGTGTCCCGATCGGGCCGCAAGGCGGCCCCAGGTTCTCAGCTTCGCAGCACAGATTGTCGGGGCCGCTTTGCAGCCCTTTCGCGACACAAGGCCGCTCCTACAATAGCCCGCGCAGGCTTGAAGAGTTTTGCTTATGAGAATTGAAATCATTATTATTGCATCCCCGAAAACGCCCGGACCTTCGCCATGACGCGCAAAACCGCCGGCCTCCCGCTCAGCTATCGCCTGGCCGTGGCCTCACGCAGCCTGGCCGCGCTGCTGGGCGGCTACCTGCTGGCGTCCATGGCCAGCGTGTGTGTCGCCCTGGTGGCGCCCTTGCCCAAGGTCGATGCCACGGTTACCGGCCTGCTGCTATCGTTCGTCTTCTACCTGCTGGCGTTCATCTGGTGTTTCGCCTGCCGCAGCGCCTGGCGCGCGTGGCTGGGCGTGCTGGTGCCAAGCGTGCTGCTGGGCCTGATCAGCGGCGTTGCCTACTGGATGAAAAACCCATGAAAGAAGGCTTTCGCCAGGCCATGGCCTGGCTGCACACCTGGACCGGCCTGATCTTTGGCTGGCTGTTGTTCGCCATCTTCCTGACCGGCACGATGTCGTACTTCAAGGACGAGATCACTCACTGGTCGCAACCCGAAGTGCGCCGCCATGCGCTCGACCCGGCAGCGAGCCTGGGGCTGGCACAGCGTTACCTCGAAGCCAACGCTGGCCACGCCAGCAACTGGATGATCCGCTTGCCGAGCGAGCGCGAAGCAGCGCTCGGCGTGAGCTGGCGCAACCCGGATGGCGGACGGCGAGGCTTTGTCAGCAAAAGCCTCGATGCACAGACCGGCCAGCCGGTAGACGCACGTGACAGCCGCGGCGGCGAATTTTTCTACCGCTTCCACTTCCAGCTGGAAATGCCGTATCCCTTCGGGCGTTGGCTATCGACGTTCTGCGCCTTCATCATGTTGCTGGGGCTTGTCACCGGGATCATCACCCACAAGAAGATCTTCAAGGAGTTCTTCACCTTCCGCCCCGGCAAAGGCCAGCGCTCGTGGCTGGACGGGCACAACGCCATTGGCGTGCTGGTGCTGCCGTTTCACCTGATGATCAGTTACAGCAGCCTGGTGCTGTTCATGTACATGGTGATGCCGGCGGGCATCCTGGCCAGCTATGGCGGCAACACCGGGGATTACTTCAACGACCTGTTCGGCCGTGACGATGTGCCCAAGGTGGCCAATGTCGCGACGCCGCTGGCACCGCTGCCCAGCCTGTACGCGAAGGTGCAGGCGCTGGAGCCGGGTGCGCGCATTGGTTACATCCAGCTGCAGAACCCGGGTGACCGCAATGCCCGTGTCACCTTCACCCAGTCCTCGGCTGACAACGTGGCTTACAAGCGCAGTGCCAACTGGACGTTCGATGCCGCAACGGGCGAGTTGCTGAATCAAGGCAAGCCGGAGACCGGGGCGATGATGACCGCCTTCAGCTTCGCCGGGCTGCACATGGGTAATTTCGCCGGGCCGTGGTTGCGCTGGCTGTACTTCGTCTTCGGTGTGGCCGGCACCGCCGTGATCGGCACTGGCCTGGTGATGTGGCTGGGCAAGCGCCAGCTCAAGCATGCCAAGCGTGAGCACATGCCGGGTGAGCTGCGCCTGGTCGAGGTCCTCAATATCGCCAGCATGAGCGGCCTGTTGCTGGCGGTGGCGGGCTTCTTCTGGGCCAACCGGCTGATCCCGGTGGGCGTCGAGGGCCGTGCCGACTGGGAAGTGAATACCTTCTTGCTGGTGTGGGCGTTGTCCCTGGTACATGCTGTGCTGCGCCCCGGGCGGCGCGCCTGGGGTGAGCAACTGGCATTGGGGGCAGTGGGCTTTGGCCTGTTGCCGTTGCTCAATGGCCTGACCACCGGCCAAGGCCTGAACCACGCCGTGCCTGCGGGGGACTGGGCCATGGCCGGCTTCGACCTTACCGCGCTGGCCATCGGCCTTTTCCTCGCCTGGCTGGCCGGCAAGATGCTGCGCAGCGCCAAGCCGGTGGCCAAGCGTGCCCCGCGTGCGGCAAAAAAGCCGAGCACTGAACCTGTGGAGGCGAGCTGATGCTGGGTAACGCCCTGATCGCCTTTGCTGGCTTCGTCGCCCTGTGCCTGGCCATGAAAAAGCACTTCAGCGACCTGCTCGGGCGCAAGCCGCGCCCACGGCAGTTGCGCCTGTTGCGTATCGCCGGTTGGCTGCTGCTGGCGCTGTCGCTGGTCCTCAGCGTGCATCTGCGTGGCTGGGCCCATGGCCTGGTGGAGTGGACGGCGGTGATCATGGCCGGGGTGACCCTGTGGGTGTTCGGCCTGCCGTACCAGCCACGCCTGCTGCTGGGCCTGGCCGCCGCCAGTGTGGTGCTGGGCCCGTTGCTGGCCGTGTTCGCCGTGTGAACCCTTGAGCGAGCAGGGGGAAAGCATAAAGCCCGACGCCGACAGTGCTGGCGGCCGGGCGCGTTTCGTCCAGGTGTTCCAGGCCCAGCGCGCGCGCATGGAAGCGCTGGTCAGCCGCCGGGTGGGCTGCCGCGCCACGGCATCTGACCTGGTCCAGGAACTGTTCCTGCGTTTGTGGCGGCGCCCCGAGGTCAAGGTCGAGGCGCTGGACACTTACCTGTTGCGCTGCGCCGGCAACCTGGCCATCGACCACTTGCGCAGCGAAGGCAGCCGCGAGCGTGTGGCCGAAGCGGCTATTCCGGTGGATGAGGCGAGCATGGCCCTGGCCCCGGAGCAGGCCCTGGAGGTCGACCACGATTTGCAGCGCATCGAAGCCGCCTTGCGCGCCTTGCCCGAGCGTACCCGGCAGATCTTCCTGCTCAACCGCGTCCATGGCTGCAAGTACGGCGAAATCGCCAAGGCCATGCAACTGTCCCAGAGCGCGGTGGAAAAGCATATGATGCGCGCCCTCGAAGCGTGCAAGGCGAGCATTGCCGAGCCCGCGCCCACCCCACGCCGGCCAGGGAGTGCCCGTCGATGAGCCGTTTACCGCCGATCACCGAGGCGCAGTCGCAAGCGGCCCTGCAATGGCTCAGCCGTATCATCGACCAACCAGCGCAAGCCGAAGGGGCGGCGTTCAAGCGCTGGCTGCTGGCCGAGCCCGGGCACCGCGCAGCCTATGACCAGGCCCGGGCGCTGTGGCAGAAGACCGCCGTGCCCGCATCGCGCCTGGCTGAACAAGAGCATGAAAGCCTGCAACGTTATCTGGACGCCATGGCCAGGCCCACAGCCAGGCGCCCATGGCGTGCGCGGGTTGCGGCAATGGCAACGGCTGCCTGCCTGGTGCTGGCCATCAGCGTTGCCGGTGGTTGGCACCCGGGCTACTGGCTGCAGGACCTGCAGGCCGACTACAGCAGTACCGGGCAGGTTCGCCAGGTGACCTTGCAGGACCAGTCGCAGGTGACCCTGGATGCAGGGAGTGCGATTGCGGTCGATTTCGCTCATGGCGAGCGCCGCGTGCGCTTGCTGCATGGCGCGGCGTTTTTCCAGGTTACCCATACCGGCGCACCGTTCCTGGTCGAGGCAGGGGACGGTGAGGTGCGGGTGCTGGGTACCCAGTTCGAGGTGCGCCAGCAGGGCGAGGGCAGCCAGGTGACGGTGCGCAGCGGGCGGGTGGCGGTGAGCCCGGTAGCGGGCGACGTGGCGCGCGAGCTGACGGCCAACCAGCAGGTGACCTACGGCGCGGGCCACATGGGCGAAACCGTGGCGGTGGACAGCGACAACCGTCTGGCCTGGCGCCAGGGTTGGCTGAATTACTACCAGGTGCCGCTGGCACAGGTGGTCGAGGACCTAGGGCGTTATTACCCGGGGCGCATGCTAGTGCTTGATGATGAACTGGGGCAGCGCAAGGTCAGCGGCAGTTTCCCGGTAGCTGAACCGCTGCTGGCGCTGGATTCGTTGGGCAAGGTGATGGGCTTTTCGCGACAGACCGTTTTGGGGCGGTTGACCTTGATCCGGTAGTTACCTGTGGTGGCCTCTTCGCGGGTAAACCCGCTCCTACACAGGACAGCGCCCTCCCCAGGCCTGTGCAATACCCTGTAGGAGCGGGTTTACCCGCGAAGAGGCCGCCACAAGAGAAATATTTTCAAAAAGCGGATGAGGTAACAGGGCGTGGCATCCGTGTAATGAGTGGAAGTGCGATTCATTCGCAGTAATATCCCTCTCACAGGTCAGCGTCCATGAAGTTCTCCCCGCGTTGCGTCCCCCTCTGGTTCGGCTTTGCCCTGTTGCCTGTCATCGCCGCCGTCCCCCAGGCCAGCGCTGCCGAGCAACAGCAGGCCTATGCCTTCGCCCAGCCGGCCCAGCCGCTGGCCCAGGCCCTGAACGCTTTTAGCCGCACCACGGGCCAAAGTGTGGTCTACACCGTCGAACTGCCCGGCGTGCAGGCCCCGGCGCTGCACGGCAGCTACAGTGCCGAGCAGGCTCTTCAGCAACTGCTGGGCGCTTCCGGCCTGGCCTGGCGGCGTATCGACGCGCGCACCCTGACCCTGGAAACGGTGGACACCTCGGGCGCCCTCAACCTGCAGGCCACTACCGTCACCTCGCAACTGGACGCCTTCAGCTACCAGCCCCCGGCCAGTGCCTCGATCATGCGCGGCCAGGGCCCGAACCAGGACATTCCCCAGGCCATCAACGTGGTCCCGGCCCAGGTCATCCGCGACCAGGCCCCGCGCAACCTCGACGATGCCCTGGCCAATGTCAGCGGCATTACCCAGGGCAACAACTTCGGCGGCACCTCCGACACAGTGATGAAGCGCGGCTTTGGCGACAACCGCGACGGCTCGATCATGCGCGATGGCATGCCCATCGTGCAGGGCCGCAGCCTCAACGCCAGCACCGAGCGTGTCGAAGTGCTCAAAGGCCCGGCCTCGCTGCTGTACGGCATTCAGGACCCGGGCGGGGTGATCAACGTGGTCAGCAAGCGCCCGCAGCTTGAGCAGTACAACGCACTGAACGTGCGTGATTCGACCTATGGCAGTGGCAAGAACGGCAGTGGCGGCGGGTTCGACAGCACCGGCGCGCTGGGCGACAGCAACTTTGCCTATCGGCTGATTGTCGACCATGAAGACGAGGATTATTGGCGCAACTTCGGCGTGCACCGCGAATCGCTGGTGGCGCCGTCGCTGGCCTGGCTGGGCGAGGACACCCAGGTGGTACTGGCCTACGAGCACCGCGAATTCCTTTACCCGTTCGACCGCGGTACGGCGTTCGGCAGCAATGGCCACCCGCTGGACATTCCGGCCACACGGCGCCTGGACGAGCCGTTCAACGACATGGAAGGGCGGTCCGACCTGTATCGCCTGGAGGTCGATCACCAGCTGGCCGATGACTGGAAGCTGCACTTCGGCTATAGCTTCAATCGCGAGACTTACGATGCCAGCCAGGTTCGTGTCACCGGGGTGAACGAGGCCAAGGGCACCCTGACCCGCAGCATCGACGGTACCCACAACGCCATGAGCCGTGACCAGTTCGCAACCTTGAGCCTGGCCGGCAACCTGCAGTTGGCCGGCATGCAGCACGACCTGCTGTTTGGCGTCGATCACGAAGACCGCAAGATCTTCCGCGGTGACCTGATCCGGCAGACCGCCCAATCCACCTTCAGCTATGTGAACCCGGTCTACGGCCAGGAAGTGGAAGGCACATCAGTACGTGCCAGCGACAGTGACCAGACCGACAAACTGCGCACCGATGCGATCTTCCTGCAGGACGCGCTGCATTTGGACCAACACTGGATCCTGGTAGCCGGTGCGCGCTTCCAGCAGTACGACCAGTACGCCGGCCGTGGCCGCCCGTTCAAGGCCAACACTGATATCAGTGGCCAGGCCTGGGTGCCGCATGCCGGCATTGTCTACAAGGTCGATGACCAGCTGTCGTTCTACGGCAGCTACAGCGAGTCGTTCAAGCCCAACTCCAGCATTGCGCCGCTGTCCGGTGGTGTGGTGCTGGATTCGTCGGTCGCCCCGGAGGAGGGCAAGTCGTGGGAGGTGGGGGCCAAGCTCGATATGCCGGGCAGCCTGACCGGCACCTTGGCGCTGTTCGACATCACCAAGCGCAATGTGCTGGTAGCCAACTTCGACAGTGGTACTGGCGAAACACTTTACAGCAATGCGGGTGAGGTCAATTCGCGCGGTGTCGAACTGGACCTGACCGGGCAGCTTAGCGAGCGCTGGAGCCTGATCGGCAGCTACGCCTTCACCGATGCCAAGGTGACCAAGGACCCGGACCTGAAAGGCAACCGCCTGCAGAACGTAGCACGTCACACGGGCTCGCTGTCGGCGGTGTACGACTATGGCAGCCTGTTCGGTGGTGACCGCCTGCGTATCGGCACGGGGGCGCGCTATGTGGGGGAGCGCAGCGGCAACTCGACCAACACCTTCGACCTGCCGTCCTATACCGTGGCTGATGCCTTTGCCAGTTACGAGACCAAGCTGGACGAGCACAAGGTGCTGTTGCAGTTGAACGTGAAGAACCTGTTCGACAAGGTGTACTACAGCTCGGCGGTGAACCAGTATTTTGTGGCGATTGGGGATGCGCGGCAGGTGAGTTTGTCCAGTACCTTCGAGTTCTGAGGCTGCCTGTGCCGGCCTATTCGCGGCTAAAGCCGCTCCTACAAGTAACGCGTTGTGTTGGAGGCTGGTGCGGTCCCTGTGGGAGCGGCTTCAGCCGCGAATGGCCATACGGTATTCTCCGGGTGTCGCACCCATCGCCTGCCGGAACCGGTTACTGAAATGGCTGGCACTGGCAAACCCACACAGCAGGGCAATTTCCCCCAGCGGCATCACCCCCTGCCGCAACAGCTGGCAAGCCCGGTGCAGCCGCCGGGCCAGCAGGTACTGGTGCGGCGGTAGCCCGAAACTGGCGCGGAACATGCGCGCAAAGTGGTACTCGGACAAGTTGCAGCGCAACGCCAGCTCGCCCAGGGTCATCGGCTGGTCCAGGTGCGCTTCGATGTAGTCGACCAGTTGCCGGCGCAGGTTTGGCGCCAGCCCGCCTTTCAGGCGCAGGCCCTGACGCAGCCCGACCTGGCTGAGCAGTGCATGGTCGACGATTTCATGGGCCAGGCTGCTGGCCAACAGGCGCTCGCCGGGTTCGTCCCAGCCCAGGGCGATCAGTTGGCGAAAGCGTCGGGCCTGCTGTGGGTCGTCCAGAAAGGTCGCTTCCTGCAATTGCAATTCGCGCGGCTCACGGTCAAGCAGGCGCACGCAGCCGAGGGCGAACTGCGCTTCGCTGACGTACAGGTGCGCCAGGCGGATCTCTCCATTCACCACCCAGTTCGATTCGTGGCCGGCCGGCATGATGCACAGCTTGTCGGGTGCGCCCTTGTCGGCCGGCCTTTGGCGGCGGAACGTGCCGGTACCGTCGGCGATGTAGCACGACAGGGTGTGGTGGCTCGGCGCCTGATAGTCGCGGGCATCGTCGCGGTTGCTCCACAACGCTGCCGCCAGTCCGTCGCCCAGGTGCGCGCTCAGCTCCAGGCGGGCGTGGGGCGAGGCGTGCATGGCGTTGAACACTTGCAGTTGGGTGAATGGCGTCATGGGTGGTTCCTCTGAGGCCCATCCTACTGCGCCTTGGGCTGGCTGACAGCCACCGGCGGGACAAATGCGCAAGTTTGTGCAAGCGCTTTGGGGCTCGCCGGGAGAACACTGAAAGGCATCGGCGAGGGCTGTGCCCTCGCTTCGCGGGTGAACCCGCTCCTACGGGGACCGTGTCAATCGCGAAATCGGCGCGGTCCCTGTAGGAGCGGCTTTAGCCGCGAAGCGCCGGGCACCGATCTCGAAAGGCCCAAGGAATCACCGCCATGAACCTGTCACTCTACCTGCTCACCGTCCTGATCTGGGGCACCACCTGGATCGCCCTGAAGCTCCAGCTGGGCGTGGTCGCCATTCCGGTGTCGATCGTCTACCGCTTCGCCCTGGCCGGCCTGATTCTGTTTGCCCTCCTGCTGCTCACCCGGCGCCTGCAGCCGATGAACAAGCGCGGCCACCAGATCTGCCTGGCCCAGGGCCTGTGCCTGTTCTGCGTCAACTTTATCTGCTTCCTCAGCGCCAGCCAGTGGATCGCCAGCGGTTTGATCGCCGTGGTGTTTTCCACCGCCACGCTGTGGAACGCGCTGAATGCGCGGATCTTCTTCGGTCAGAAAATCGCCAGCAATGTGCTAGGCGGCGGAGCGCTTGGGTTGCTGGGGTTGGGCTTGTTGTTCTGGCCGGAGCTGTCGCACCACGCCGCCAACCCCGAAACCCTCTACGGGCTGGGCCTGGCGCTGCTGGGCACATTGTGCTTTTCGGCTGGCAACATGCTTTCCAGCATGCAACAGAAAGCCGGCCTCAAGCCCATGACCACCAATGCCTGGGGCATGGTCTACGGCGCGACGATGCTGGCGGTGTATTGCCTGGTCAGCGGTATCCCGTTCGCCATGGAATGGAACACGCGTTACATCGGCTCGCTGCTGTACCTGGTGATCCCCGGCTCGGTGATCGGCTTTACTGCCTACCTGACACTGGTCGGGCGCATGGGGCCGGAGCGGGCGGCGTACTGCACGGTGCTTTTTCCGTTGGTGGCGTTGAATGTGTCGGCGGTGGCCGAGGGGTATCAATGGACCGCGCCGGCCCTGCTGGGGCTGGTGGCGGTGATGGCGGGGAATGTGCTGGTGTTTCGCAAGCCCAAGGCCAGGGTGGTTGGGCCTGTTGTGATGGTTAAATAGGGGATGGGTTGCCTGTACCGGCCCTTTCGCGGGTGAACCCGCTCCTACAACGAATCACATAACCTGTGTAGGAGCGGGTTTACCCGCGAAGAGGCCGGTACAGGCAATACAGGGCTATCAGCCCTTCCACACCTGCGGGTTCACCAGGTCCCGCGGCCGCTCGCCGAACAAGGCCGCACGCAGGTTGTCCATCGCCCGGTTGGCCATGGCCTCGCGGGTTTCGGCCGTGGCCGAGCCAATGTGCGGCAAGGTCAGCGCATTGGGCAGCTTGAACAGCGGCGAATCGCTCAGCGGCTCTTTCTCGTACACATCCAGCCCGGCGCCGCGAAGGGTGCCGTTCTGCAGTGCTTCGATCAGCGCGGCCTCATCGACCACTGGCCCACGGGCGATGTTGATCAGGAACGCGCTTGGCTTCATCAGCTTCAGCTCGCGGGTGCTGATCAGCTTGCGGGTGGCATCGGACAACGGCACCACGATAACCACAAAGTCCGCTTCGGCCAGCAGCTGCTCGAGGCTGCGGAACTGCGCGCCCAGCTCTTGCTCCAGCGCGGTCTTGCGGCTGTTGCCGCTGTACAGGATCGGCATGTTGAAGCCAAAGCGGCCACGGCGGGCCACGGCTGCACCAATGTTGCCCATGCCGACGATGCCCAGGGTCTTGCCATGCACATCGCTGCCGAAGTGGGCCGGGCCGACGGTGGCCTGCCAGTTTCCGGCCTTGGTCCAGGCATCCAGCTCGGCGGTGCGACGGGCGCAGCCCATGACCAGCGAGAAGCCCAGGTCGGCGGTACTTTCGGTGAGTACATCCGGGGTGTTGGTCAGGGCGATGCCGCGCTCGTTGAAGTAGTCCAGGTCGTAGTTGTCGTAGCCGACCGACACGCTGGACACCACCTCCAGCCTGGCCGCACCTTCAAGCTGGGCGCGGCCGAGCTTGCGGCCAACGCCGATCAGGCCATGGGCTTCGGGCAAGGCTTCGTTGAACTGGGCGTTGATGTCGCCCAACTTGGGGTTGGGCAGGATCACATTGAAGTCTTGCTGCAGGCGCTCGGCCATGGCCGGGGTGATACGGCTGAAGGCCAGGACGGTCTTTTTCATCGGGCTACTTCCAAAAGAAAAGCTACAAGCTACAAGCTTCAAGCCACAAGAAAAAGCAGCACCTGCACGGATCTGCTTTTTCTTGAGGCTTGAAGCTTGCGGCTTGCAGCTGCTTTTAGTTGGCGATCAGCACCTGATGGGTTTTCAGGTCCGCTTCATGTGCCGCCAGAATCTCCGGCAGCGAGTTGCGCAGGTACTCGACCCAAGTCTTGATCTTGGCGTCCAGGTATTGTCGCGACGGGTAGATCGCGTACAGGTTCAACTCCTGCAAGCGGTACTCGGGCAGTACCCGCACCAGGCTGCCGTCACGCAGGCCATCGATGGCCGAATAGATTGGCAGCACGCCCACGCCCATGCCACTGCGGATAGCCGTCTTCATGGCGTCGGCGGTGTTGACCATGAACGGCGAGCTGGTGATGTTGACCATTTCCTGGCCCTCCGGGCCGTCGAACAGCCACTTTTCCAGCGGGATCACCGGGCTGACCATGCGCAGGCAGGCGTGCTTGAGCAGGTCGGCAGGCTTGTTCGCCTCACCGTGGCGGGCAATGTAATCGGGCGAAGCGCAGACGATGCTGTAGGTGATACCCAGGCGCTGCGAGACGAACCCCGAGTCGGGCAGTTCGGTGGCCAGCACGATGGACACGTCATAGCCTTCGTCGAGCAGGTCGGGCACGCGGTTGGCCATGGTCAGGTCGAAGGTCACGTCCGGGTGCGATTCGCGGTAGCGGGCGATGGCATCGACCACGAAATGCTGGCCGACCCCGGTCATCGAATGCACCTTCAGCTGCCCGGCCGGGCGCGCATGGGCGTCGCTGGCCTCGGCTTCGGCTTCTTCGACGTAGGTAAGAATCTGTTCGCAACGCATCAGGTAGCGCTTGCCAGCCTCGGTCAGCGCTATGCGGCGGGTGGTACGGTTGAGCAGCCTTGTTTGCAGATGGGCTTCCAGGTTGGAGACCGCCCGCGACACGTTCGCGGTGGTCGTATCCAGTTGCGCCGCAGCGGCAGTAAAGCTGCCTAATTGGGCTACGCAACTGAAAGCACGCATGTTTTGCAGGGTGTCCATAGGTCACTCTCGATGTAGAGGACAAAATTGTGTCACGAAGTAACGCAAAAGGTATGAAAACTTGCCTTCGACCAAAGGCGGATTATCGCTGTTTTGGTAACAAAGATTCGCAGGAATCTGCGCTTATCGCCAGTGCTGCAGCCCCCTAGAATTGCCCGGCCCCCTCACCACTTCCTCGGGATATCGCAGCTGTGCCGCGTCGCATCATCAGAACGCTCAATGCGTTCAGTGCCTGTGCCCTTGCCCTCACCTTGAGCGGCTGTATCGGAACCTGGGGCATTGCCCCGCAAAGCAAGACGCTGCAAGCCAATAACTTGACCACCGACGCGGCCATTCGCGAAGCCGCAACCGATGCCCACTGGCCCGACCAGCAGTGGTGGCACGCCTATGGCGACGCCCAACTGGACCGCTGGCTTGCCATGGCCGTGGCCGGCAGCCCGAGCCTGGCCATGGCCGCGGCGAGGGTGCGCGAAGCCAAGGCCATGGCCGGTGTGGTCGAGTCGGCAGAAAAGCTCCAGGCCAACGGCCAGGCTACGCTCAAACGCCACAACTGGCCTGAAGACCAGTTCTACGGCCCTGGCGCGCTGTCCGGTGCCAACACCTGGGATAACAACGCGGCCATCGGCTTCAGCTATGCCCTTGACTTGTGGGGCCGTGAACGCAATGCCAGCGAGCAGGCTGTGGACCAGGCGCACATGAGCGTGGCCGAAGCCCGCCAGGCGCAGCTGGAACTGCAGAACAACGTGGTACGCGCCTACATCCAGTTGAGCCTGCACTTTGCCCAGCGCGATATCGTCAAGGCCGAACTGGAACAGCAAGAGCAGATTCTGGCCTTGGCCAAGCGCCGCCTGAATGCCGGTATCGGTACCCACTTCGAAGTCAGCCAGGCCGAAGCGCCGCTGCCGGAAACCCACCGTCAGCTCGACAGCCTGAACGAAGAAATCGCCCTGACCCGCAACCAGTTGGCGGCCCTGGCTGGCAAAGGCCCGGGGGAGGGCGCGCAGTTGCAGCGCCCGACCCTGGCCCTGGCCGCGCCGCTGAAACTGCCGTCGAACCTGCCGGCCGAACTGGTCGGCCAGCGCCCTGACGTGGTCGCCAGCCGTTGGCAGGTGGCCGCGCAGGCGCGCGGCATCGACGTCGCCCATGCCGGTTTCTTCCCCAATGTCGACCTGGTTGGCAGCCTGGGCTTCATGGCCACCGGCGGCGGCCCGCTGGAGTTCCTTACCGGGCGCAAGTTCAACTACAACGTCGGCCCGGCCATCAGCCTGCCGATCTTCGACGGTGGCCGCCTGCGTTCGCAGTTGGGCGTGGCGTCGGCCGGTTACGACGTGGCCGTGGCGCGCTATAACCAGACCGTGGTCGGTGCGCTGAAGAACATCTCCGACCAGTTGATCCGCCGCGAATCGATGAAGGAGCAGTCGCACTTCGCCGCCGAGTCGGTCGCCGCCGCGCAGAAAACCTACGACATCGCCATGGTCGCCTTCCAGCGTGGCCTTACCGACTACCTCAACGTGCTCAATGCGCAAACGTTGCTGTTCCGCCAGCAGCAGGTGCAACAGCAGGTGCAGGCCGCGCGGCTGATCGCCCATGCCGAGCTGGTCACTGCCCTGGGTGGCGGCCTTCAGGCTGGCCAGGACGTGCCGAAAGAAGAACGCCAGGCAGCGCCGAAAACCCCGGCCACCCTGGCCATTTTCGACAAGAAGCCGGATAACGCCGAATGAGCACTTCCAGTTTGCCCGTGCGCTGGCTGCAAAGCCTGGAATGGCGCCGGGGCTTCTTTGCCTGGGCGCGCACCGACGGCGTCACCTGGGTGTACATCTTCAAGGTGCTAGCCGCTGCATTCATCACCCTGTGGCTGGCCATGCGCCTGGAGCTGCCGCAACCGCGCACGGCAATGATCACCGTGTTCATCGTCATGCAGCCGCAAAGCGGCCATGTGTTCGCCAAGAGTTTCTACCGGGTGCTTGGCACGCTGGCCGGTTCGGCAATGATGGTGGCGCTGATCGCCATCTTCCCGCAGAACACCGAGCTGTTCCTGCCCAGCCTGGCGCTGTGGGTGGGCCTGTGTTCGGCCGGTGCCATGCGCTACCGTACCTTCCGTGCCTATGGCTTCGTGCTGGCCGGTTACACCGCTGCGATGATCGGCCTGCCGGTGCTGCAACACCCCGACCAGGCATTCATGGCGGCGGTATGGCGGGTATTGGAAATTGCCCTGGGCATCCTGGTGTCGACCTTTGTCAGCGCCGCAATTCTGCCGCAGTCAGCCAGTGCTGCCATGCGCAACGCCCTGTACCAGCGCTTTGGCGTGTTCGCCGGGGTCGTGGTCGAGGCCTTGCGCGGCGACAGCCAGCGTGACCGTTTCGAGAGCAGCAACGTGCGTTTCATCGCCGAGGCGGTGGGCCTTGAAAGCTTGCGTAACGTCACCGCCTTCGAAGACCCGCACATGCGCCGCCGCTCTGGCCGCCTGGTGCGGATGAACAGCGAGTTCATGGCCATCACCACCCGCTTCAACGCCTTGCACCGCTTGCTGGAACGCCTGCGCGCCCGGGGCCCGCTGCAGATCGTCAGTGCCATCGAACCGGGCCTGAATACCTTGGTGGAGCTGTTGCAACCCTACGTGGGCCGGGCGCTGACCGACGCCGATGCGCTGCGCCTGACCCTGGAGCTGGCCGCCTACAAGGAAGGCCTGCAGGCCCAGGTGCGCGGCCTGCGTGCCGAATACCTGGCGACCGAGCCATGCGAGGCCGACCAACTCGACTTCCACACCGCGTTCGAGCTGCTGTACCGCTTTGTCGACGAGATGTTCAGCTACGCCGAAACCCACGCCTCACTGGCTGCGCACAAGCATGAGCGCGAGCAGTGGGACGAACCCTACGTGGCGCAGACCAGCTGGCTGGTGTCGGCCGCCGCCGGTGTGCGCGCCTCGGCAGTGCTGTTGCTGCTGGGCAGCTACTGGCTGCTCAGCGACTGGCCCAGCGGCGCCATGATGACCCTGATCGCCACGGTCACCGTAGGCCTGTCGGCCGCTTCGCCGAACCCCAAGCGCATGTCGTTCCAGATGGCCTGCGGCACGGCGATCGGCGCCTTTGTCGGCTTCTTCGAAACCTTCTTCGTGTTCCCCTGGATCGACGGTTTCCCGCTGCTGTGCATGGTGCTGGCGCCGGTGTTCGTGCTGGGTGCGTTCCTGTCGTCACGGCCGGCATACGCGGGTTATGGCATCGGCTTGCTGGTGTTCTTCGCGATTGGCTCGGTGCCCAACAACCTGACCGTGTATGACCCCTACAGCTTTATCAACGACTACATTGGCATGGTCATCGGCATGTTCGTCTGTGCCGCCGCCGGGGCAATCATCCTGCCGCCCAACAGCCGCTGGCTGTGGAGCCGCCTGGAGCAGGAATTGCGCGAGCAGGTGCTGTTCGCCATCAGCGGCCGCCTGCGCGGTATCGGCACGGCCTTCGAAAGCCGCACCCGCGACCTGCTGCACCAGGCCTATGGCCTGGCAGCCGGCAAGCCGCAGGTGCAAAGCCAGTTGATGGGCTGGATGTTCACCGTGCTGGAAATCGGCCATGCGGTCATCGAGCTGCGCAAGGAACAGGCCCGCGCACCGGTGCACCCGGCCTATGCCGAGTCGCAACCATGGCGCCAGGCCATCCGTGTAATGGGCCGCGCCCTGGCACGGCTGTTCCTGCAGCCCAGCGCCAGTAATCACGAACGTGCGCTGGTGGCGGTAGACCACGCCATCGCCCGGGTGCAGGCCACCGACGAGCCGTTTGCCCGACACTTCGACACCTCGGTGCTGCGTCGCGCGCAAAGCTACCTGCACTTCATCCGTTCTTCCCTGCTGGACCCACAGTCGCCGCTGGTACCGGCGAAAGGACTGCACGATGCTCCGTGAAAGCATGCCCCGTGAAATCGCCTTCCATGGCGTATACATGCCCACCATGACCCTGATGTTCCTGTTCGCCCTGGGCCTGGCCTGGGGCCTGGACCGGTTTATCGCCAGCCATGATGGCTACCGCTTCTTCTGGCACCCGGCGCTGCTGCGCCTGAGCCTGTTCGTCTGCCTGTTCGGCGCCATGGCGCTTACTGTCTACTGGTGAGAAACCCTCGATGAAAAAGTTCTTCAGCCTGATCGCCACCCTGCTGGTGCTGGTCGCTGCCGTGGCCATCGGTCGCCAGTTGTGGCTGCACTACATGACCACCCCGTGGACACGCGACGGCCGCGTACGCGCCGACATCATCAACGTTGCCGCCGACGTGCCCGGCTATGTGGTGGACGTGCCAGTCAAGGACAACCAGCGGGTGAAAAAGGGCGACCTGCTGATCCAGATCGACCCCGAGCACTACCAGCTTGCGGTCGACCAGGCCAAGGCGCTGGTTGCTTCGCGCAAGGCCACCTGGGAAATGCGCAAGGTCAACGCCAAGCGCCGGGCTGACATGGACAACCTGGTGATCTCCAAGGAAAACCGCGACGACGCCAGCAACATCGCCAACGCCGCCCAGGCCGACTACCAGCAGGCCCTGGCCGAACTGGCTGCCGCCGAGCTGAACCTCAAACGCACGCACATTGTGGCCACGGTAGATGGCTACGTGACCAACCTGAATATTCACAAGGGCGACTACGCGCGCACCGGTGAGGCGGTGATGGCGGTGGTCGACGAAAACTCGTTCTGGGTGTATGGCTTCTTCGAAGAGACCAAGCTGCCGCATGTTAAGGTGGGTGACCAGGCCGAGTTGCAGATGATGAGCGGCGAGCGCATCAAGGGCCATGTGGAGAGCATCGCCCGCGGCATTTACGACCGCGACAACCCACAGAGCCGCGAGCTGATCGCCGACGTGAACCCGACCTTCAACTGGGTTCGGTTGGCGCAGCGGGTGCCGGTGCGCATTCACATTGATGAAGTGCCGGAAGGGTTTTTGCTGGCGGCGGGGACGACGTGTACGGTGGTGGTGAAGCGGAGCGAGGGGTGACCTTCGGCGCCATTCTGGCCCACAGGAACTGCACCGCCTTTGAATACAGCGCTGGACCTGTGGGAGCCGGCATGCCCGCGAAGAATCCAACGCGGTGGCTGGAACCGGCTGTTCTTCCTGAAGAAAAAAAGGTGCGCGGTGCGTTTGTTGATAGAAGTGCAGTCTCCACGGGTCATAAGGGGCGGTAGCAGCGTTTTTGGATGCAGCGCTGTTAGTTTGACCTTATGTTCTTGGAAACGGTGATAGGCGTATGCACGTTGGGATAAAATAAAATGGGGGTGGTTGTATAGATGTCATCCTTGGCCTCAAAGGGTAGCGGATAAAATCCGGGATAAATTTCTGCGAGGACCCTTGCCCGGTATCCGTTGGCTCCATCTGGTCTTATAGAACCTTGGATCGTTCCGTCGAATCCATATGTCGGTCGCGAGGTTATATTGGCAATACGCTGTGCGAGTGAGAGCAAGCTTCCGGATGCAGCGCCGCTGTTGCAGGACAGCAAGAAAATGTCCTCGATATCAGGTAGTTGAATTGATAATGATTTTATCAGCGCGGGGATGGTATTCGCGTCATGAACGCTATCTCCAATTTTTATGCTATTGTAGCTTCCATGGCCATGCAGAATTAAGTCGGATTTATTTTTTATATGAGATGGCTTTAAATAAATCCCGAAATTATTACTGTCTCTTATAACCGGCTTTAGGTTCCTGAGAAGCATGTATTTTTCACCTGTACGGCCGTCTGGGTCATAGCGATTGACAGGGTCGTTAAGTACATAGCAGTAGGCGTTAATTCCACCCTTGCCAAATGGACTTAGGGTGTCGGTGGTGGTGAACCTCATCAAGGCGGGTGAATACCAGCGGTGTCCGTTGCCTAACCCATAACACCCATTTGCTAAGTCGAGATATCCGCCGTTAAATCCCACAGGTATAGCCGCTGTCTTTTTTGTGAAACCGAAAGGTGAATATGCCTGGCACATGCGTCCACTCGGAAATGCGTACGCTAACGCTGAGCCCATGAGATCAAGGGCCAGCACGTGGGTTGGCGAAAGTGTGGAGCGCTGAAGAGCCAAACAGTGGTGGTCATGACTCACGAATCGAGTACATGCCTCAATGCTCTCTAGCATGGCAAGGTTACGTGTATTGTAGAAGTAGCGCATTCCTGACTCCTTGAGTTATGCCCACCTTACTACCTGGCCGTATTCGTGCAACTGGCAAAATTGTCAGGGAATGCGCTAACGGAAGTGGCGACATCACCTGCGGTATTTACGACAGCGACAATCTCCCATACCGCGAGCTGAGTGCCAATGTGAACCCCAGCTTCAATGGGTACGCATCGCGCAGCGGGTGCCGGTGCGCATTCACATTGATGAAGTGCCGGAAGGGTTTTTGCTGGCGGCGGGGACGACGTGTACGGTGGTGGTGAAGCCGAGCGAGGGGTAGTCCTTACGCTCTACCAAGGTATTGCTTGCCTATTGTAGGAGCGGCCTTGCCGGGGCGCCGGACCGGTCGGATGGGCTGCGCAGCAGCCCTAGGGTTTCCGCACAAATGCACACATTGCCGGGGCTGCTTTGCAGCCCATCGCGACACAAGGCCGCGCCTACAAAAGCCGGTGCTGATCAGAAAAGATATGCAAGACAGTTGCTCCTTCAAAGCACGAGTTAGCCGCTGACGATATGTGTAAGTACGTTGCCTTAACTCGCTGCAGCTTCTCGGAGTAACTGGTCCCAATCGTCTGGTGGATGGCCAGTTAGCAGCATCTTCTGAAAAAACTTGTAAGCGTCGTCGCTGCTGTCGTAGGCGCGCTTGCTCGACTCATCATTGACCCAGGCCAGCACGAGGATCTTGCTGGCAGTGTGATAGCGATAGAACAAGCGGTATTGCTGGAAGAACTTCACTCTGAACCAGTGCTTGTGCTCACCGCCAAGCGTTGCGCCCTGGCGATACTCAGGTTTTGTCGGGTCTTGGGGGATGACATCAAATGCTAACCGCTTGATGGCCGCCAGCCGTTTAAAAGCATTTTTTTTCGTGTAACCCGTTGGGCCCTTCTGCATCTGGGCCTGAACTTGAACGCTCAGTGCGTCAAGCTTGGCCAGGAACAGTGGGTGGGCAAATACAGTCCATCCATGAATAACCAGAGGCGTCTTTTTCGCATCACTCATTCATCATCCGCCGACAGAGGTTGGTCCAGATCGACCTCCGCGTCGCCGACAAGCTTGTCGAGGCGAGCGATAAGGTCAGCATCGACAACCTGCAGCCGTTGAGGATTTGTCGCGATGTCGTGAGCCAGAAAACTCAGGAACTGGCCCAGCACCGGATCATCCTCGGTTGCCTCTGCGCGGGTGAGTATCACCCCACCGTCTGGGCGAATCGAGTAATGAATCTTGTCACGTTTTTTCAAACCCAAGGCGCGACGCACGGTTTCAGGAACGGTGGTCTGGTAACGATCGGTCAGCGTGGACTCGACTTCGAAGGTGGTAGCCATAGCGCATGTCCATTGAGGTCCATCAACGTCCATCAAGGTAATGCGATTGCATTGTCTGGTCAATGCAAACGCATTACCCGGCTGATCAGCGGTTCACGCCGCCCCCACCAACACCGGCACCTCAACCCGATCAATCACCTTCGCGCTGATCGACGGGTCCAGCAGCCGCCCCAGCCGCGACAGGTGGCGGTGGCCCATGATGATCAGCTCGCAGTTCAGTTCCTGCGCCTTGGCCACGATGGCCTCGACCGGTTGCCCCGCGATCATGCAGCCCTGGCTGGCGAAACCGGCCTGCTGCAACTCGGCAACCGCCTTGGCCACCGCGTCGTCGGCCTGGTGCTGTTCCTCGCAGGCGGCGGGGTATTCTTCCAGTTCTTCAGCGGTGTAGGGCGCGGGTTGTTCGTGCACGGCGAAGGTTGAGTCGATGGCCAACAGCACATGCAGTACATGGTCGGCGGGGCGGCAGTAGCGGCGGGCGAGGGTGAGCAGGGCGGTGGAGGCGGGGGACGCGTCGATGGCGATCAGGATGGGGCTTGGCATGGGGGATCCTTGATGGGTGTGGGTGTCTGAGCCGGCCTCATCGCGGGTGAACCCGCTCCTACATCAGGTCACCGCAACCTCTGAAACCTGCGAAACCCCTGTAGGAGCGGGTTTATCGATGCGTCGAACCGCCGCGAAAGGGCCGAGCCTGCCATCCACCATTCTTGGCCCAACCCGCTCCCGAAATAAATGCCCCACCACGCACGAGCGCATTGCGTCTGGTGCAATCCACCAACCTGCTACCATCGCCATCCCCACCGCTGTAACGGAAAACGGCCATGCAACTCCCGGACATGAACCTGCTCGTCGCCCTCGATGCCCTGCTCGACGAGGGCAGTGTGGTTGGCGCAGCGCAGCGCATGAACCTGAGCCCGGCAGCCATGAGCCGGACCCTGGGGCGCATCCGCGATGCCTTGGGCGACCCGATCCTGGTACGTGCTGGCCGTGGCCTGGTGCCAACCCCTCGGGCGCTGGCCCTGCGTGAGCAGGTGGCGGCGCTGGTCGAGCAGGCCGGTGAAGTATTCCGCAGTGCCGACGAGGTCGACCTGCCCAGGCTCGACCGCGCCTTCAACATTCGCACCAATGACCTGTTCATCGCCCTGTACGGTGCACAGATGCTGCGCCGCATGCACGAGCAGGCGCCGCGTACGGTGCTGCGCTTCGTGCCAGAAAGCCCAGGCGGCGATGACGACAGTGTGCTGCGTGACGGGCGTACCGACCTGATCATCAGCTCGACCGTGGACCTGGGGCCGGAGATCAAGGTGCAGAGCCTGTTCCAGACCTACTACGTGGGCCTGGCGCGGCGCGACCACCCGATCTTCGAACAGCCGATCACGCCGACCAGCTTTGCCAGTTATCCACAGATCAGTGTGTCGCGCCGTGGCCGAGCCAACGGGCCGATCGATGTCGAGCTGGCCAACTTCAAGGTGAAGCGGCGGGTGGCGTTGATCACCCCGAGTTTTCACTCGGCGCTGTTCTCGTTGCCGGACTCCGACCTGATCCTGCCGATGCCGGCGAATATCCTCAACAGCGTGCACAAGCTGGGGCTGCCGTTGCGCTCGTTCGAGATTCCGGTGCCGCTGGAAAGGGTGACGGTACTACAGGCGTGGCACCCGAGGTTTCACAATGACCCGGCGCATCGCTGGTTGCGGCAGACCCTGAAGGCCTGTTGCAGTGTTGACCCTTAAAACCGGGTTGGATGCTTCGCGGGTAAACCCGCTCCCACAGGTACACCACCGCCCTCAAAACCTGTGTTATCCCTGTGGGAGCGGGTTTACCCGCGAACCAGGCGATTCGGTTTTAAGATGGATTGCGTCTGACGCAACATAAACCTACCGAGAAGTCAGTTTTCGTCAGCATTCGACCTTCTTAGACTTGCTCCAGTCGCAAATTTGTTGCTGGAGATGTCTGCCCATGAGTTCCCTCTCCGCCCCAGCTGCCGCCGTGGCCGCCGCCCCCGCGCCGGCCGCGCCTGCGCAGACTGCGTTCGGCCTGCAGGTAGTGGTCGGGCTGTTCGGTGTATTGCTGGCCGTGTTGTGTGCGGGCCTCAACGAGTCGGTGACCAAGATTTCCCTGGCCGACATCCGCGGGGCCATGGGGATCGGTGCCGACGAAGGTGCCTGGCTGTTGGCGGTGTACAGTGCTGCTTCGGTATCGGCCATGGCCTTTGCGCCCTGGCTGGCCACCACCTTCTCGCTGCGCCGCTTCACCATGAGCGCGATTGGCCTGTTCGCCGTGCTCGGCCTGCTGCAACCGTTCGCCCCCAACCTGCACAGCCTGATGCTGCTGCGCGTGCTGCAAGGCTTCGCCTCTGGCGCCTTGCCACCGATGCTGATGAGCGTGGCCCTGCGCTTCCTGCCGCCCGGCATCAAGGTCTATGGCCTTGCCTGTTACGCCCTCACCGCCACCTTTGGCCCCAACCTTGGCACGCCACTGGCCGGGCTGTGGACCGAGTACGTCGGTTGGCAATGGGCGTTCTGGCAGATCATCCTGCCCTCGGCATTGGCGATTGCCTGCGTCGGCTGGGGCCTGCCGCAGGACCCGCTGCGCCTGGAGCGCTTCAAGCAGTTCGACTGGCGCGGTGTGCTGCTCGGCCTGCCGGCCATCAGCTGTATCGTGCTGGGCCTGTCGCTGGGTGATCGCTGGGGCTGGTTCGACTCGCCATTGATCTGCTGGCTGCTCGGCGGTGGCCTGCTGTTGCTGGTGCTGTTCATGTACAACGAATGGTCCGAGCCGCTGCCGTTCTTCCAGCTGCGCATGCTGTCGCGACGCAACTTGAGTTTCGCCCTGGTGACGCTGGCCGGCGTGCTTATCGTGCTCTCCGGCGTGGGCAGCATTCCATCAGCCTACCTGGCGCAGATCCAGGGTTACCGCCCGGCGCAGACCAGCCCGCTGATGATGCTGGTGGCCATGCCGCAGTTGATTGCCCTGCCGCTGACCGCAGCGCTGTGCAACATCCGTGCGGTGGACTGCCGCTGGGTGCTGGGCATCGGCCTGGCGATGCTGGCGGTGTCCTGCGTGGGCAGCAGCCTGCTTACCAGCGAGTGGATCCGTGGCGACTTCTACCCTTTCTACCTGCTGCAGGTGTTCGGCCAGCCAATGGCGGTGCTGCCGCTGCTGATGCTGTCGACCAACGGCATGACCCCACAGGAAGGCCCGTTCGCCTCCAGCTGGTTCAACACCGTAAAAGGCCTGGCGGCGGTGATCGCCGGTGGCCTGCTGGATGCCCTGGGCACCCTGCGCCGGCACTTCCATTCCAACCACCTGGTGGACAGCCTGGGCAACGCCCCGCTGGTCGACGGTAATGCCGCTGGCCTGGCCAAGCGCATCCACGACCAGGCGTTGGTGCTGACTTCGGCCGACCTCTACCTGGTCATGGCCGGCATTGCCGTGGCCCTGATCTGCCTGATTCCTTTCGTACCTACCCGGGTCTATCCGCCGCGCGCGGTGGCCTGAACCCTGGATGAATTCGAGTACCCCTGAAATGACCAATAACCGCAAAACCCTGTTCATCGGCTCGGTGCTGGCCGTGGCTGTCCTGGCTGGAATCGTTGGCCCGTGGATGCTTGGCAGCGACCACCGCCAGAGCACCAATGACGCCTATGTGATCGCCGACTACACCGTGGTCGCGCCAAAGGTGGCTGGCTTCATCAAGGAAGTGCTGGTGGAGGATAACCAGCAGGTCACCGCCGGGCAGTTGCTGGCGACCATCGATGCCCGTGATTACCAGGCTGCCCTGGACGCCGCACGGGCGCAGTTGCTGGTGGCCCAGGCACAAAGCGCCGATGCCCGCGCCACCCTGGAACGCCAGGCCGCACTCATTGCCCAGGCGGAAGCCGCAGTGAAAGCTGCCCAGGCCGAAGCGGCGTTCGCCGACCACGAGGTCAACCGCTACAGCCGCCTGGCCGAGCAGGGCGCCGGTACCGTGCAGAACGCCCAGCAGGCGCGCAGCGGGGTCGACCAGGCCCGTGCGCGCCTGGCCAACGCCCAGGCAGCGCTGGTGGCGGCGCGCAAGCAAGTGGACATTCTCACGGCCCAGGTGGCCAGTGCCGATGGCCAGCTCAAACGCGCCGAAGCGGGCCTGGAAAAGGCCCAGCTCGACCTTTCTTACACGCGCATCACCGCCCCGGTGGACGGCATGGTCGGCGAGCGCGCCCTGCGCGTCGGCGCCTACGTCAACCCGGGCGCCCGCCTGCTGTCGGTGGTGCCGCTGCAGCAGGCTTACGTGGTCGGCAACTTCCAGGAAACCCAGCTGACCCATGTGCAGCCTGGCCAGCCGGTGACTATCAGTGTCGACACCTTCTCCGGTGAGAAGCTGCAAGGCCACGTGGAAAGCATTGCCCCGGCCACCGGCGTGACTTTCGCCGCCGTCAAGCCGGACAACGCCACCGGCAACTTCACCAAGGTCGTGCAGCGTATCCCGGTGAAGATTGTCTTCGATGATGGCCAGCCGCTGCTCAGCCGCCTGCGTGTGGGCATGTCGGTGGAAGCGACCATCGATACCCGTGGCGACAAGCTCGACGGCAAAGAGGTAAGCGCACGATGAAACCGGCATTACGCTTGACCCCGTTGCTGCTGGCCGTGCTGATGGCCGGCTGCACCCTGGGCCCGGACTTCCTGCGCCCCGACAGCCAGGCACCGCAACAGTGGGCACCGCTGCAAGGCGAGGCAGCGGCCAGCCAGCCGCAGGCCGAGCCGCTGGAGCTGCGCTGGTGGGAAACCTTCCACGACGCCCAGCTCAGTGCCTTGATCCAGCGGGTTGCCGAACGCAACCTCGACCTGCAGATGGCCAGCGCTCGGCTGCTGCAAAGCCGTGCTTTGCGCAGCACCGTGGCCGCCGATGAAGTGCCGTCGGCGGACGTCAACGCCGGCTACAGCCGGGCACGCAACAGTGCCGAAGGCCTGAGCGACCCGTCCGGCAAGGCGGGTAAAGAAGCCTTCAACCTGTGGCAGGGCGACCTGGTGGCCGGTTGGGAGCTGGACCTGTGGGGCCGCGTGCGGCGCCAGGTGGAAGCTGCCGATGCCACGGTCGAAGTGGCCGAGAACGATCGCCGCGGCGTGCTGTTGGCCTTGCTGTCGGAAACTGCCGGCAACTACATCCAGCTGCGCGCGGTGCAGCACACTATCGATGTGCCCCAGGACAACCTCAAGGTCGCCCAGCACAGCCTGAAACTCTCTGAAAACCGTCAGGCCGAAGGCGTCGCCACCCGGCTTGATGTGGCCCAGGCCAGCGCCCAGGTCGCGTCGATAGAGTCGCGCCTGCCCAGCCTGGAAGCCCGCCGCGATGATCTGATCAACGCCCTCAGCCTGCTCGCCGCCGAGCCACCGCGCAGCTTGCAGGCCGAATTGTTGAAGGGCGGCGAGCTGCCCGCACCGCAGCAGAAGTTTGCCATCGGCTTGCCGTCCGAACTGGCCGAGCGCCGCCCGGATATCCGCCAGGCCGAGGCCCGCCTGCATGCTGCCACTGCCAGCATTGGCGTGGCCAAGGCGGACTTCTACCCGAGCATCCGGCTGTCGGGCAGCATGGGCTTCCAGGCCATGCAGCTGTCCGACTTCGGTGGCTGGGATTCGCGCCGCTTCGCGTTCGGGCCGCAGTTGTCGTTGCCCATTTTCGAGGGCGGCCGGCTCAAAGGCACCTTGCAACTGCGCGAGGCGCAGCAGCAGGAAGCGGCGCTGAACTACCGCAAGGTGGTGCTGGGTGCCTGGCATGAAATTGACGATGTGCTACGCCTGTACAACGCCAGCCAGTTGCGCCGTGACCATTTGGCCGAGGCCGTGCGGCAGAGCCGCATCGCCCTGGAAACTGCACAGCGCCAGTATGTAGAAGGGGCGGTGGACTTTCTCAATGTGCTGACGGTGCAAGGGGCCTTGCTGGCCAGCGAGGAACAGTGGATCGACAGTTCGGCGGCGGTTTCGCAGGCGTTGGTTGGGTTGTACAAGGCGTTGGGTGGTGGCTGGCAGGTGTTTGATGAGCAGCCGGTGAAGAAAGCGTAAAAGCAGGGGCCGCTTTGCGGCCCATCGCGACACAAGGCCGCTCCTACAAGGGATTGCGTTCGCCTGTAGGAGCGGCCTTGCGTCGCGAAGGGCTGCAAAGCAGCCCCGACAATTGACCTGTTTACCTAGGAGGCACAGATGCACATTTCCCTGAACGGCAAGCGCGCCGTCGTCAGCGGCTCCACTGCCGGTATTGGTCTGGCCATCGCCATCGGCCTGGCCGAGGCGGGCGCCGAAGTGGTGCTCAATGGCCGCACCCAGGCCCGTGTCGATGAAGCCCTCAAGGCCGTGCGCGAACGCCTGCCGCAAGCACGCATCATCGGCATCGCCGCCGACCTGGGCACCCGGGACGGCGCGCAAAAGCTGTTCGACCAGGTGCCGCACACCGACATCCTGATCAACAACCTCGGCATCTTCGAGCCCAAGCCGTTTTTTGAAATCGAAGACGAAGACTGGCAGCGCTTCTTCGACGTCAACGTGCTCAGCGCCGTGCGCCTGTCGCGCCACTATGCCCAGGGCATGGCCGAGCGCAAATGGGGGCGGGTGGTGTTCTTGTCCAGCGAATCGGCGCTGCAGATTCCGACCGAAATGATTCATTACGGCATGACCAAGACGGCACTGCTGGCGGTGTCGCGCGGGCTGGCCGAGACCTTGGCAGGCAGCGGCGTCACGGTGAATTCTGTATTGCCGGGGCCTACGCGTTCGGAGGGGGTGGGTGATTTCTTTGCCAAGCTGGCGCAGGAGCAGGGGGTGTCTACTGAAGAACTGGAAGCCAATTTCCTGGCCGAGCACCGGCCGACTTCGCTGATCAAGCGGTTGGCGACGGTGGAGGAGGTGGCCAATATGGTGGTGTATCTGGCGTCGATGCAGGCCAGCGCGACAACCGGGGCGGCGTTGCGGGTGGATGGCGGGGTGCTGCGTTCCATTGCCTGATTGGTAGTTGCCAGTGCCGGCCTATTCGCGGGTGAACCCGCTCCTACAACGATCGCGTAACCCTGTAGGAGCGGGTTCACCCGCGAAGAGGCCGGTACAGGCAACCCATCAATGTAGGAGCGGGTTCACCCGCGAAGAGGCCGGTACTGGCAACCCATCAATGTAGGAGCGGGTTCACCCGCGAAGAGGCCGGTACAGGCAACCCATCAATGTAGGAGTGGGTTCACCCGCGAAGAGGCCAGCACTGGCAACCCATCAATCAGAGCGGCCGCAGCAACCCAAACCGCTTGCGCAACGCCCAGTCCAGCACCCGCCGCGGCAGTAACCTGGCCATCAACGGCAACGCCGTACTGCCATTGCCCAACCGCACCACCGCCGGCACCGGCGACTTGTTCACCGCCGCCAACACCCCCCGGGCAAACACCGCCGCCGATGTCGGCTTGTCCTGCGAGGCCCGCGCCCGCGCCTGTACGTAGTCGCGCAACGGCCACCACGCCGAATCTGCCGCCAGCACCTGCTCGGCCTGGCGCTGGGCATTGCTGGCGAACTGTGAGGCAATCGCCCCTGGCTGCACTTCCATCACCTGCACGCCAAACGGTGCCAGCTCCAGGCGCAAGGCATCGCTCAGTGCATGCACGGCAGCTTTCGAGGCGCAGTAGGCGCCGGCGAACGGGGTGACCAATACGCCGGAAACGCTGCCGATGTTCACCACCAGCCCTCGCGAGCGGCGCAGCAGCGGGAACAGCGCGCGGGTCACGCCAACCACGGCGAACACGTTGGTTTCGAACTGCTGGCGCAGGGCATCCACACCCCCATCGAGCAACGGGCCCATGGCGCCGTAGCCGGCGTTGTTGATCAGGATGTCGAGGCTTGGCAGTTCCTCGGCCAGGCGTGCCACGCCCTCGCTGTCGTTCACGTCCAGTTGCCGGGCGGTGTAGCCGGCAGCGCTCAGTTGCTCGACATCTTCAGGCTTGCGGGCGGTGGCCCAGACATGGTGACCGGCATCGCGGAAGGCATCGGCCAGGGCGCGGCCGATGCCGCTGGAACAACCGGTGATCAGGACGGTGGGCATGGTTGGGGCCTGTTGTCAGGGAGATTGGTTTTTTCCTGTGCCGGCCTATTCGCGGCGGTTCGACGCCTCGATGAACCCGCTCCTACGCGATCCCTGTAGGAGCGGGTTTACCCGCGAAGAGGCCAGCACAGGCAACACATCAGTTGGCAAATGTACCCTGCAGGTGCTCAGCCCGAAACTCCAGGGTCTGCGGCCGGTACCCGGAGCGCAACGGCGGCAATGGCAAACAGTCTTTCCACTGCGCCCCTGGCTGCAGTTCACCCGGCCCACGGTAGCGCGGAGCGTTGTAGGTATTCTCGGCCAGGTTCACGGTATCGCCCGGCGCATACGCCGCCACGCGCCAGCGCAGTTCGGTCAGCGGGGCCTTGTTGCCATTCTTCATGCGTACCTGCAAGGCGCGGTCGGCAGGGCAGTGTTCTGGGGCATAGCTCAGGCGCACGTCCAGGCGGGCCAGTTGCGAGGCTTCGCGGCTGTCTTGCCAGACCACGAACATCGCCACCAGGCCCAGGCCGCACACGGCAGCCAGGGAAATTGGCAGGGCCTTGGCCGGGTAGCGCAACAGCAGCACCAGCCAGGTGAGGATGAGGAAGGCACCGATGATCATGGGGCTTGCAGGCCTTGGTTGCGCGGGGTCTGACCATCGTAGCCTGAAATGGGGGAGGGCTCAAAAGCGGGAGGGCTTTGCCCTCCTTTCGCGACACAAGGCCGCTCCTACAGGGACCGCGTTTTCCCATGGGTACGCGGTCCTTGTAGGAGCGGCCTTGTGTCGCGATAGGGCCGCAACGCGGCCCCAGGGTTCACTTACTGCGCAATGGTCTTCACCGAAACCCCACGCTCCACCGGCGTGGAAGTCCGCCCATACACATCCTCGAACCGCTCGATATCATCCTCGCCCAGGTAGCTCCCGGACTGCACTTCGATGATCTCCAGCGGAATCTTGCCAGGGTTGCGCAGGCGGTGCACCGAGGCAATCGGAATGTAGGTCGACTGGTTCTCGGTCAGCAGGAACACGTTCTCGTCACAGGTCACTTCGGCCGTGCCGGACACCACGATCCAGTGCTCGGCACGGTGATGGTGCATCTGCAGCGACAGGCTGGCACCGGGCTTGACGGTAATGTGCTTGACCTGGAAGCGGCCACCCATGTCCACCGAGTCGTACGAGCCCCACGGGCGGTACACTTCCAGGTGGTTCTGGGTTTCGCTGCGGCCCTGTTCGTCGAGGGTCTTGACCATCTGCTTGACGCCCTGGACCTTGTCCTTGTGGGCAATCATCATGGCGTCCTTGGTCTCGACCACCACAATGTTCTCCAGGCCGATCACCGACACCAGCTTGCCGTTGCCGTGGATCATGCAGTTGTGGCTGTCCTGCACCACCACATCGCCCTTGGTGACGTTGCCGTTGTCGTCCTTCTCGTGCACTTCCCACAGCGACGACCAGCAACCCACGTCACTCCAGCCTGCCGACATCGGCACCACGCAGGCGCGCTGGGTCTTTTCCATCACCGCGTAGTCGATGGAGTTGTCCGGGCAGCAGGCAAAGGTGGCTTCGTCGATGCTCAGCACATCGCCGTCTTCCTGGCTGCGCTCCAAGGCCAGCACGCAAGTGTCGTATATGTCGCCGTCGTGCTTTTTCAGCTCTTCGAGAAAGCGGCTGGCACGGAACAGGAACATGCCGCTGTTCCAGAAATAGCCACCGGCCTGGACGAATTCGGCAGCGCGTTTCTCGTCCGGCTTCTCGACGAACTGGGCCACGCGCGCCACACCTTCAGGCAGCAACGCATCCTGGCTGGAGCGGATATAGCCGTAGCCGGTTTCCGGTTTGGTCGCCGGCACGCCGAACAGCACCATCTCGCCGCGCTCGGCGGCCACGGTGGCCAGGGCCAGGGCACGTTGCAGGGCCTTCTGGTCATCAATTACGTGGTCGGCAGGCAGTACCAGCATCAGCTCGTCGCGGCCTTCGGTGACCAGCTTCATCGCGGTCATGGCCACGGCGGGTGCCGTGTTGCGGCCGAACGGCTCCATCAGGATGCCCTGGGTTTCCAGCTTCAGGGCAGCCAGCTGTTCCTGGACGATGAACTTGTGGTCCTTGTTGCAGACCACAATCGGCGTGTCCATGCCTTCGAACACCAGGCGCTCGATGGTTTGCTGGAACAGGGTGTGTTCACCGGTCAGGGCCAGGAACTGCTTAGGGAACTGCTTGCGCGACAGAGGCCACAGACGCGAACCGCTACCACCAGAAAGAATTACCGGGATCATCATGTTTCTCCAATAGTCGTTGAGAGGCAGGGGAATCAGTTGCTAGCCACGGGGCGAGTTACCCACACCGGCGACAAGGCGTTGCCGGAACCCGTTACGTACAGCACGGCGGCTTCGCCGCGCTCCAGGGCGACCGGTTTCACGTCACCCACTTTCTTGTCGCCTTGGTACAGCGCCAGGTTGACCTTGACCGGGTTGATCTCGCGCTCGCCACGGCCGTTGGCGGCCACCGGCTTGACCACTTCGGTCTTGCCGTCGGCGGTTTTCAGGGTCAGCTGCTGGTCGCTCAGGTTCTGCACGCGCACCAGGGCTTTCTGTTTGTTCTTGAACGGCGGTTCTTCGATCAGCTGCGGGTTGCCGCTGCCGCTGTTGACCAGCGTGTAGTACTTGTCCGCGGCCAGCTTGACCGGCACGCTCTTGCCACCCACCTGAGCGGTGTAGTCACCGCCTGGCAGGAAGCTGAAATCGCTGCTGGCCTGGGCGCCAACCTGCTTGATCTGGGTGTTGCCGACACTGGCGGCAGTCGGTGCGCTGGCGGCGTTGTACAGGCGCACGAAGGTCGAGCCTTTCGGCGCGCTTGGGCCATACAGCGCAGCGTCGGCGCCGGCGAAGGCCTGCATCGAAGCAAGGGAAAGGCCGGCCGCGAGGGTGAGGGCTTTGGCAATGGAAGTCTTGGTAGTCATGTGCGTGTTCCTCTCTTCAATCAGTGGTTCGTCCGGGTGGACGACAAGGCCAGGTTTTCTTCGGATTTATGGGAGTTTTTCAGTTGCGCGATCCACTGCGGATCGAAGCTGCTGAGGTCGTTTTTCATTGGCAGATAACGTTCGGGGAATTCCCACACCACCACTTGTGGCGCGGCGCTTTCAAAAGCATCGCTTTGCAGGTACTTGAGCATCGGCAGCAGCGGGCCGTGGCCGTCTTCGGCGTAGTTGGCGACGTCGCTGCGCAGTGCTTGCTGCAACGCTCCGAGGAAGTTCCAGTGCGGGTTGGCGCTGTAGCTGGTGCCTACCAGGGCGACCGGTATCTGCTTGTCGGCGAACAGTGCGTCGTCGGCATCAGCCGCGGCCTCGACCGGGCGGGTGGTGCGTTGCTGCAGGCTGTCCGGGGCTGGCAGCAGGTTGCTGAACAGCGGGTCCAGCGGCAGGAAGTTGGTCAGGTCACCTTTGTAGGGCGCGGTTTTGCCGGCCTCGGTGATGAAGGTTTGCGGGTCGCCATTAAGCAATTGCTGGCGGTTGACCGCCTCAGCCAGCGCCTGCGCCGCCACTTCAGCGCCCATCGGTGTCCAGTGAGTGTCGGTGCGCAGGAACACTTGGCCACGGGCCTTGGCCTGTTCCAGCGGGGCCATCAAGTCTGGGGCGAACACGTTGGCCTGGCGCGCCTGGGCATGGAACTGGTTGTACAGGTCGCCATGCAGGCTGGCCGGCAGCTCCTTGCCCAGGTACTCATCGTAGATCCGCGCCTTGGCCGGGATGATCGCCAACACCAGCTGGCTGCCGTGTTGCTTGAGCGTGTCACGTACGCCACGGATCAGCGCCAGGTTTTCCTGCATCAGCTGCTCGGCACCGGCGGTGGGCTTGAACTCTTCATCACTGAACAGCCACTGGTCGCGGCCCAACACCACGCCGGGGCGGCCTTCGTTGAACAGCTTGAAGTCCATCGCCGCCCACAGGTTGGTGCTCAGGCGCTTGATCGGGAACTCGGCGTCGTAGTGGGTCTCGGCGGCCTTGGCCAGCTTGCCGTTGAGCAGGGTCATCTGCTCGGTGCGCTGGAAACTCTGCAGGGCACCGGTGGACCAGACGCCCATGCCCACCAGCAGGCCCAGGAACGACAGCGAATAGGTAATGCGTAATGTCCGGGTCATGTCATCAACCTCAGAACTGGAAGTAAAGGAACGGCGAGTAGCTCTGCGCCGAAAGCTTGAGGATCGAGGCCACGAACAGCAGCAGCACCAGGGCGCGGGACATCACCCGGGTCCAGTCCAGGCCGATCGAGCCATCGGCATTGACTTGCGCCGGCGTGCGTGTGGCAGCCGTTGGTGTGGCATTGCGGTAGAAGTCGCGCAGGCCGAACCACGCCAGGGTGATGTAGGCGATGATCAGGGTGGCCACTTGCAGGCCGGTGAGCTGGGCGCGGTTGAGTTCCGACAGCTGCCAGTCGCCGAAGCTGAACATGGCGCCGTACATGCGGGCGGCCACGTGCAGGTTCTCGGCGCGGAAGATCACCCAGCCGACCACCACCAGCAGGAAGGTGAAGGCCCACTTCACCGGGTTGAAGCGCTGCGGGTTGGTGTCGATGCCCAGCGCCCGCTCGATCGCCAGCCACATGCCGTGCCAGGCGCCCCAGATGATGTAGGTGAAGTTGGCACCGTGCCACAGGCCGCCCAGCAGCATGGTCAGGAACAGGTTGCGGTAGGTGTTGAAGGTGCCTTTGCGGTTACCGCCCAGGGTGATGTACAGGTAGTCGCGCAGCCAGGTCGACAGGCTGATGTGCCAGCGCCGCCAGAACTCGGTGATCGACTGGCTGATGTACGGCTGCTTGAAGTTCTCCATGAAGCGGAAACCCATCATCAGCCCCAGGCCGATGGCCATGTCGCTGTAGCCGCTGAAGTCGAAGTAAAGCTGCGCGGTGTAGGCCAGGGCGCCGAGCCAGGCGTCACCCGTGGTCGGGTTCTGCAGGGCGAAGCAATGGTCGGCCACCACCGCCAGGGTGTCGGCGATGAACACTTTCTTGATGAAGCCCTGCATGAAGCGGGTGCAGCCTTCGGAGAACTTGTCCAGGGTGTGGGTGCGGTTGTTGAACTGGTCGACCAGGTCCTTGAAGCGCAGCACCGGGCCGGCGATCAAGTGCGGGAAGATCGCCACGAACGCCGCGAAGTCGATCAGGTTGCGGGTGGCCGGGGTGTCGCCGCGGTACACGTCGATGATGTAGCTGATCGACTCGAAGATGTAGAACGAGATGCCGATCGGCAGCAGCACATGGGTGAGGATAAACGGCTCCAGGCCGAACGAGCTGATGATCGCGTTAAGGCTGTCGACGCCGAAGTTGGCGTACTTGAAGTAGCCGAGGATCGCCAGGTCGACACCCACGCCAAGCAGCAGCCAGCGCTGCGCCGGTTTGGTGCGTACGCCAGCGGCACCGACTTTCAAGCCGATCCAGTAGTTCCACAGGGTGACCCCGGCGAACAGGGCCAGGAAGTCCACCCGCCACCAGGCATAGAAGATGTAGCTGGCGATCAGCAGTAGCAGGTTGCGATAACGTTGCCCGCTCAAGTAGTACAGGCCGAGGAAGATCGGCAAGAACAGGAACAGGAACACGTTGGACGAGAAGACCATCCCGGTTCTCCTTTTTGTTCACAGCATCCGGGGCAAAGCGCCCCCCAACCCCCCCACACAAATGTGGCGGGCTACCTAGATCCCCTGTAGGAGCGGGTTTACTCGCGAAGAGGCCGGCACAGGCACCGCCATGGCAGGTCTGGCCTATTCGCGGGTAAACCCGCTCCTACAAGGGTTTGCGTTACTTTTTCGATTCGGCACTCGGGTCATAGACCCGGGTCACATCGCCCCCCAGCCGGAAGCTGTTGAACGGCTGCATGCCATGCTTGCGCTCAAGCGTGTCGCCCACGCAGTGGTACAGCTGGCACCACGGTTCGAGCCAGGCATACTTGCTGTCGACCTTGAGGTCTTTCATGTCTTGCTTCTCACCCGTGCGCGCTTTGAAATGGCTTGGGTCGCGTGCACCGGCCAGTACGCCTTCACCCAGGCGTTGCAGGGCGAAATTGTTCTCGCTGCGCAAGTCCACACCGTTGGCCTGGGCAAAGCTGGCGATCATCGCCAGCGGCGGCAGGGCATAGTTGTGGTAGGCAAGCGCACGCTGGCGGCGCTTGAGTTCGTTAGGCAGGAAGCCCTGGTCGTCCACCTGGTTGGCGCCGACCTTGTATTCCTTTACCGCCCAGTCGAACAGGTCACGCCGGTCGGTGGCCACGGCAGTCGCCATCACCGACCAGGCCGCCCAGTAGCTGTGGTTGTTGATCTTCTCCAGCGGCAGGTCGCTCCAGTCGCGCACGGTTTGCTCGGCCAGGCGGGCGAACCATTTCTCGATCAGCTCGGCCTCGGCCTGGTGCGCTGCCAGTGGCTGCGAATCGGAGAACTTCAGGCGCAGCCACGAACCGCTCATGCTGCCCAGCGCCCATTTGCGCATCGACTTGCCGGTGTGGTTGTAATCGGTGGACAGCAGCGCACCAGCGCGCGCCCAGGTACCCAGCCAGGTCAGGGTGCAGTCAAGCTGCGCCGGGCGGCCGTCACGCATGTACTGGCCGACCATCTTGCTCACGCCCTTTTCCAAGGTGGTGATGTCGGCTGTGGAGTCGCGGAAGGCTTTTTCCGAGGCGACGTTGAGCGTGGCGCGGGCCTTGTCCGAGCCCTCGTACTTGCTGCGAAACTGCAGGGCACCGGTGTATGGCTTGGGCGCCGCTTCGCAACGGAAACTGCCATCGCCGGTCTTGAGTTTCTCGATGCCCTCGTAGTACCCCTGCGGCGGCACCAGCGCCGCCTGTGCTGCGCTGCCAAACAGGGCCAGGGCAAGCAGGGCAGGGCTGAAGATTTGCTTGAATGCAGTCATGTGGTCGCCTCACTGGCCGGCCTGCGCGGTCTGCGCAGGCACGGCGAAGTTGTTGCGTTTGCAGAGCTTGGCTTCGACTTTCTGGGTGCCTTTTTCCGGGCCCTGGATTTCAAAGGCCAACAGGCTCTGGCTGGCCCAGTCCTCGTCTTCGCGCATCTGGAAGACAAAGCGCCCGTCGGTATCGGAGGTTTCCGGTTTTTCCAGCTTGATGTCCTCGTGGCGGCCATTGAGGTACCAGAGGGTGGCCTGCAGCACCTTCACCGACGGGTCTTCGAACTTGACGTCCATCTGCAGGTTGCGGTTGATCAGGTCTTTGACCACGCCGCCCTTGCCGTTGACCATCAGTTCGTTCTTGCCGGGTTTGAGGGTGGTGCTGGCGCTCATCAGGGCTGGCCGGTCGTCGCAGCCGTCGTCGAGCAGGCCAAGGATTTGCCGCCAGATGGTTTCCTGGTCCAGGCGGTACAGCGGGGAGAATTCCCAGACCAGAATCTTCGGCGGGTTCTTCTGGAACTCTTCGCTGCCCAGGTACTGAATCATCGAGCCTTCCAGGCCACCACCGGGGAAGGCGACGTTGAGCACGTCGGCGCCGATGTACTGTTCGAGGAAACCGCTGAAGTTGTAGTTCTTGCCGCTGTGGCTGGTGCCGACCAGGGTGATCTGGGCATTGCCGCTGTCACCGAACAGGTCGTCGCCGCCGCCGGTAGAGCCTTTCGGCTCGGTGGCGAACTGGTCCATGTACTGCACCGCGTAGCTCGTGCCACACAGCTGGCCAGCCACGTTATGCAGGGTGCCGGTCTTGCCCATGCGCCCGGACTTCTTCGTTTCGAATTCCTTGCGCGGGATGCCTTCGAAGGCCGGCATCTTGTGCACGGTGTCAGCCACGATTTTTGCCGCGCGCTCGGCGCCATAGGGTGTCCAGTGCTGGTCTCCGCGGAAGTAGAAGTCCTTGCCCTGGTCGGCGGCGGCCAGTTGTTCGTTGGTCAGTGGCGACAGGTCGGGCACGTTGTAGCCCATGCTGGCGAAGCGCTTGAGCATGGCCTGGTAGTTGCCCAGCGCCTTCTGGTAATCGAAGGCGGCTTTCTCGGCTGGGTTGAGCATGTTGCGGTTCACCAGGCCACGGGTCGGCTGGTACACCACCACCAGTTCCACGCCGCGCTTCTTGAACGCGTCGTGCACCTGCTGCAGGCGTTTGTAGCCGGCCGGGGTGGTGTTGAACTCGGTACGCAGGTCTTCGCGGGTACGGAACAGCCAATCGCCCTTGGCCTGCACCAGCGTGGTGAAGTTCTGCTGGTAGCGGGTGGTGTAGCGGCTGGCATCGTGCGCTTGCGGGCACAGCTGGCAGCACGGCTCGGCGCTGAACGTCGGTGCCTTGACCTCGTCGGCGGGCACGCCCTGGCTGATCGCCAGAAGGGCGGCGGACAGGCCCAGCAATTTCATCAGGTGTGGAGTCATGGTCTGGGCTTCCTTAATCGATCATTTCGGTCTGGCGTTCGACCGGGTCGATCAGCACAGCCTTTTGCTGGCGTACCAGCAGGTCGAGGATTTCGTCCTGGCGTTCGCCCAGCACGCCGTTGAGGCTGATGCCGCTGGCCTTGCGCGGGGCGAGCATGGCCACCTTGTACAGCTCGACCGACAGCGGCGAGTCGATCGACAACGGGCCGGAGCCGTTGGCCACCAGCTCGCCACCCACCACGATCAGCGACACCTTGGTGTCGAACGGGTCGAGGGCGATGTCGCGGTCGGTGTCGGACAGGTCCTTGATGTGGCCGTATACACCGACCAGGCCGTTGGCCATGGCAGTGTTTTCGTACAGGCGGATGTTCACGCTATTGCGCACGCGAATGCCGTGGCGGCGGTTGTTGATCAGCTTGTTGCCCCAGATCAGGTTGTCGCCGCTTTCGTACAGGGTGATGCCGTCGGTGTGGTTGCGGTAGATCTCGTTGTAGGCGATCAGGTTGTTGACGCTGTTACGGTCGATCACCACGCCCGAGAGCTTGTTGTCGTAGCTCTTGTTGTTGATGATCCAGCTGTCGTTGACCTCACGCGAAACGATGATGCCGTGCTTCTTCTTGGTGCCGTACACCGTGTTGCCGGCAATGATCAGCCGGTGCGAGCGGTCGTGCGGGTCGATGCCGTAGACGATGTTGTCGCGGTAGGTGCTGTCCTTGACCACGAAGTCCTGGGTTTCGTAGCAGTAGAAGCCGTACCACATGTCGCTGAATTCCGAGCCGATGATCCAGCCGGTGGGTTCGGCACGGCCCATGCGCTTGGCCATGTTCGGCGTGTACTGCGAAATGCTCACGCCATACGACTTGGACTTGGCGTAGCCGAAGCTGGCCATCTTGGTGTTGACGATATACGTCTCGGTACCGCCCCATGACAGCAGGAACGGGCGGAATTCCTTGGGCGAGCGGAACGTCGCCGGGCCGTTGTCCTTCTCGCGCCAGCCGGTCACCTGGGTGTCGGTGACGAACAGCTTGCCGTCGTTGACCAGGAACGAACCGCCTTCCTGGGACAGGCGCAGCTGCTTGACCTTGCCGTCGATCTCGAGGATGCCTTTCTGCCCGACCACGATCGGCAGGCGCGCCAGGTACACCCCCGGCTCGACTTCGCGCAGGTACTGTTTTGGCACCTTCTTGCTCAGCTCGACCAGGTCGACATGCCCGTCATCGACAAAGATCGCCTGCGGGATGCCGTGCTGGCGCTGCACCCACTCGGCCGCCTTGTTGTCGCCGCCGACGAACTCCTTGAGGGTGTCCTCCTGGAACATGCGGCGCACGCTGACCTTGCCCTTGTGGCTGCGGTCGATCTTCTTCTGCACGGCCTCGGCGGTGAAACCGCTCAGGTCGGGCAGCTTGGGTGGGTCCATGTGCAGTGGCTCGATCGGCGCGCTGGCCACGGTGTAGGTCTTGGCCTGCTGCAGTTCCTTGGCGATAACCTTGGGCTCTGCAGCGACGGCCAGGCCCGAGGCCAGCAGCAAGGCGCTGGCCAACAGGCTGTGACGTAAGTGCGGGTGAAGGTTCATCAAATTTCTCCCGGCCTCAGAAGCGCCAGATCACGTCGACGAAGGCGCGGTGCATGTACGAATCTGCTTCCTTGCCATAGGCGTCGCCCGGCTTGAACACACCGGCACGCAGGCGCACCAGGGCGGACGGCTCGTCGATTGCCTGGCTCATCGAAGCCGGCAGCAGGCCTTGCTTGAAGTACTTGGTCACGACCACGTCCATTTCCTGGCCCAGGTCTTTCTCGCCATTGACCAGTTGGCGGTTCACACCGTTGTCGTTGACCGCCGCGTTGATACCGCTGGAGCCGATGTTCTGGCTACCATCGACCCGCCAGAACTTGTGGTAGATGAAGCTGGCGTCGTAGTCATCGCGCAGCTGCCACGAGGCGAACAGGGTGGCCGCCTGCAGGTTGCCCAGCTCGCCGCGGAAGGCCTCGCCGAAACGGTGTACGCGCGAGCGGGTGCCGGTGAAGTTGGAGCGGTTGCTCTCAAGGCCGGTCTGCTCGAAGTTGTTGGAACCGTCGTCGCCACCGCCGCCACTGCCACGGGCATAGGCCGCGCCGACCTGCCAGTTGGGGTCCAGGCGCAGGCGGATGCCAAGGTCTGTGGCCCAGGCGTTGACGTCGCCGCTCTGCTTGCCGGTCGCAACCTGGTCATCGCCGACGACCTGGCTGCTGAGGGTGTCGCGGTTACCGGTCAGCCAGGTCAGGCTGCTCCAGTAGTTGACGGTGTGGTCGTTGCGCCAGTTGTAGGCGTCGCTGTTTGCCTCAAGGCCCAGCCAGGTGAGGTCGCCGGTGCGGGTCTTGTCCAGTGCGTCGACGGTTTCGCCGGGGTTTTTCAGGCTGCCGCTGTCATGCGTATGGTGGGCGCGCACGCCCACCCAATGGCCAGGGGTCCACTGCGTGGCAACGTTGCCGTAGAGGTGCGTGCGGTCCTTGTCTTCCGGGGCCAGCTCGGTGAGGTCGGTGCGGTACTCGCTGAAGCGCTGGGCCACGCCGAGGTCGGCCTTGAGCAGGGTGGTGTCGAAAGTCCAGTTCAGCGCTTCGATGTTGGTGTCGCGCCACATGCCATCGTCGCTGCGCAGGCGCTGGCGGCCCAGGCGCAATTGCTCGCCGGGGTAGGCGGTGAGGCCGCTGTAGCCGACCCAGAACTCGCGCATGGCCAGGTAGTTCTTGTCGGGCTTGCGGCTGTCGTCACCGGTATCGGTGGTGGTGCCGTCGTCGTTCTGGCGCAGGGTGTCGGTTTCGATGGTGTCGGTGGCCGCGACGGCCTGGCCCATGGCATAGGCGCTCCAGTTGCCGCGCTCGCCGTACACCCAAGGGCGCAGGTCCAGGCCCAGGCCGTTGACGTCGCCGCCGGAGCGGGTGCCAAGGTCACGGTCGTCTTCCGACTGACCGGTGATTTTCACGTCCAGGCCAAAGTTCTTTTCAGCGGTCATTTCCGCCAGGGTCGGGCAGGACCACAGCAGGGCGAAGCTCAGGCCGATGCCGGCTTTCACGAAGGGATTGAGCGTCATAGCGAGTCCTCACCGTCTACTTCTTGTTCGTCGTCTTGCAGGGCTTCGATGGCCAGGGTGCTGTTGGCGCCCTGGCTCATGCTGCCGCGGGCCTGCTTTTCTTGGGCCAGCAGTTGCTGTGCCTGGCTGCGCTGGTCAGCGGTCAGTTGCTGGTCAAGTTGCTGCAGCATTTCCGATGATTGCGGCGTCGGGTTGGCTTGCGACAGCTGGGCGAACACCCAGGCGTTGCCTGGCTGCGGGCGAATGCCGTGGCCTTCGCTGAACAGCTGGGCCAGGGCATAGTCGGCGCTGTTCTGCCCGCCACGGGCGGCGGCCAGCAGGTGGTCGACGGCCTTCTGTGGCTCGACGTTGCCCAGGTAACCGCGGCGGTACAGCTGGCCCAGGTAGTAATGGGCGCTGATCTCGCCGGCGTCGGCGGCGGCCTGCAGGTGCTGCTCGGCTTTTTTCGCGTCCGCCGGCAGGGTCTTGCCTTCGTAGTACAGGCGGCCCAGCAGCAGCTCGGCGCGTGGCTGTTCGGCCTCGCGGCCCTTGTCGATGTAGGCCAGCAGTTGGTCGGTGTCACCCAGTTCGGGGAAGTCGTAGACCAGTTGCGCCAGGCTGACCCAGGAGGCCGGGTTGGCCGGGGCCACTTGTTCGAGCAGGTCCTTGGCGGTTTTTTCGTCGGTCTGGCCGAGGCTGCGGTCGGCCAGTACCCGGGCCACGCTGTCGACCCGGGTGGCCGGCACTGCACCACGGGTGTAGGCAGACTTCAGCTGGCCGAGCAGGGCGGCTTGCTGGTCGGCCTGGCCGCGTTTCTGGTACACGGTGGCCAGTTCGACGTAGCAGATGTCGGTGCTGTTCAGCGCGGCCTTGCAGATTGTTTCTACTTCGCCCAGGTGCTGGTCGTAGGTGCCCTGGGTGCGGTACAGCAGCACCTGGGCCAGGCCCGCTTCCGGGTTGCCGGCGGCGCGCCACTGGTCGATCTGCTGCTGCGCATTGACCTTGGGGAAGCTCTGCGGGTAGCTGAGGTAGAGCATCGCCAGCGGGATCAGGGTGTTGCTTTCGCCTTGCTTCGCGGCTTGCTTGAGCAGGGTTTCGGCCTCTTCACGCTCGGCCTGGGTGCTGTCGGGCTTGGCCACCAGCAGGCGGCCAAGGCGCGCCTGGGCACGCGGCGAAGTGGCGGCCGCGGCGCGGTAGGTGGCCTCGGCTTGCTTGATCTGCGCCGGGTCGCGGGTCGCCACCTTGATATCGGCCAGGCCCACTTGAGCCTCGCTGTAGCCGAGGTCGGCCAGGGCCTTGTAGTTGCGTTCGGCCAGTGCCGTGTCACCGCGCTTCATGGCCTCGTTGGCCAGGCGCTGGTCGGGTAGGCCGGCACAGCCGGCCAGGGTGATGGCGGCAGCCAGCGCACACAGTCCCAGGTTCACGCGGACCTTGTGGGAGCGGGCAAGCCCGCGAATTGGCAGGGCCGATGATGCTGCCCCTGCTGGCCTCTTCGCGGGCATGCCCGCTCCCACAGGGTAGGTATTGGTATCAGAAATCATCGTCCGATCCTCTTACAGCCCACGGGCCATGGCTTTGTCGATCAACCAGTTCAGCGACGGACCGCGGTCGCTGTTGACCGAGGCCGGGCGGCCGGCCAGTTCGGCGGGCAGGCCGCTGTCAGGCTTGATCTGCACGCGAATGTCGGAGGCCAGGTCTTCGCTGTTGAGGCTGGCGCTGCTGACGATCTGGCCGGTGCGCACTTCGTCTTCGCCAGCGACCTGGAAGTTGACCCGGGTACCTGGCTTGACCTCGTCGAACTGGCGGTAGCTGAAGCGCGCCTCGACCATCGGGGTGGTGGTGCGCGGGATCAGTTGGAAGATCGGCTGGCCCTTGGCGGCGTACTGGCCGTCGTCCACCAGTTGGCGGGCGACCACGCAATCGCAGGGGCTGGTGAGGGTGCCGGACAGTTGCTTGCCGAACAGTTCCTCGATCTTCGCCGGCTCCAGCTGCGCGTCGTCCAGGTTGCCCTTGAGCATGTCCAGCATGCTGGTGGTGAAGCTGGCCAGCGGCGCGCCCTTGGCAATCTGCCCGCCGCTTTCGACCAGGCTGTTCACGGTGCCGTCGCGCGGCATGGTGACGCTGGTGGTGGGGACCGCGACCACACCGGCTTCGGCATGGCTGACGAAGTACATGCCGTACAGCGACTTGGCGACGAAGCCGAAAGCCGCGACGCCGACCACGAACACGCCGAGGGTGACGGTGACCGCCTTGAGCCGGCCGAAGGCGCTCAGGCCACTGCCGCCATCCTTCTGCTTGCGGGCCTTGGTGAAGTTATCGCGCTGCAGGGTGCTGAGCACGTCGCCGGCGGTGATCAGCTCACCCGACAGGTGCGAGGTGATGATGTGGCGCAAGGTGGCAATGTCGCGCGGTTCGAGGTTCTGGAACTGCGCACCGGTACGGCCGTTGTCGGGGTTGAACGAGCGCACCTGGAACTCGATGTCCATCGACAGGCCGAGGTTGTCGACCGTGAACATCAGGCGTCCGCGCAACACGTCGCCAACCGACAGTGGCTGCTTGGTGTGGAAGCTCAGGCCACCGGCGGAAAGGTCTTCGACCTTTACATCGTGGGCCTGGCGCTGGGCGTCGAGGAAGCGCAGCTTGGCGGGGATGCGAACCCGGGCATGCTGGCGCTGGGCTTCGGACTCATGCACGACGTTGACGTTCACGGCGGTATTCATGGGGTTTGTTCCTGTTAGATCCGATCCGGGTTGGGCTCACACGACCATGAACAGCACAGCAACGAAGATGCTGGCCGCCGAGAAGGTCATGGTCCGCGAGGACCAGGTGTTGAACCATTGTTGAAAGCTGGCGAGGTCACGCTTGAGGGCAGTGGGCTGACGCGTCCACGACTGTTTGTCGAGGCGGAAGAACACGTAGATCTTCATCAGCGCGCCGATGATCTGGTTGTAATAGAGAATCAGCGGGTAGGCCGGGCCGACGTTGTGGCCGGAGCACAGCAGCATGATGGTGAGGATCAGGCGGGTGATGCCGATCCACAGCAGGTACACCAGCAGGAAGCCCAGGCCGAACTTGAGGCTGGCGATCACCGCCACGGTCAGGCCCAGCAGGCTGGTCCACATCGAAACGCGCTGGTCGAACAGCACGATGCTGGTGAACAGCCCCAGGCGGCGGATGCCCAGCCCGAGGGCACGCGAGTTCTGTCGCAGGTTGTTGCCGTACCAGCGGTACATCAGCTTGCGGCTGGCCTTGAAGAAGCTTTTCTCCGGCGGGTGCTCGACCGTGTTGATGGCGGCGTCCGGCACGTAGAACGTGTCGTAGCCCAGGCGCATCAGGCTGAACCAGCTGGACTTGTCGTCACCGGTGAGGAACTTGAAGCGGCCCAGGCGCCAGTGCATCAGCGAGTCGCTTTCGACGTCGGCGATGAACTCGGGGTTGGTCACCACGCTGGCGCGGAACATCGACATGCGCCCGGTCATGGTCAGCACCCGCTTGGACAGGGCCATCGAGCACATGTTGATGTGGCGCTGGGCGAAGCGCAGCTTGTGCCACTCGCTCATGATGTAACCGCCGCGCACTTCGCAGAATTCGTTGGTGGTCAGGCCACCGACGTTGGGGAACAGCTTGAACCACGGCACGGTCTTGCGCACCACGCCGTCGGCCAGCACGGTGTCACCGTCGATCACCGCCACCACGGCGTTGTCGTCCGGCAGCATGCGCGAGATGGCACGGAAGCCGTAGGCCAGGCCATCGCGCTTGCCGGTACCGGCGATGCGCACGATGTCCAGCTTTACGTGGGCCGGTGGGTTGTACTTGGCCCACAGGCTTTTCACCAGCAGTTCGTCGGACATTTCCACCAGCGAGCAGACCACAGTGGTGGGGAAGCCGCAGTTGATCGCCTCACGAATAACCGAGCTGTACACCTGGGCGGTGGTCAGCGCTTCGATGCGGAAGCTGGTGACCATCAGGTACACGTGTGACGGGTCGGCGGCATTGCCCATTTTCTGCACCTTGCGGCGCAGGTACGGGTACACGCCGTAGAGAAAGATCATGCCGCGGATGAAATGGGTGGCGCCCATGGAATAGCGCCAGATGCCGACTGCGCCGACCAGGAAGATGAAGTGCTTCGACTGCGAGTCGAAGATATCGGCTGGCAGGGCCAGGGCGATCAGCATGAGCAGGCTCATGTAGAGCAGCCAACCGGCGCACTGCAACAGCACTGTCTGGAGCCTTTGCATGTTCAGCATCCGTCGAGAATTCGGGAAAGGTTGGGCAGCGCAAGTGGGGAGGCTTGCGCTGCCCTGCCAGGCACTTACCAGCAGATGCCTTCGGTGCGGCTGCTTGCGTTGGTCGGCTGGCTCATGAAACCGACCAGGTCGATCACTTGCTTGCCGGCCGGTGCTTGCTGGGCCAGGGCGCGGAACTGCTCGTCACGGTTGCCGAGGACGATGATGTCGGCGTTGTCGATGACCTGTTGGAAGTCACCGTTGAGCAACGACGAGACGTGCGGGATCTTCGATTCGATGTAGTCCTTGTTCGCCCCGTGAACCCGGGCGTACTCGACGTTCTCGTCGTAGATGTCCAACTGGTAGCCCTTGCCGATCAGGCGTTCGGCGAGCTCTACCAGCGGGCTTTCGCGCAGGTCGTCGGTACCCGCCTTGAAGCTCAGGCCAAGCAGGGCGACCTTGCGCTTGTCGTGGGCTTCGATCAGCTCGAAGGCGTTCTGCACCTGCGATTCGTTACTGCGCATCAGCGAGTCGAGCAGCGGTGCACGAACGTCGAGGCTGGCGGCACGGTAGGTGAGGGCACGCACGTCTTTCGGCAGGCACGAGCCGCCGAAGGCGAAGCCAGGGCGCATGTAGTACTGCGACAGGTTGAGCACCTTGTCCTGGCAGACCACGTCCATCACTTCACGCCCATCGACGCCGACGGCCTTGGCGATGTTGCCGATCTCGTTGGCAAAGGTGACCTTGGTGGCGTGCCACACGTTGCAGGTGTACTTGATCATCTCGGCCACTTCGATCGGCTTACGAATGACCGGGGCGTCGAGCTCTTCGTACAGGGCCTGGAGGATGTCGCCGCTGGCGCTGTCCAGTTCGCCGATGACGGTCATCGGTGGCTGGTCGTAGTCCTTGATCGCGGTGCTTTCGCGGAGGAATTCCGGGTTGACCGCGACACCGAAGTCGACGCCGGCCTTTTTGCCCGAGCAGTCTTCGAGGATCGGGATGACCACGTTCTTGACGGTGCCGGGCAGCACGGTGCTGCGCACCACGATGGTGTGACGGCGGGTGGTGTCACGCAGCACGTAGCCGATTTCGCGACACACCGACTCGATGTACTCCAGGCCCAGGTCGCCGTTCTTCTTGCTCGGGGTACCCACGCAGATCATCGACACGTCGCTGGCCCGGATGGCCTCGGCGAAGTCGGTGGTGCCGCGCAGGCGGCCATTGGCGATGCCCTGTTGCAGCAGTGCTTCCAGGCCGGGTTCGACGATGGGCGACTTGCCCTGGTTGATCAGGTCGATCTTGGTGCTGGACACGTCCACACCGATCACTTCATGGCCACGCGCCGTCAGGCAGCCTGCACAGACTGCACCCACATAACCCAAACCAAAGATGCTGATACGCATCGCTATCACCTCATGTGTTTATCACGCCGACCTCTTTGCAGAGCGCCGGGCTGGGTTGATTAACAACAGTTTTCGGGCGCACGGGTCCATGGCGAATGCACACTTCGCCGAGCGCAGGCAAAATAAAACCGGAGCGCAAAAAGTTATGCACTCAAATTAGGCATGTAAAAGCCAATTATTAAAAACGTGCCCTGAAATGCACCGTCTTAACTGCAGCGCGCTACGTGGCGCGTTGCTGTGCTTGTTCTTTCAAGTGGGATAAATCCTTTGAAATCAACCACTAGGACGAGTTGTAAGGGACGCTTGTCTCCTGCAAGGACAGGCTTCTCGGGGTTAACCGTGCAGCCTGTCTACGTTATCGAGGCGGGTAGTGGATACCTTGCCGTTGTCATCTGTAAGTCATCTCTCACAGCCCGTAGGCAGGAAATTCGTTACGGCACTATGAGCGGCTCGGGATATGAGAAGTTCCTGAGGGGGTATAGCCCAAATGAAAGATTTCTAAATATTTATTCAGAAGTAGACAATTTCAATTTGATAGCACAGCAGGGTTCCGCCCCTATGTTTCAAGGGTGAAACTGTTGCGAGATGTTTTAATGCCAGCATCCAAAATTTTTTTGCAAAATTCGTCAAAAAAGGTACGAACGGTCTTATGGCGTTTGGCGATAACCCTCAGTCCAATGGTTTTTTGGCGCCAAAAAAATGGCGATAGCTGCCCGTAGAAGCGTGAGCGGACCTTCATATTTCGAAACATCTGATAGGCACATTTTCTTTAAGGTATTCCCGCGGTGGCCGTTAAGCCTTATGGACGCTCCCCAAGGAGGTGTCTGTGTACGAAGGAACGTCTCAGGCAGCTTGAGCTATGGCTACAAGGGCGTCTCACCCAATCAACACAAGGAAGAGACGAGACTGACATCGATGAAAAAATTGACGCGAATCCTTTGTGCAACTGCCTCCTTGCTTGCTGCTGGCGAAGCGCTGGCGGGGCCGCCTGTTGAGGTTACCTTCAGGAATCTTGGGACAGGGCCGGTAACGCTTGAACTGACGAACGCGAACGAGACCAGCACCTACCAGATTGCCAAACCGCAGCCTAAGCAAGTGGTCAAGGCTGGCGAGACCATAATGATCAAGGTTCAACGGCTGGTGAGCCCCGATACAAATGGAGCAATGCTGCGGTATACGGACGGCCGTAGAACATGTGCTTTCAGTACCACGTTCGTAATGATGATGTCGGGGGGTATAAAACTGCCTAAATGGAACAAGACAGCCACCCCGACGGGTGGTGCAACCTGTACGGCTGTGAATTCAGGTTTTGCTGCGAACTACGCCTGGAAAGCCGAGTTCACCATGAAGTAACTGCTCAGCTTTACCCGAGCGGCTTGTCCAGCTGATGGCAGGCTGCTCGGTTGGGAGTTATTGAGGTGTTAACTGAACCAGGAGGTTGGCCATGTCCAGGATTGGCGATTTTGTTTCTTCACCCTTGCAAAATATATTCAAAGCGGTCCCAGAAACCACTACCGCGACCTCGCCTGATATGGACGCTGGGCGAGTCGAAAGTGAAGACGAGCGCGCGCCAGATGTCTCTCCGCTGGCTCGACAACTGGCTGCTGCGGCACAGCGAGCAGCAATACGTGACAGCCAGCTTAGCCAGCAGGAACTGGGTAAGTTAGGCATACGCATCCAGATGGACCTGAGTAAATCTGTATACGGTCTGAACAAACCTTTGAACGATGCATTTGTACCCAACACGGATGACCCGGAGTTGCTGGCACGTGCGCGGCAGGCTACCGAATATGTTAACGGCAGAGGTCAGAATCCATTCAAAGATCTGTCCATGGAACAACTGGCACTGATCGGTTACGACGAAGAGGGCGATTTCACCAAGAATGAAAGAGAGTCCGCCCTTAAGGAGATTGGACATCGGTATGCATTGTGGACGCGTTATATCGTCGATAAGGACAATGCTGAATATGAACGAACCGGCCTCAGTGATAATGCGATCAGAGAAATGATCGCCTATTACAAAGCATTGCCTGCGATAGAAGAGGCGCAGTTTTTTAATTATGAAACTAATCTGAGTATGCTGATTGGCAAGAAAGAACTACCCCGAGGTGATGAAGCGGACTCGCTGATAGAAACGATCCTGAAGACAGTGCGCAATCTGGAAGATGAGGCCCAGCATGCACAGCCGGTGCTGACACCGGCAGACGAGCAGGACAAGACCGCATGAAGCCGATGATCAGCCTTGCCAACGTCAGCCGGTTCCATGCCGGCCGGCCAGTGCTGCAAGACATCGACCTGATGGTGCCCAGCGGCCAGAGCTGCGCCATCATTGGCCAGTCCGGGTCGGGCAAAAGCACGTTGCTGAACCTGATCGGCCTGCTTGACCGCCCGTGCAGTGGCCGTGTCCTGATCAGCGGCATTGACGTAACAGCCGCCAGCGCTGATCGCCGTGCGCTCATGCGCAATCAGCTGATCGGCTTTGTCTTTCAGGGTTTCAACCTGCTGCCGCGGCTTTGCGCGCTGGATAACGTTGCACTGCCGCTCTCCTATCGGGGCCTGCGCCTGCCTGCCGCGCGGCGCTTGGCCCAGGCGCAGCTGGAGGCCGTGGGCCTTGGCGCGCAAGGTCGTCAGCGGCCTGCCGACTTGTCAGGTGGCCAGCGGCAGCGCGTCGCCATTGCGCGCGCGCTGGTCACTGAACCGCGCATGCTGGTCGCTGACGAGCCAACCGGCAGCCTGGACCCGCTGACCGGCACACGCGTGCTGCAGCTGCTGCTGGCGCTCAACCGCGAACGCGGCACCACGCTGCTCATGGTGACGCATGACCTGTCACTGGCGCAGCAGATGCAACGCTGCCTGCGGGTTGAAAACGGGCGCCTGAGCGATGCCTGAGCGCTATGGCCCAGGTTGGCCGCAGCGATTCGCCGAGGCGCTGCTGAACCTGCGCCTGATGGGGCGCAGGGCTTGGCTGGCATTGCTGGGCATCGGGGTAGGTTGTGCTGCGGTGGTTGCCTTGCTGAACATGGGGCACGGTGCAGCGCAGCATGTGCAGGCGCTGTTCAAAGGCATGGGCAGCGAACTGATGGTGGTCGAGCTGGAGCGCCAGGGCAGGGGCAACGGTGCCGTGACGCCCGACCTGACCGACGTATCCGCGTACGTGCGGGTGGTAGCGCCGCTGATTGTCGCCGCGAGCACTGTCCAGCGGCCTGGCTTGCGACATGACGCAATGGTCGTCGGCAGCACGGCCCAGCTTGCAGCGGTACTTGGGCTTGCTGCCCGTGAAGGGCGCTTGCTGTCTCTGCATGATGTCGATTCCCTGCATGTAGTGCTGGGTGCCTCGCTGGCGGCCCAGTTGGCAGCAAGGCCGGGCCAGCAGCTGCAGATGGGGCACTATCTGTTCCACGTGGTAGGGGTACTGGCTGCAACAGGTGACAATCCGCTATTGCCGATCATGCTGGACCAGGCTGTGCTCATGCCGTTATCGGGCATGCACCGACTGATGCCGGCCCCGGAAGTGGGCCTGATGCTGGCACTCGGGCGCGACCCGCATCCGCTGGCACAGTCCGCGGAGCGCCTGGTAGCTCACCTTCAGGCACAGCTGCCACAGCACCAGGTGGCGGTGCGGCTGCCGAGTCAGTTGCTGGAGGGCATGACGGGCCAGTCGCAGATGCTCAACGGCCTTTTGGCGGGGTTTGCCGGCATTGCTTTGCTATTGGGCGGTGTCGGGGTGATGAACGTCATGCTGATGAATGTGGCCGAGCGCCGTCGCGAAATAGGCCTTCGGCTAGCCCTTGGGGCGCGGGCCCGGGACATCGGTTGGTCGTTCCTGCTCGAGGCCTTGCTGTTGTCCTGTACCGGTGCGCTGGGTGGTGCAGTTGCAGGGTTGCTGGCGGCCTGGCTGTTCGCCTGGTGGTCCGGTTGGCCGCTGTCACTGGCAATTTATCCGGTGCCATTGGGGGTTGCCGCTTCGTTGGTTTCAGGCCTTCTGTCTGGCCTGTATCCGGCACTCGCCGCCGCCCGCCTGCAACCGGTGGAGGCATTGCGTGAGGACTAGCGGGTGGCTGCTTGCCTGCGCGTTGCTGCTGCCTGTTGCGGCTTGGGCAGAGGGGGTCAGCGCATTGGCAATGGCCCAGACCCGGGAGGTGCCATTGCAGCTGGCAGACGCGGTAGCCTTGGCCTTGCGAGACAACCGCGCCATTCGCAGTGCCCACCTTCAGCGCAGGGTGGAAAAATTCGACCTGCGCGTGGCCCGTAATCGCTATTCGCCGCAGCTTTCGCTCAAGGCCCGCTATTACGCTAATCGCAACCAGAGCGAGCGTTACCGCGAGGCCGAGTTTGCCCCCTCGGCCAACCTGTTGACCCCCTACGGCACACGCTTGAGCATGGATTGGTCGTATGGCCATACCCAGCTGCATGAGTCAGGACGGCGCTACAGGGATGGCGCCAACCTGATGGTGATTCAGCCTCTGTTGCGCGGTGCAGGCCCGGCAGTCGCAGGCGCGCCGCTGCGTCAGGCGCAACTGTCGGAGCAGCTCAATCGGCTGGCACTCAAGGACAATATCGCGCACGCCATCAGCCAGGTCATTTTTCTTTATCGAGCATTGGTACGGGCGCAAGAGCAGCAGAAAATTGCCGAGCAAGCTGTGCGTCGCGCGCGTCAGCTTGTGCAGGTGAACCAGGCACTTATCACCGCTGGCCGCATGGCGGCGTTCGAGATCATCCAGGCTGAAGCCGAGGTGGCAACCCAGGAGCTGGCGCAGGAGAGCAGCCGCAGCCAGTTGCAGCAGAGCCGGCTTGCCTTGGCCCAGGCATTGGCCATCGACCTTGCAACCCCTTTGCGGGCCGTGGACGAGGTCGAGGTGCAGCAGGTGCATGTGGATGCTGCGCAAGCGCTGGCCCGGGCTGAAGCGCTGCAACCTGCCTATCTGATGCAGCGTATTACCGGTGAGCAACTTGCTGTTGAACTGCTGGTGGCGCGTGACCAGCAATGGTGGGACCTGTCGTTGGTGGCCGGGGCCAGCCAGGCGCGTGAGCGCCCTGGCAGCCAGTCGAGCTGGCAGCGTTATGTGGGGCTGGAGCTGGAAGTACCACTGGGTGACCTGAGTCAGCGACAAGCTGAGGTGCATGCCGAGGCCGCACTGCAACGTCATCAACTGACCAAGGCCGAGGCGTACCAGCAGTTGCAGCGCGATGTGACCGACGCCGTGCGGGATATCCAGGTACGTTGGCGGCAGTTGGAAATTGCCCAGCGGGCGTTGTCCCTGTCGCAACGCAAGCTTGACGTCGAACAGGAAAAACTGGCCCTCGGGCGCTCCAGCAACTTTGAGGTACTGAGTTTCGAGAGTGACCTGCGCCACGCTCAGAACGCCCATCTGGATGCTGCCATTGCTTACCTCAATGGCCAGGCAGCGCTTGACCGGATTCAGGGTTCGACGCTGCAAAGCTGGGGTGTGGATGTGTATGACTAGGTGGCGTAGGGGCTTATGGATATGGCCTGGCCTGTCTGGTCTGTTTGGCTTCTGGCTCTGGTACGCCTGGCCTGCAGAGTCGCAACCCGACAGCGTGCGTTGGGTGCGGATCGAGCCCCAGCGTTTGCAGCAACATCTGGGCCTGGCCGGCCAGCTACAGGCAACACGCCAGGTCACCGTGGCGGCGCCGTTCGACGGCGTTCTGGCCGCAGTCGCTGTCAGTCATGGGCAACGCGTTCAGGCAGGGCAGGTGCTGCTTACGCTGGACACTGAACAGCTGGCTATCCAATTGCGACAGGCCGAGGCGGACTGGTTGAGGGCTCGCAGCAATGCCATGGCACTTGAGGCATGGGCCAACGGCCCTGAGGTGATCAGGGCGCGGCGCATGTTGGCCAATGCGCGAAGCGCGCTGTCGGCTAGCCGGGCAACCCTGGACGACACCCAGCGGCTGTACGAGCGAGGCATTGTCGCCCGGTTGGAAGTGCAGGGTCTGGCGCAACAGGTCGAAGCGCAGCGTCAAACCGTGCTCGATGCCGAGCAGGAGCTGCAACAGACCCTGGTACGCGGCCAGGGCGATAGCCTGCAAATCGCGCGGATGGAGCTGAGCAACGCCGAGGCGCGAAAACGCGCACTGCTAAGCCTGCGCCAACAGCGCGTGATCAAGGCACCGTTCAGTGCGGTGGCCGTGCGGGTAACGGCGCCTGGCGATGCTGCGGTGACACCGCTGCAGCCAGGCCAGCAGGTCGTTCGCGGCACGCCACTGCTGGAGCTGATAGACCTCGACCAGCTGCAGGTGGTGGCAGCAGTGGAAGAGCAGGATCTGGCCACCCTTCGTGAGGGGCAGCAGGTGCAGGTTTCCGTCGCTGGCCAGTCGTTTTCCGGGCAGTTGGCCCATATAGGTCAGCAGCCCAGACCGGAAGGTGGCCGAGGTGCCTGGTATGACGTGATTGCAGATCTTGATCTGCCTGCAGCGTCAGCGCGATCGGGCTTGCGTCTGGGCATGAGCGCGCAACTGAGGGTGCTGGTATACGGCAAGGAAAATGCTTTGGTGGTGCCTGCCGAAGCCCTGCAGGAGGATGAGGCAGGGGCGCACTATGTGTTATGGCGCGGCGAAGACGATCAGCCGTCGAGGAAGGTATCGATCAGGCTTGGGGTTGCCCTCCCCCAAGGGGTGGAAGCGATCGGTCTGGAAAAAGGGTATGTACAGATACCCTGATGTCGCTCGCGGTGGCACCGGCGCTGCCGGTGTTCGCGGCAAACGCCGCTCCTACAACTACCGCGTGAACCCGAAACCTGGGCGGTCCCGGTGTAGGAGCGCCTTTAGCCGCGAAGAGGGCCTGACAGGCTCACTCGCCCGGATGATCGCGCAGAAATACCAGGTGATCCGCCTTCGACTGCTCGGCACTGTAGTAGTACCCCTGCACATCGAACTGCTTGAGCTGCTGCGGGTCGCTGATGCGCTGCTGGATGACGAAGCGGCTCATCATGCCGCGGGCTTTCTTGGCGTAGAAGCTGATGATCTTGTACTGGCCGTTCTTCCAGTCCTTGAAGTCGACGTTGATCACCCGTGCCTTGAGAGCGCTGCGTTTCACCGCGCTGAAGTACTCATTGCTGGCCAGGTTCAGCAGCACGTCATCACCCTGTTCGACCAGGGCCTGGTTCAGCCATTCGCTGATGTGCGTGCCCCAGAAGGCATACAGGTCCTTGCCGCGGGCGTTGGCCAGTTTGGTACCCATCTCCAGGCGGTAGGGCTGCATCAGGTCGAGCGGGCGCAGCAGGCCGTACAGGCCCGAAAGCATGCGCAGGTGGTCTTGCGCGTAGCTGAAGTCGTCCTCACCCAGGCTCTCGGCGTCGAGGCCGGTGTACACGTCACCCTTGAACGCCAGCAGCGCCTGCTTGGCATTAGCCGGGGTGAAGTCCGGCGTCCAGCTGCCGAAGCGCGCGGCATTCAGGCCGGCGAGCTTGTCGGACAGGTGCATCAGCTCGCTGATTTGCGCTGGCGACAGCTCCCGCAGCTGCTGGATCAGTGCCTGGGAGTCGTCCAGGTACTGGGGCAGAGTGAAACGCTCGGTCACGGGCGGGGTATCGTAGTCGAGGGTCTTGGCGGGGGAAATCACCGTCAGCATCGGGTCGGCTCCTGGCATCGTTGGTCGGGGATTCTACGGGCTGGGCGGCACAAGTCCAAACTATGGTGACGATAGTCACAGACCATGGCCGGTGCAGGCGCTATAGTTCGCGTTTTGCTGTTGCGGAGCTCTCCACCGTGCGCATTGCCTTTGCCTTGCTGGCCGCTCTGTCGAGCCTGGCCGTGCAAGCCGCCCCTCTACCCCCGGTCAGCCTCGACCGCAGCCTGTGGCCCGAGCCATTGAACAGCCCGGCGTTGTTCGATGTGGCTTCGCGTGCAGAAATCCTTTCGTTCGCCCAAGTGCTGCACGAAAGCGAGCTGCTGGATGATGCGGCGCTGGCAGCGCGGCTGGGCCTGCGGCAGATCAACCTGCAGAAGGTGCGCCAAGTGCGGGCGCGCCTGTGGCAGCGGTTGTGGGAGGGGTATCAGCAGGCGCAGCGCAGTTGTGAGCAGGATGCGTCGTTCTGCTACCCGGTTGACTCCATGGCGGGTTTGCGCACCCAGGCGGCGACGTTCGCGGCCGATGTCGGCACGTTCTATACGGCCTGGGTAGAGCCCAGCCATCAGTTCCATGTGCGCTACCTCAATGAGCAACTGCGCAAGGCTGCGTTGCTGCCGCAGACCAGCAGCGAGGTGGAGCGGTTGTCTGCGCGCGAGCGCAATGGTGAGCATCTGAACGATCGCATGTTCCTGCTGACGTTCGTCGGCGGCCCCGGGCCGGCGGGCGGCAGTACCGATCTGCTTGCCGAGTACCTGCGAAGGCAAAGGCTGCAAGGCACCTTCTTCGTGCTCGGTAACCGCCTGCAGCAACGCCGTGATGCCGGGGCGGCAGACGCGTTGCGCAAGCTCTACGGCGGCCAGTGCGTGGGCATCCACGGTTGGGAGTACCGCTCCCACGCACAGTGGACCGGTTGGCAGGACTCACTGCGGCGCAGCCAGGCGCGGGTCCAGGCCGACCTGCCGGAGCAATACGTGCCGCTGTTCCGGCCACCCTATGGGCAGCGCCGGGCCGATGGCGAGGCGTTCATGGCCAGCCAACAGTTGCGGGTGTCGTTGTGGGATATCGATGCCGAGGATGACGGTGCGCTCAGTGCAGAGGCCTCGGCGCAGCGCGTACTCACCTTGATGCTGCTATGGCGCAAAGGTGTGATCCAGTTCCATGACAGCCTGCCCAAAGCCCAGCCGGCGGTGCAATGGTTGCTGCAAAACACCGCCCAGAGCGGCATTGGCTGGGAAGATTGCCGGGAATATGGATATAGCGGATAAAGGGTATGACTTCTGAGCGTAGTCCTGTCTTGCTTTGCCGCCAAGGGCCCTTCGTCATTCTGAAAAATAAACTTCAAAAACGCGTAAAAATGCTTTTTCCGGTCATGGTTTTTGCGGTATGAAGAAACCAGACAGCCGATTCCTGCAGCACAGGTGGCGTCATCCAGGCCCACCTTGCCAGGTTCACTTCCCGCCCGTAGCAACGCGGATACGGGGAGCACGGCAGTCACTTTGCGGCGCAGCAGACCGCGCCGTGTGGCTTCGACATAAGGTGACCGAGTATGGATGACCAAGGACGCAACCCTTCCTCCAGCAAGCCAATCCTCTATGTGCTCGATACCAACGTCCTGATTCACGACCCCAACGCATTACTCAACTTCGAGGAGCACCATGTCGCCATTCCGATGACGGTGCTGGAGGAACTCGACAAGCTCAAGACCGGTAAACAGACCATCGCCGCCGAATGCCGGCAGGCCATCCGCCTGATCGACCAGACCCTCGGTGACGCTTCGCCCAGTGATGTCGAACAGGGCGTGCCGATCCAGCGTAACAAGAGTGGGCCCAAGGGCTTCCTGTCCATCCTCATGAGCCCGCGCAACGAGCCCAGCAAGTTGCTGCCGGAAAACCTCAACGACAACATCATCATCAACACCCTGCTCGACGTGCGCAGCCGGCGCACCGACCTGGACGTTGTGCTGGTCACCAAAGACATCAACATGCGCCTGAAGGCGCGCGCTTGTGGCATCGCGGCCGAGGACTACAGCACCGACCAGTTGGTCGATGACGTGTCCTTGCTGTCCAAGGGGTACCATTCAGTCACCGGCTCGTTCTGGGATAGGGTCAGCAAGGTCGACACCCGCCAGGAGCGTGGCCGTACCTGGCACCGCGTGCAGATGATCGACAACCTGCCGGCGGTGCATATCAACGAGTTCATCATCGACGAGCAGGGCTTTGTCGGCTGGATCAAAGGCATCCGCAACGATGAACTATTGCTGCTCGACCTGCACCAGGAGCCGTTGCTGCACCAGGAAGCCTGGGGCCTGAAACCGCGCGACATTCACCAGAGCCTGGCGCTGTTCGCCCTGCTCGACCCGGACATTCACCTGGTCAACCTGACCGGTGCTGCCGGCTCCGGTAAAACCATCCTGGCCCTGGCTGCCGCTATCGAGCAGACCATGGTCAGCAAGCGCTACCGGCGCATCATCGCCACCCGCAGCGTGCAGGGGCTGGACCAGGAGATCGGCTTCCTGCCGGGTACCGAAGCAGAGAAAATGGAGCCTTGGCTGGGCGCCATTACCGACAACCTCGAAGCCTTGCACATGGATGACGAAAGCACCCATGGCAGCGTCGAATACATCCTTGAGCGTGTGCCGCTGCAGTTCAAGTCGCTGAACTACATCCGTGGCCGCAGCTTCCAGCAGAGCCTGATCCTGATCGACGAGTGCCAGAACCTGACGCCGCACCAGATGAAAACGATCATCACCCGTGCTGGCTCCGGGTCCAAGGTGGTCTGCCTGGGTAACCTGGCGCAGATCGACACCCCCTACCTGTCCGCGACCAGCTCGGGCCTGACCTACCTGACCGAGCGCTTCAAGGACTTCCCGCATGGCGTGCACATTACCCTGCAGGGCGTGCCCCGTTCGGTGCTGGCCGAGTACGCTGAGTCGCATCTGTAATATCGGCGCTGTAAGTTGCAAGTCTGTTTCTAACAGGCTTGCAACTTTTACGAACCATCCGATGCCTCATGCTGTAGGTAATACATATGCAAAAATACAGCGCTGATGAGCGTTATTAACCCGGTTACCATAATGACGTAGGCGATACCCATTACGCCTGCTAACCATGCACCCGCAGCCGGAAGGATAATGAATAAGGAAATTGAACAGCTTCTTGCAGTGGAAAATGCCGCACCTAAAATATTACTGGGGCATGTAAGCTGTAGAGTCGAAGTGAAACCTTGGGAGGTGAGTCCATAAGCAAAGCCAGCAATCAGGAAGAAAGCTGGAAACGAATAGGTTCCAAATAACTCATGGTTAAGGCCGGTAGTGGCTACAGCTAATAAGCAAACTCCAAAAATAGAAGAGGCGACAGTTGCGCAAAATAGAATGTGTCGGCGATATAAGTTAGGGAAAGCGAACCCAGATATTATTCCGCCTAGCGCCGTCGCGCTAACAGCTAGGCCAAACGATGAAGAGCTAAGGCTCAGTTCTCTCATGAACAGACTCAAAAGCGAGTCATAGGTCCCCAGAGCGGCTGACTGAATTAACATACATAAGAGAAACGCTTGAGCGGTCGTATGTGACACAAAAAAATCAAGCACCTCGCGCAGACTGGATTTTTGTATGGTCTTATGACTTTTTTCAGTATGAGCTAAGTTTGGCTTCAATAGGCATATAAATGCTAGGCCGTTGATGCTTATTAATCCGGAAACTAGAAATCCGTAGGTGCTATTGCTCAATGAGATTGATAGTCCAGCTGCAAGGGGGCTATTATTTTTATGGTTTGATCAGTAATACTTACTAAGGATGTATTTTTTATTATCTTTTCAGGTGGAAGGAGCCTGGTAGTAAGTACGATTTCAGCTGGAGTGGATCCGAGATTTGCTATTCCTTTCAAGGCAATAAATGCCAAAAAAAATTCTATGCTAGAAGCTTGAAAGAGACAGATTGCGCTCACGGCTCTAATCCCAAAGCTGACTGCTATAATTGCATGTGGCGAATAGCGATCAGGTAATGATCCAATGTAGGGGCCTAATATTAATGAAGGTATACCATAAACTGCCGCCGCAAGCGCTAACGTTTCGGCCTGCGCATGAAAGACGAAAGTTAGCGTTGAAAAAATAAGAATAAAGTCAAGCCAAACTGTCGCGGAGCTGCAAAGTCGTAATCCATACAGGTAACCGTACTGTCTGGGTTTTATGATTTCCATTCCCGTTACCTCATTCTGGTGTACATGGTGTCATCAATCACAAATGTTGAGATCTCGTTCTCAGTGCAAAACTTTTCCACGTCAGATCGATTATTGATGAGCCTTTTTTGACGGTGAATACAATATCTTCGTTAAGTTTATAATTATTCATGTTGATCTCGAATTTTTTTAATAGTCCTGGGCAGGCGCGCACTGCCCAGGATGTAGAGTTAATCTACCAATGCTTTTGTCTGATCAACGCGCGCTACAAGGATGTGGTAGGCGTTGTTGGACAATGCGCTCAGGTGATTCTGCAAGTTGATTTTTTTCATTCTTATTTCCTCGGTGTGGTTGTTGAAGTCGTTGTGACTTCGGAGGTAAGAGTATTTTCCGCGTGGAAAAAGTCAACAGGGTATGAAAGTAGGATAGTTCTATGCGGTATGTAGGATATTTCGTCGTAATTAAATGCCCTGATATCAAGAGGTTAAATGCTTTACTCATGATTCATGATGTTCAGGAAGACAAAATCTTTTCTCGAAAAATATGAGAGTTCCTCGAAGGAACAATTTTTTCTGCCAAAACCTGACCCACAGGTTTAAACTTCAGCTTCCCTTCACAGGAGCAGAGCAGTGCTGACACATCTTGATTCCCAGGGGCGGGCCAACATGGTCGACGTCACTGAAAAGGCCGTGACCGAGCGCGAGGCTACCGCCGAGGCGCGGGTGCGCATGTTGCCGCAGACCCTGCAGATGATCGTCGACGGTGAACACCCCAAAGGCGATGTGTTCGCCGTGGCGCGCATTGCCGGGATCCAGGCGGCGAAGAAGACCAGCGACCTGATCCCGCTGTGCCACCCGCTGATGCTGACCAGCGTCAAGGTCGAACTCAGCGCCGATGGTGCGGACGCGGTGCGTATCGTCGCCCGCTGCAAGCTGGCCGGGCAGACCGGTGTGGAGATGGAGGCATTGACGGCCGCCAGCGTTGCGGCGCTGACGATCTATGACATGTGCAAGGCTGTGGATAAAGGCATGGTCATCGAACAGGTGCGCCTGCTGGAGAAAGTTGGCGGTAAGAGTGGCCACTACAAGGTGCAGGCGTGATGAAGATCAAAGTGATGTACTTCGCCCGTTACCGCGAGCTGCTGGGCGTGGATGCCGAGCGGGTGGAGGGTGAGTTCAAGGTTGTCGACGATGTGCGCCGGGCATTGTTGGGCAAGGGCGGGCAGTATGAATTGCTGGCCGAGCAGAACCTGATGTGCGCGCGCAACGAAGAGCTGTGCAAGCTTGATGAGCCGCTGGAAGACGGCGACGAGGTGGCGTTCTTCCCGCCGGTGACAGGAGGCTGAACATGGCAGTGCGAGTGCAGGAAAGCGCGTTCGACCCGGGGGCCGAAACCAATGCCATGCATGCGGCCAACGTGGGGGTGGGCGCAGTGGTCGGCTTTGTCGGCTATGTGCGGGACTTCAATGATGGCCGCGAAGTGGCGGGGATGTTCCTCGAGCACTACCCGGGCATGACTGAAAAGGCCCTGGCCAAGATCGTGGTCGAGGCCGAGCAGCGCTGGCCGTTGTTGAAGGTAGAGGTGCTGCACCGCATTGGTGCGCTGGAGCCGGGTGAACCGATCGTGTTCGTCGGCGTGGCCAGTGCCCATCGGCAGGCAGCGTTCGATGCCTGCAATTTCATCATGGACTACCTCAAGACCCGGGCGCCGTTCTGGAAGAAGGAAAATACCCAGGAAGGGGCGAGGTGGGTGGAAGGGAAGCAGAGTGACCAGGATGCTGCTGGGCGCTGGTAGTCAAGGCTGCGCCGAATTCCAGTAGGAGCGGCCTTGCCGGGACGCCGGACCGGTCGGAAAGGGCCGCAAAGCGGCCCCAGGATTTCAGCATTAATGCATCAATTGCTGGGGCCGCTGCGCGGCCCTATCGCGACACAAGGCCGCTCCTACAGGGGATATGTAGCCCGCTGAAGGTCAGTGATGCTTGCGCGGCACCGGCTTTAGCAGCTCATCCGGCGGCATCTCGCACTTGATCTTGCGCCCCAGCAGTTCTTCGATCGCCGGCAGCTGATACGAATCATCTTCGCCGGCAAAGCTGATCGACACACCACTGGTACCGGCACGGCCGGTACGGCCAATGCGGTGCACGTAGTCGTCCGGGTCTTCCGGCAGGGTGAAGTTGATCACGTGGCTGATGCCATCAATGTGAATACCACGCCCGGCGACGTCGGTTGCCACCAGCACGGTGATACGCCCTTCGCGGAAGCTCTCCAGGGTACGGATGCGCTTGTGCTGCGGCACATCGCCCGACAGCTGGGCGGCATTGATGCCGTCGCGCACCAGTTTTTCCTCGATGCGCCGCACTTCGTCCTTGCGGTTGGCAAACACCATCACCCGTTCCCACTTGTTCTGGGTCACCAGGTTGTACAGCAGCTTGTACTTGTCGCTGCCTGCCACGGCGTACACATGCTGTTCGACCGTTTCGCTGGCCACGTTCTCCGGCTCGATCTCGACGATGGCCGGGTTGGTGGTCCACTGCTTGGCCAGGTTCATCACGTCGTCGGTGAAGGTGGCGGAGAACAGCAGGGTCTGGCGTTCGCTTTTCGGCGGCGTCTGGCGAATGATCTGGCGCACTTGCGGGATGAAGCCCATGTCGAGCATGCGGTCGGCTTCGTCCAGCACCATCACCTCGACCATGTCCAGGTGCACCTCGCCGCGCTGGTTGAAGTCCAGCAGGCGGCCCGGGGTGGCCACCAGGATGTCGCAGTGGCGCGCTTCCAGGGCCTTGAGCTGTTTGTCGAAGTCCATGCCGCCGACGAAGCTCATCACGTTCAGGCCGGTGTACTTGGTCAGGGCCGCGGCGTCCTTGGCGATCTGCACCACCAACTCGCGGGTTGGCGCGATGATCAGCGCACGCGGCTCGCCCATGTAGCGTTCCTTGGGCGGTGGCGTTTGCTGCAGCTGGGAAATGATCGAGATCAGGAACGCGGCCGTTTTGCCGGTACCGGTCTGGGCCCGGCCAATGGCGTCCTGGCCACGCAGGGTATAGCCCAGCACTTGCGCCTGGATCGGCGTGCAGTACGGGAAACCCAGGTCATGGATGGCGTGCATCAACTCGTTGGACAGCTTGAAGTCGTGGAAGCGGGTCTTGCCTTCCTGCGGCTCGACCACGAAGTCTTCCGGCTTCCACAGGCTGGCCTGCGGCTTGGGCTTGCGCTCGCGACGCGGTTTGTCCTTGGCCGGTTTCTCGGCAGCTGGCGTAACGGCGGCAGGCTGTTCAGCCGTGGGGGTAGGGTTGGCGGGCGGGGCGGCCGGTTTGGCGACGGGCCGGGCCTCGCTGGCGGGCGCGGGCGCCGGTGGCGTCACGCTGGCAGCAGGAGCGACGGCCTGTGGCGCGGCGTCTCCCTTGCCGAATATTTTCTTGAGTGCCTTGAGCACGATCGTCTCATCAACTGGTTAAGGAATGTACGCCGGGCAGTGTAATGCAAGATTCGGGCGCGGCGTAGTGGAATAGCCCTACAGCTACAAGCGGTAGGCGCTTATTGCAGTTGCTCGGCCAGCCATTGGTAGATGTCGTTCAGCTCTTCGACCACCACTTCGTGTTCCATCGGGTATTCGTGCCAGCGAGCGGCCACGCCCCAGGTGTTCAGGTACTCGAAGGCCGTGCGGCCCATCGACGGGATTACCACCGGGTCGTGCACGCCATGCAGGCACAGGGCCGGGGTGCGCTGCTGGCAGGCACTGAGCTGGTGCTGGTCGTTGAAAGTGGGGGCGTAGGTGGACAGGGCGATTACCCCGCCGAGTGCTTCTTGCCACTTTATATAAGCAGTGTGCAGTACCACGGCGCCGCCCTGGGAGAAACCGGCGAGGAAAATCCGCGACAGGCTGACGCCTTTGGCCTGCTCGGCCTTGATAAGGGCAACCACCTGGTCGGCAGATTCTTCCAGCTGCGCTTCGTCGATGGCGCGGGCGGGGGTCATGGCCTTGATGTCATACCAGCTGGGCATGGCGTAGCCGCCGTTGATGGTCACCGGGCGGGTCGGTGCCTGGGGCATGATGAAGCGTGTGCTGGGCAGGCGCTCCTGCATGAATTCGGCCACAGGTAGGAAGTCGTAACGGTCGGCACCCAGACCGTGCAACCAGATCACACAGGCGTCAGCGGTTTTCTGTGGCTCGAGAATCAGCGGGTTGGTCATGACTGCTCCGAAAGTGTGCGGGTCTTGTTATGGCGTGCGTGAAAAGAAGGCGCTGGAAATGATTGTCGGAAAAAGAATGTCGCAACGATACAACTTTCCCTACTTGACGAGCGCTTAAACGCTACAGCCAGAAAATTTGGTACGCGCTTTGCAATTCAACCTGTGATGCAAAGGGCAGGCCGTGACGGTAACACCCTTTGTAAGCGAAGGCTGTCACAGAACAGTCCATTGCGCCAATTGACCCAATAACAAGCCAATACGGGTCGGACATGCCTCAAAAGGGTGCGGTGCAATTCCGGCTCGATACAACAAGAGCGATTTGGAGGTAGTGAATGAACGTGTTGAAAACCACCCTGGCAGTCCTCACCGCTGCCGCCGCGCTGGGCGCCGTGAGCACTGCCCAGGCCGGCGCCACCCTGGATGCGGTAAAGAAGAAGGGCTTCGTCCAGTGTGGCGTGAGCGACGGTCTTCCAGGCTTCTCGGTACCTGATGCGCAGGGCAAGATCGTCGGCATCGACGCCGATGTGTGCCGCGCCGTGGCCGCCGCCGTGTTCGGCGACGCGACCAAGGTCAAGTTCAGTCAGCTCAACGCTAAGGAACGCTTCACTGCGCTGCAGTCGGGCGAAGTCGATGTGCTGTCGCGCAACACCACCTGGACCAGCTCGCGCGATGCCGGCATGGGCCTGGTGTTCGCCGGTGTTACCTACTATGACGGTGTCGGCTTCCTGGTCAACAAGAAGCTCGGCGTTTCCAGCGCCAAGGAACTCGATGGCGCGACCATCTGTATCCAGGCAGGTACTACCACTGAGCTGAACGTGTCGGACTTCTTCCGTGCCAATGGCCTGAAGTACACCCCGATCACCTTCGATACCTCTGACGAAAGCGCCAAGTCGCTGGAGTCCGGCCGTTGCGACGTGCTGACTTCGGACAAGTCGCAGCTGTTCGCCCAGCGTTCCAAGCTGGCGGCGCCGACCGACTACGTCGTATTGCCGGAAACCATCTCCAAGGAGCCGCTGGGCCCGGTGGTGCGTAAAGGCGACGAAGAGTGGTTCAGCATCGTCAAGTGGACCCTGTTCGCCATGCTCAACGCCGAAGAGGCAGGCATCACGTCGAAGAACGTCGAGGCTGAAGCCAAAGCCACCAAGAACCCGGACGTTGCCCGCCTGCTGGGTGGCGACGGTGAGTACGGCAAGGACCTCAAGCTGCCCAAAGACTGGGTAGTGCAGATCGTCAAGCAAGTCGGCAACTACGGCGAAGTGTTCGAGAAGAACCTGGGCCAGAGCACCGACCTGAAGATCGACCGTGGCATGAACGCCCTGTGGAACAACGGCGGCATCCAGTACGCGCCACCCGTGCGCTGATGGTTGCACCCTGCGGCGGCATCCGGCCGCCGCAGGTTGTTCGAATCCCTATTTTTCGGGGCACTTCATGCAAAATCAAATTGGCGCACCCAAGGGCCTGTCCCTGAACGACCCGCGTGTGCGTGCCTGGCTGTTCCAGATACTCACGATCGTCTTGGTGGTGGGCCTGGGCTGGTACCTGTTCCACAACACCCAGACCAACCTGCAGCACCGGGGTATCACCTCGGGTTTCGACTTCCTCGACCGTAGCGCCGGCTTCGGCATCGCCCAGCATCTGATCCCCTATGTGGAATCCGACAGTTATGCGCGGGTGTTTGTCATCGGCCTGCTCAATACCCTGCTGGTAACCTTCATTGGCGTCATCCTGGCGACCATCCTGGGGTTCGTCATTGGGGTGGCGCGGTTGTCACCGAACTGGATGATCAACAAGCTGGCGACCGTGTATGTGGAAACCTTCCGCAACATTCCGCCGCTGCTGCAGATCCTGTTCTGGTACTTCGCCGTGTTCCTGACCCTGCCGGGACCGCGGGGCAGCATCAACATCGACGACATGTTCTTCATCAGCAACCGCGGCCTGAACATGCCTGGCGCGTCCATGGCCGAAGGCTTCTGGCCGTTCGCCGTGGCCCTGGCGGTGGCGATTGTCGCGATCGTGCTGATGGTGCGCTTCGCCAACAAGCGCTTCGACGAAACCGGCGTGCCGTTTCACAAGTTCTGGGTCGGGCTGGCCTTGTTCATCGTCATTCCAGGCCTGAGCGTGCTGCTGTTCGGCAGCCCGGTCAGCTGGGAAGTACCGCAGCTCAAGGGCTTCAACTTTGTCGGTGGCTGGGTGCTGATCCCCGAGCTGCTTGCGTTGACCCTGGCACTGACTATTTATACGGCTGCCTTCATCGCCGAAATCGTGCGCTCCGGTATCCGTTCGGTCAGCCATGGCCAGACCGAAGCCGCGCGCTCGCTCGGCCTGCGCGAGGGCCCGACCCTGCGCAAGGTGATCATCCCCCAGGCACTGCGGGTGATCATTCCGCCGCTGACCAGCCAGTACCTGAACCTGGCGAAGAACTCGTCGCTGGCGGCCGGTATCGGCTACCCGGAGATGGTCTCGCTGTTCGCCGGTACCGTACTCAACCAGACCGGCCAGGCCATCGAGGTGATTGCCATCACCATGAGTGTCTATCTCGCCATCAGCATCAGCATTTCGCTGCTGATGAACTGGTACAACAAGCGCATCGCGCTGATCGAGCGGTGAGGATACGCCCGTGAATGCCCATGTTTTCAAACCCGATATGCCGCCACCGGTGAAAACCGTCGGCGTACTCGCATGGATGCGTGCCAACCTGTTCTCGAGCTGGCTCAACACCTTGTTGACCCTGTTTGCCATCTACCTGGTGTGGCTGATCGTGCCGCCGTTGCTGCAGTGGGCATTGATCGACGCCAACTGGGTCGGCACCACCCGTGCCGACTGCACTAAGGAGGGCGCCTGCTGGGTGTTCGTGCAGCAGCGCTTCGGCCAGTTCATGTACGGCTACTACCCGGCCGAGTTGCGCTGGCGTGTGGACCTGACCGTGTGGCTTGCCGTGCTCGGTGCCGCACCGCTGTTCATCAAGCGCTTCCCGCGCAAGGCCTTCTACGGCTTGGGCTTCCTGGTGCTGTACCCGGTGCTGGCCTACACCTTGCTGCATGGCGGTGTGCTGGGCCTGGAAAGCGTACCGACCAGCCAGTGGGGTGGGCTGATGCTGACCCTGGTGATTGCCACGGTGGGTATCGTCGGCGCCTTGCCGCTGGGCATATTGCTGGCCCTGGGGCGGCGCTCGAAGATGCCGGCGGTGAAGGTGGTGTGCGTGACCTTCATCGAGTTCTGGCGCGGCGTGCCGCTGATCACCGTGCTGTTCATGTCCTCGGTGATGCTGCCGTTGTTCCTGCCCGAGGGCATGAGCTTCGACAAGCTGCTGCGGGCGATGATCGGTGTGATCCTGTTCCAGTCGGCGTACATCGCCGAGGTGGTGCGCGGTGGCCTGCAGGCCATTCCCAAGGGCCAGTACGAAGCTGCCGCGGCCATGGGCCTGGGCTACTGGCGGGCGATGGGCCTGGTGATTTTGCCGCAGGCGCTCAAGCTGGTGATCCCCGGCATCGTCAACACCTTCATTGCCCTGTTCAAGGACACCAGCCTGGTGATCATCATCGGCCTGTTCGACCTGCTGAACAGCGTCAAGCAAGCCGCCGCCGACCCGGCCTGGCTGGGCATGGCCACCGAGGGCTATGTGTTCGCCGCCCTGGTCTTCTGGATTTTCTGTTTCGGTATGTCCCGCTACTCCATGCACCTGGAGCGCAAGCTGGACACTGGCCACAAGCGTTAGGAGTTTCGAAATGAGTGAAGCGATCAAGCAGCCTGCCGGCCCCGAAGGCATCATCCAGATGCAGGGTGTGAACAAGTGGTACGGCCAGTTCCATGTGCTCAAGGACATCAACCTGAACGTGCGCCAGGGCGAGCGTATCGTGCTGTGCGGGCCGTCCGGTTCGGGCAAGTCCACCACCATCCGTTGCCTCAACCGCCTGGAAGAGCACCAGCAAGGGCGCATTGTGGTCGATGGCGTGGAGCTGACCAACGACCTCAAGCAGATCGAGGCCATCCGCCGCGAGGTGGGCATGGTGTTCCAGCACTTCAACCTGTTCCCGCACCTGAGCATCCTGGAGAACTGCACCCTGGCGCCAATGTGGGTGCGCAAGATGCCCCGGCGCAAGGCCGAGGAAATTGCCATGCATTACCTGGAGCGGGTGCGTATCCCTGAGCAGGCGCACAAGTACCCGGGGCAGTTGTCCGGTGGCCAGCAGCAGCGGGTGGCAATTGCCCGGGCGTTGTGCATGAAGCCGAAGATCATGCTGTTCGACGAACCGACCTCGGCACTGGACCCGGAAATGGTCAAGGAAGTGCTCGATACCATGGTCGGCCTGGCCGAGGATGGCATGACCATGCTCTGTGTCACCCACGAAATGGGCTTCGCCCGTACCGTGGCGAACCGGGTGATCTTCATGGACAAAGGGGAGATTGTGGAGCAAGCGGCACCGGATGACTTCTTCGACCGGCCGCGCAGTGACCGGACCCGGTTGTTCCTTAGCCAAATCCTGCATTGATGCTGTTGGGGCTGCTAACGCGGTCCCTGTAGGAGCGGCCTTGTGTCGCGATGGGGCGCGTAGCGGCCCCAGGATTCCAGCTTCGCAGCATTTATCCCTGGGGCCGCTACGCGCCCCATCGCGACACAAGGCCGCTCCTACACGGGGCGCGTACTGAGCCTTACTTCTCTTCTTGTGCAGCAGCCGGCGCCGGTGGCGGTCGCAGCCCCACCTCGGCCACCAGTTTCAGCTGCTGCCCATTACGCATCACCTCGATGGTGATCTTCTCGTTGGGCTTGATCCGCGCCACCTGGTTCATCGACTTACGCCCGTCACCGGCCGGTTCGCCGTTGATGCTCAGGATCACGTCACCCAGTTGCAGCCCGGCCTTGGCTGCCGGCCCTTCGCGGAAGATGCCCGCCACCACGATGCCCGGGCGGTCCTTCATGCCAAACGATTCGGCAAGCTCCTGGCTCAGCGGCTGCACTTCGATGCCCAGCCAGCCACGAATCACCTGGCCATGCTCGACGATCGACTTCATCACTTCCAGCGCCAGTTTCACCGGGATGGCAAAGCCGATGCCTTGCGAACCGCCAGACTTGGAGAAGATTGCAGTGTTGATGCCGACCAGATTGCCGTTGGCATCCACCAGCGCCCCCCCGGAGTTGCCCGGGTTGATCGCCGCATCGGTCTGGATGAAGTCTTCGTAGTTGTTCAGGCCCAACTGGTTACGGCCAGTGGCGCTGATGATGCCCATGGTCACGGTCTGGCCGACGCCGAACGGGTTGCCGATAGCCAGCGTCACGTCGCCGATGTGAATGGTGTCGGAACGGCCGATGGTAATGGCGGGCAGGTTCTTCAGGTCGATCTTCAGCACCGCCAGGTCGGTTTCCGGGTCGCTGCCGATCACCCGGGCCAGGGTTTCGCGGCCATCTTTCAGGGCCACGACGATCTGGTCGGCGCCGCTGGTGACGTGGTTGTTGGTCAGCAGGTAGCCTTCGGGGCTCATGATCACCGCCGAACCCAGGCTCGACTCCCAGCGGCGCTGCTTGGGCAAGTTGTCGCCGAAGAAGCGGCGGAACTGCGGGTCTTCGAACAGTGGGTGGGCGCTTTTGTTCACCACTTTAGTGGTGTACAGGTTGACCACCGCCGGGGCGGCGAGGGTCACGGCGTCGGCGTACGACACAGGGCCCTGCATGATCCGCGTGGTCTGCGGGGCCTGCTGCAGGTTGACGTCCTGGCTGGGCAGGCCGACCCACTCCGGGTAACGCTGGATGATCAGCATGGCGATCAGTACGCCGGTAAGCAGGGGCCAGCCAAAGTAACGCAACGCCTTGAACATGAACGGATCCTGGAAAGAGCGGGGGCCAGCGGCCGCGCGGTGGGGCATGAGCGCGCGCGATCATACACCGGTTCCCCCAGTGCCGGCGACGGCCCATAATGGCCGGCATTATACGGGCGTTCCCTCTGCGTTGTGCCCGGGAAAAGCGCAGTTTTCGAGGAGATTTTCATGGCCGTCGCTCTTAACACCCTGGTCGAGGAAGCCGAGCGTTACCTGGGCAGCGCGAAGATCCAGGATTATTGCCCCAACGGGTTACAGGTAGAAGGCCGGCCGCAGGTCAGCCGCATCGTCAGTGGCGTTACCGCCAGCCAGGCGCTGCTGGATGCGGCAGTCGAAGCCGAGGCCGACCTGGTGTTGGTACACCATGGCTACTTCTGGAAGGGCGAAAATCCTTGTATCACCGGCATCCGCCAGCGCCGGTTGAAGACCTTGCTGAACAACGACATCAGCCTGCTGGCGTTCCACTTGCCGCTGGATGTACACCCGGAGGTGGGCAACAACGTGCAACTGGCGCGGCAACTGGACATCACCGTCGAAGGGCCGCTGGACCCGGAGAACCTCAAGGTGGTCGGGCTGGTCGGCTCGCTGGCCGAGCCGATGACCGCGCGCGACTTTGCCCGGCGGGTGCAGGAAGTGCTGGGGCGTGAGCCGTTGCTGGTCGAAGGCGACCAGATGATTCGCCGGGTTGGCTGGTGCACCGGGGGCGGGCAGGGCTACATCGACACGGCGATTGCTGCCGGGGTCGATTTGTACCTGACCGGCGAGGCGTCGGAGCAGACCTATCACAGTGCCCGCGAGAATGGCGTCAGCTTCATTGCTGCCGGGCACCATGCCACCGAGCGCTATGGGGTGCAGGCGCTGGGTGAATACCTGGCGCGGCGGTTTGCCGTGGAGCACCTGTTCATCGATTGCCCGAATCCTATCTGACATCGGCGTCGCTCTCTTCGCGGGTGAACCCGCTCCCACAGGGATAGCATCAAGCCTGAGCCAGTGCAGTCCCTGTGGGAGCGGGTTTACCCGCGAAGAGGCCGGCCCTGCCAGCCAAACCCCCAGTCATATCGTTAGACCTTTTCGATCTAGCCAGCCTCCTAAATAGAAGCAGCCGCTGTGATAAAGTGGCTCGCTCGAACACGGCCCGCAGGCCGTCCATAAGATCGTTTTTCGTGAGTAGCCATGGTCGACAAACTGACGCACTTGAAACAGCTGGAGGCGGAAAGCATCCACATCATCCGCGAGGTGGCGGCCGAGTTCGACAACCCGGTAATGCTGTACTCGATCGGCAAGGATTCCGCCGTGATGCTGCACCTGGCGCGCAAGGCCTTCTTCCCGGGCAAGCTGCCGTTCCCGGTGATGCACGTCGACACCCAGTGGAAATTCCAGGAGATGTACAGCTTCCGCGACAAGATGGTCGAGGAAATGGGCCTGGAGCTGATCACCCACGTCAACCCTGAGGGTGTGGCGCAGGGCATCAACCCGTTCACCCATGGCAGCTCCAAGCACACCGACATCATGAAAACCCAGGGCCTGAAGCAGGCGCTGGACAAGCATGGTTTCGATGCCGCCTTCGGTGGCGCGCGCCGCGACGAAGAGAAGTCGCGGGCCAAGGAGCGTGTGTACTCGTTCCGTGACAGCAAGCACCGCTGGGACCCGAAGAACCAGCGCCCCGAGCTGTGGAACGTGTACAACGGCAAGGTCAACAAGGGCGAGTCGATCCGTGTCTTCCCGCTGTCGAACTGGACCGAGCTGGACATCTGGCAGTACATCTACCTTGAAGGCATCCCGATCGTGCCGCTGTACTTCGCCGCCGAGCGTGAAGTCATCGAGAAGAACGGCACCCTGATCATGATCGACGACGAGCGCATTCTCGAGCACCTCTCCGAGGAAGAGAAAGCCCGCATCGTCAAGAAGAAGGTGCGTTTCCGTACCCTCGGCTGCTACCCGCTCACGGGCGCTGTCGAGTCGGAAGCCGAAACGCTCACCGACATCATTCAGGAAATGCTCCTGACGCGCACTTCCGAGCGCCAGGGCCGGGTCATCGACCACGATGGCGCCGGTTCCATGGAAGACAAGAAACGTCAGGGCTACTTCTAATTTTCAGGGTTACTCCATGTCGCACCAATCCGATTTGATCAGCGAAGACATCCTCGCTTATCTGGCTCAGCACGAGCGTAAAGAACTGCTGCGTTTCCTCACCTGCGGCAACGTGGATGACGGCAAGAGCACCCTGATCGGGCGCCTGCTGCACGACTCCAAGATGATCTACGAGGACCACCTCGAGGCCATCACCCGTGACTCGAAAAAGTCCGGCACTACCGGCGAAGAAGTCGACCTGGCGCTGTTGGTAGACGGCCTGCAGGCCGAGCGTGAGCAGGGCATCACCATCGATGTCGCCTACCGCTACTTCTCCACCGCCAAGCGCAAGTTCATCATCGCCGACACCCCGGGCCACGAGCAGTACACCCGCAACATGGCCACCGGTGCGTCCACCTGCGACCTGGCGATCATCCTGGTCGATGCCCGCTACGGCGTGCAGACGCAGACCCGCCGCCACAGCTACATTGCCTCGTTGCTGGGCATCAAGCACATCGTGGTCGCGGTCAACAAGATGGACCTGAAAGGCTTCGATGAAGGCGTGTTCGAGTCGATCAAGGCCGACTACCTGAAGTTTGCCGAAGCCATCAACCTGACCCCGAGCAGCCTGCACTTCGTGCCGATGTCGGCGCTCAAGGGTGACAACGTGGTCAACCACAGCGAGCAGTCGCCGTGGTACAGCGGCCCGACGCTGATGGAAATCCTCGAAACCGTCGAGGTTTCGGCTGATCGCAACTTCACCGACCTGCGTTTCCCGGTGCAGTACGTCAACCGCCCAAACCTGAACTTCCGCGGCTTTGCCGGCACCCTCGCCAGCGGCGTGGTGCACAAGGGCGACGAAATCGTCGTGCTGCCGTCGGGCAAGAGCAGCCGGGTCAAGTCCATCGTCACCTACGAAGGTGAACTGGAAAACGCAGGTCCCGGCCAGGCCGTGACCCTGACCATGGAAGACGAGATCGACATCTCCCGTGGTGACCTGCTGGTACACGCCGACAACGTTCCACCGGTAACCGACCAGTTCGATGCCATGCTGGTGTGGATGGCCGAAGAGCCGATGCTCCCGGGTAAGAAGTACGACATCAAGCGCGCCACCAGCTACGTGCCGGGCTCGATTGCCAGCATCACCCACAAGGTTGATGTGAACACCCTCGAGAAGGACGCTGCCAGCGCCCTGCAGTTGAACGAGATTGGCCGCGTCAAGGTGTCCCTGGACAGCGCCATTGCCCTGGACGGTTACGACAGCAACCGCACCACCGGTGCGTTCATCGTCATCGACCGCCTGACCAACGGCACCGTCGGCGCCGGCATGATCATCGCCCAGCCAGTCCTGCCGCATGGCAGCACCGGCCAGCATGGCAAACTGGCCCACGTGTCCACCGAAGAGCGCGCCCTGCGCTTTGGTCAGCAGCCGGCCACCGTGCTGTTCAGCGGCCTGTCCGGCGCTGGCAAGAGCACCTTGGCCTATGCCGTAGAGCGCAAGCTGTTCGACATGGGCCGTGCGGTGTACGTGCTCGACGGCCAGAACCTGCGCCACGACCTGAACAAGGGCCTGCCACAGGACCGCGCCGGCCGCACCGAAAACTGGCGCCGCGCCGCCCATGTGGCGCGCCAGTTCAACGAAGCCGGCATGCTGACCCTGGCTGCGTTCGTTGCCCCGGACGCCGAAGGCCGCGAACAGGCCAAGGCACTCATCGGCAAGGAACGCCTGGTGACCGTTTACGTGCAGGCTTCGCCACTGGCCTGCCGCGAGCGTGACCCGCAAGGCCTGTATGCCGCCGGCGGCGACAACATCCCGGGCGAAAGCTTCCCGTTCGATGTGCCGCTGGACGCCGACCTGGTGATCGATACCCAGTCGATCAGCGTCGACGAAGGCGTGAAACTGGTGCTGGACGTGCTGCGTCAGCGGGGCGCGATCTAAGCGCTGGGCTGCGAGAAAAAACCCGCTTCGGCGGGTTTTTTTGTCACGCGTAAAGTGTTTCTTTTGCTGCGTGTAATGTCCACCCCTTTCTATTTCGTACTACAAGTCACGTCGCCTTTTCCTACAGCTATGGGAGAAGCGTCCGACTATTGAGTAGGAAACCGTTCGCTCACTCTGTGTGCTTCTGAGCATAAGGAGGCATAGCGATGAAGTTTTCCCCTCTTTTCGCAGGCTTGACGTTGGTATCGGCTGCTGGGTTATCGGGTATGGCACATGCAGATCTGGGCGCCAAATGCTGCCCTTTCAGTGATGAAAGACTGAAGACCGATATTGAGGTTTTGCTGAACTCCACGGACACCTTGCAGCAGATTCAAGGTGTACGGATGAAATGGATAGCGTCCGGTCGCAATGACATCGGGGTGATCGCACAGGACCTGCAGAAGGTCTATCCGGAGCTGGTGCATGAGAAGGATGGCCTGCTGACGGTGGACTACGAAAAGCTGGTTGCGCCTTTGATCGAGGCCGTCCGTGAGCTGGATCAGCGTGTAAAGACTTTGGAAAAGGCCGGCGACGCGCACCAGTAGCGGTTAAAAGATTCACCATTCCGGTGGGGCTGGGGGTATGGAGGGTCCACGGGCTGATGTTGAGCAAGCGCTTAAGTATGCGCATGAACTAGCGGAACGGGAATTTTTGCCCTATGCCCGAAAAAACCAGGACACGGCACTCTGGATGAGCTGGTGAATTGGCCAGTGCATTCAAGAGGCGTATTACCATGAGCGTGTTCCCGAAATACATCGACCTGTTCATTTGCCGCAGCGGCGGTGACGACGATGAAGGTGGGCATTCCTGGCGTAAGCCGTGAGCTGAAAAGGGGAGCCGCGCTGCCGCGGGTCCCCTGGACGACTCAGAAGTATCAAAAAAGGCCTCTTTCGAGGCCTTTTTCTATCGAGTGACCACGCACCCTGTGGGAGCGGGCGAGCCCGCGAAGAATGTGAAACGCCCATACTGCTTAACTGATGCCCGCTAAATCAAAGCGTCTATCGAATTCGCGGTATGTCAGTTGCAGCCTGTCAATCGGTAGGGAAGCTTCGCGTTACTCGGAAAGATCTCTGTCAGATATGTTTTTCCGACACCGGTATCACCCGTTTCTCCTTCACCGCCTTGTACGAAAAACTCGAATAGATCTCCTTCACCCCCGGCAACCGCTGCAGCACTTCGCGGGTGAATTCGCCGAACGACTCCAGGTCCCGCGCCAGGATCTCCAGCAAGAAGTCATAGCGCCCGGAAATGTTGTGGCAGGCGACAATCTCGGGAATTTTCATCAGACGCTGCTCAAACCCTACGAGGCATGCATGCTGTCAGTTGCTTTGGGAATCAATTTTTTCTGCCTTCTTGTAGGAAATTTCTGAAAAATTACTTTTTCGCCTGCTCTCCGTTGCGCGTGCGTTATTGGCGAACTAGTCTGGGGCTGTCGCTGAATATCAGTGAATGTTCGTTAGAAGAACTGCCATTTTTGGGGTGTATCTGTCACCCTTATACAAGGAGCGAGTCATGGAACAGAAGAACCGGCAAAATATGACGTCCCTTAATAGTAAGGACGCAGATAAAGTGCTCTTCACCCAAGAAGAGTTGCAGGCTTTAAGCGATGCTATCAATAAGTCCAAGACACGTGTTTCTGAAACCAAAGCGGCAAGTTGCGCCTACCACCGCTGAGCAAGCCCTGAAAAAGCAAGAAAGTCCTTTCTTGCTTTTTCCTTTTTCGGACATTGAGTTTCAGTTGTCTTCCAGGGAGGTGGACATGAGAGCTATTTTTATCGGCCATCAAACGTGGCTTGTAGAACATGAAAGCACTAAAATCCTGATAGATCCGCTGTTATGTAAAGATTTCGGTTTGGTCGATGAACATCGGATCGAGATCTATCCGCCACGTACTGTCGATGCTGCCGCCCTGTCCGATGTAGATCTGATTTTTCTCAGTCACGAGCATTCCGATCACTTCGATATCCAGTCTTTGAACTTGTTGCCACGTTCCGCCCGGTTCGTTGTGGGAGCGACCATTGTCGAACCGGTCAAACAATGCATCCGCGACCTCGGGTTCACCCTTACACAAGTCAACGACAGTAAGCCGATGCGGGTGGGTAACTTGAACCTGCGCTTCTACCCGGCCGATCCAAAGACTGCCTTCTGGGAAAGCCGGGTAACCCAAGTGCATATCGAAGAGGCCGAGCAGCCGAACAGTGGGATCTTCATTGCCGTGGACGCGTTGGTGTCCGAGGTGTTCAAGACCGATATCGTCGAAGGACGACTGGCACCGCCCAAGCTGGTGATCGTCTCGAACAATTCCAGGGTATCGCCGCCGGGGGCCTTTCAGTCCTTGGAGAACTGGGGCAAGAACGCCAGCGAAAGTAACCGTAAGGTCGGCCCCTTGGGGATCGGTGTGCTGAGCGCCGTGCTGACTAGCTACATGGATGATTTCCCGGTGCAGCCCGAGAACATTGCCCTTTGTGGCGGCGGGTTCATCAAGCGGCTGGGCAGTTTTGCCGTTTTCCCGTTTTCCGATCAGCCGACATTGAGCCGATTAGCCAATCGGCTCAGCCTCGACACCAATATTGTCGGCCTGCTGCCAGGCGAAGCCTTTGCCCTGGCCTCTGATTCTAGGCCGCAGGCGGGTATCGACTGGGTCCAGATGGACAAGGTGCAGCATAACTTGCTGATCGAGGAGCTGGACCATTTCATCGGGGCGCGCAAGGCCGTTGAGGTGGTCACTTCGGTTCGTCCGGACGTACAAGATGCCGAGGCATATGAAGAGCTGCTGCGACGCGCGGAAGCCGAGCTGCAGCGCTTGGCGAAAAGTCTGATGCTGTTTATCACCGGGCGTAGAGTGTTGGCGATGTCTCACTACAAGGGGCGCAAGCTCGGGCCGAAAAGAATTGTTTTCAGTTTTATCTCGCATGCCCTGGGACGTCAGGACAGCTATGCGCTGAATCTGATCAGCGGCCAGTTTGAGGTTGAGACGCACAAACCGTTCGTATCGCTGGTAGCGCGATATCCCTTTGGCGTGTGTTTGCCGCTGGTGGATTTCATTGGCATGGTCGAAGGGGATCTACAGATCTGGGACATCGTGGGCGTTTCGGTCCAGTCCTGGTTCGAGAGCGGCATCTTCGACGGCCTGATTCCGTTCTTCTACAGCTACTACGGCGAGAACGGCAGCCCTGAGCTGTTGGCGAAAATCATCGACCGCAGCATGCGGAACCTAGAGGTGTGCCCATGAAGCTGACTATGATCGGGCACGAAAGCTGGTCGCTGCAGGCTGGTAATAGCCATATATTGATCGACCCGGTGCTGGGGCCTGGATTCGGTTCCGATGCCGACCGGCAGTTCACGATAGTCCCGCAGCGCAACATCGATCTGCAGCGCATGCCTGCGGTGGATGGCATTGTGTTGACCACCGAGCACCTGCAGCATTTTCACCCAGCTTCCCTGTGCCGCTTGTCGTCTGATCATGGACATTTGCTCAAGCAAAAAGTGATCTATGTCCCAGAGCTGTTTCCCGGCGCGGCCGAGGCGATTGTCCGCACCTGCGGTTACGAGCTGCGACGGGTGGATACTCAGGTCGAGTTCGTCATCGGCTCGCTAAGCCTGCGCTTCTACATGCCACGCACCGAGGTACTGTTCTGGGACAGCCGGGTAGCGTCGCTGCATGTCGAGGATCAGGGCCGCGAGGCAGTGTTCATACAGTCCGATACCCGTATTGACGACGCCTACTTTGCAGATGTGAATAGTGGAACTGTTGCTTGGCCCCAAGTCATGGTGATGACCAATAATTTCCAGGGCAGTGGCGCGCAAGGGCCCATCGGCCTCGACAACCTGTTGCCGGTGCCCGACCCGCGCTACGCCCGGGTGTCCGGCTTGCGGTTGGTGGATGAAATCGTACACAAGCCGATGCGCCGACTTGATCGGGTGCCGACCCTAATCCTCGCAGGTAATGGTTATAGCGACCCTCTTGGAAAGATACATCATCCTTGGACGAACCTCGAACTGGCGCAGATCTGCAGCGAGCTGTCGTTGTTGCGGACAGTGCATTCACTGGCACCCGGCGAATGCTTCGATGTGATGCTGGCACGGCCTGGCGAACCGGCAGACTGGATTTGTGCACCCGAGGAACAGGCAGGGCTCCGTCCGGCGAAAGGGCAACGCCCCGCGGTCTCGTTCGACACTCAGCGGATCAAGGCCCATCTCGATGAAATGGCCAGGACCTGGCTAATTACCCGCTATGGCCAGGTTCTGATGACTCAGTCCAGCTACTTGGGGCGGCCGGTTGGCCCGTGCCGACTGGTGCTGCAACTGACGCAGGACGAGGGTATCTACCAACAATGGATGCTGGACGTGTCCAGGGTCGAGTTCGTCGAGGTGCCGGCCGAAGGCGCGGAGGCCATCAAGCGCTATCCCTACGGCATCCGTGTCGACCATGACGATTTCTGCCAACTCCTTCTGGGCGAGTTGCAGATATGGGAGTTGCTCAACCTATCTGCATCGCAGTGGTATGTCTGCGATCGATATGACAGCCCGTTGGCCTTCTGGCTCGAATATTACAGCGAGCAAGTGGACTATGAGCGCGCGTTGCGCAGTTATGAATTATCGCTGGTGACTGCGCCATGAGCGGGCAAAGCGCCTTTGAACATGTGTCTCTGGCGCTTCTCGGCGCAGCGCAGGTAAAGCTGCAGCGGCAGGCGCTCGCCGATCTGTTAGCTGAGCGTTATCAGGTTCTGCGGATACTCGGTCAGTCGGTGAAGTCACTGGTCTGCGCGGGCCTGTGCATGGCCTCCGGCGAGCAGGTGGTGATCAAGCGTTACTTTGACGAGGCGGCTTATGCCGCCGAAGTCAACGGTTACTTGCTGTTCCGCTCGGGGCCGATCGCAGGCATGCATTATCTGGATCCGCAACATCAGGTATTGGTGTTGGAGTTTATCCAGGGCCGTTTGCCGGTTCCGGCCGACTTGCCTGAGGTCATTGCGGCCTACGCAGCGATGCATGCCACAGCTCTGGCGAATATCCAGCGTGCAGTGGGACGCCGCAATACTCCTGACTTTCTTGATCCCTGCCGGTCGTCACGTTGCCGCTTCCCGCCGTTCGACCTCCAGGGTATCAGCGTGGGCGACTGTAAGTCCGAACATCTGGTCGTGACCGGGGATAGCGTGCGCATCCTCGACCTGGAGACACATTCCCTGCAGCGCAGTGTGTGGTTCGACGTCTTGTCCTTGAGCCGCTTCCTTGGTGCGGGCCCGGCAGCTTCGTGGAGTCTGGACGAATGGGTGGCCCGTTACTGCGCATGCCGCGAAATCCCCTCTCACTATTACGATTTGCAGAAAATCCGAGAGTGCCTGCAGCGTGTACAGGCCTTGGTGCCTGGTCGGGTGTACTCCGAGGAGGCCTTGCCGTGAAATGGATGTATTGCTTTACCCCGGCATTACGCTATCGGAGGGTTGCTCGGACCGAAGGGCGAGCCTTCGCTGATGGATATTTCAGCTTGGCTTTCAGCCTTGCGCCTTTGGCGGTTGGCGCTTATGCACTGGTGTCTTTGTTGCAATACAGTGTGGCGCTATTGTTCATCTACAAGCTGAGCACCCTTCAAGGCAATGCCGATGTCTTGCTGGCAGAAATCGCACCTCTGGCGCTCCTCGCGATCAGTGGATTTCTGCTGGTGGTGGTTGAGCTCAATCTTGAACGCCACATATCCTTGAAACTATGCCGCGAGTTCGAGCGCCTTCTGGCGCGCAAGATGCAGCCTGGGGTAGAGATGTCGGCGCTGGAACGGTTGGTTTCGCGGGATTTTAACGTCGTCCTCGATGGCTTCGGAGCTAGCGTTAACCTGCTGGCTATACCGCTTTTCCTGACGTTTTCAATTCTGCTGGCGCCGCTGGTGTTCGGGGCGGCGGGGTTCTGGGCGATAGCGGTGATCGGGGTTTTCCTGCCACTCTCCTATCTGCTCTCCAGGCTTTCGGACCGCAACTACCAAAAGATCATGAGTCTGACTGCTCAGCGTATCGAACAGTGTTCGGCATGGTTGCGCAAGGGACCGTGGCTCAAGCAGTTCGCTGACCGGGCCGCCTTACGGAGCATCGAGCGGACGCTGGCGGACGAAGGCTCATTACGCAACCTGGATACGCTGCTACGCGGCGCCGACAGCTACATCATCGGTTTCGGTCGCTTGATTCCATTTGTCATGCTGGGGCTTCTGGGTACCTCGGAATCAGCCACGGTCTGGGACGGGGCGATTTTCTGGCTCAGCATTCCATTGCTGGCGGCGGTGTTAGCGTTGCCTCGCTCCTATGTGAGTTACAAGGCCGTCGGCCGATCATTGGAAGCCCTCGGTAGCTTGTATCTGAATTCCTCCAGGCATCCTTTGTTACGACCTGCTACCGCTGATCAGTCGGGTGGGGTGATTGAGTTCGATGCCGACTTGCCGATCTGGCCGGCGGTCCTCGTCGAACTGATTCCCGGACCGTTGGAGAGCCAACGCGAATCTCTGCACATGCTGCTGAGTGCTTTCCGGCTGGTGCCCGAACTGGGGCAGAACCCACAACAGGTGTTGCAAATGCGTATCGAGCTGGACGGGGGCAACCTCTCTGCCGGACAGCGCCTGCGTTTGCAATTACTGCGCGGCGTCTTCCTTGCCAGCACCCAGGGAGGGAAGCTAAGTATCGATAACGATTTATCGGCGTTGGACGCCGCTGCCGCGCTGGCAGTGAAAGATGCCTTGGAGCGGCTGCCCTGGGTCAGTTTCAGCCCTGTGGCCGCAAGCGCAATAGTGCAGCGCGAGGCCTTGACGCAAGTCGGTGAACGGACGGTTCCGACGTTTCGGGCCGTTGAGCCAGCGCTGAGGCGTTATGGTATGCGTAACCTGTTCAGGTATTGCTGCTGGGGTGTGCTGATCTTACTGGTCCCGGCGCTGATGATGAGCTACGCAGTTAATCTGACGCTGCCAGCGGCAGCTTTCTCATCCGGGCAGGTTCTGTTGTATGGGGTGGTTGGGGTGGTCGCTGGGGTTGCTGCCGGGTTGTTTATCGAGAATCTGCTGCGCAGCCGCTTTACCCAGTTGTTCATTGATGGACTGCGAGACATTCGTGCCACCGATCTAACCGACGCGATGCAGGTAGTTTCTCGTGATGTCACCACGGCATTCGAGCGCATCGCCTGGTATTCCCACGACATTGCCTGGATCATCGCGCTGTTGCTGTGCAATGGCGTGGCCTTGTGGATAGGGTTCGGCCTGTTCGGTGTCGCTGTGGCACTGTTGTTCAGCGGCTTGCTGGCGTTGTTGTATCGGCTTTCGATCAGTGAGCTGTATGGGACTCGAGTAGAGAGCGTCAAGGGATTCGACTCCCTGTTGCGCTCGGCCCATGTGGCGTATTCGATTTCCCAGGTGGGTGGTGTGGCGTTCGAGCGTTTGGGAAACTGGCTGGCGCTTACTCAGCAGGGTGCGATTGCCGAGGGGCTCAGGTATTTCTACACCACTCGCATGCGCAGTGTGATCACCCGCACCATCACCGCGGCCAGTTGCTCCTTGCTCAGCGATCTGGTGATTGTGCTGGTGGTCCTGATGGGCAGCCTCTACAGGACGAGCGACTCGGCTTTTGTGCTCGCGGTCACGGCCTTGCTGCTGGTGCGCTCCGACCTGGCCAATGTGTTTCTGGCCATCACAGGCTTCAAGTCGCAATCTGTGTCGTTGGAGCGCCTACAGCATTTTGCCCGCCCCAAAAGCTCGGTGGCCGTGAGGGTAGCTGGGCAGAGCCTGAGCATCGCGCCCTTTGTTGCTCAACGTGCCTATCGTGCCCTGAGCCTAGAACGGGGCCGATTGTATTCGCTATCGGGGCACTCCGGCTCCGGCAAAAGCGACTACCTCAAGGGCGTGGCCGGAATCACCGACGTTGTCACCGAAGAAGCGGCTGTGGCTCACGCCGAGACGTCAAACTGTTACTACGTAGATAGCAACACTTCTGCGCTGCTCGGCAGTGAACCTGGTGCAATCAGCTGGCTGAATACCTGGCTGAGCGACTTGCCAGAGGGCTGCCATCATCTGTTGTTGCTGGATGAACCATTCAGGATGCTTTCCGCCGAGCAACTGGCCGAGCGTGTGCAAGCGTTGCGTCATTACGTCGAGCTTAGTGGCAACACAATGGTGCTGGTGGATCATCGTTGCCGGCTGGAACATGACATTGAGCTCGGCGAGTTGGCAATCGGCGATTGCGCCGTGCAAGGAGCTACTCATGAATGAGCCGATTGTGTACCTGGGCGATCGTGGGTTTCTCAAACGTTACGCAAGCCCCTATTCGGAGCAACAGGTCGAGCGGATCGCGCGCAGCGTCCTGGCCAGTTCAGGCTTGGGCCTGGCCAGCGGCGACTGGCCCACGGCCAAGGCAGTCAGCAATGCTTTGGCTGGTGGCCCACGAAGGCGGCATATCTATCATTCACGGTTTCTGATGCGGGTGACCGAACAGGCCACGGGGCAAGGCGTCAGTGTCCGTCAGATTCAGGCCAACCCGGCGCACTATTACACCGCCCCTGGGTATACCTTTGCAGCTGATAAGCAACAGATAGCTGAAGACCTCGAAATCATCCGTTGCTGCCAGCCCGGCCTGGTGACCGTGGGGGGGGACTGGCTGGACATTCTGCTTGCGCAGCAGCAATACGTTTTGCTTGACGCGATACTGCGCCAGATGGAGGCTGTCATTCCAGTGGCCTCGCGGGTTCTCCTAGGGTTCCACTCCAGCCCCGCCTTCTTGCAGGTACTGAGGGAACGATCATTCGGCGGAGCTGCAGTGCCGGTCAACTTGCTGAACATGCAATGCACGAGCTATGCCGCGTACTTGTCCCAGATCAAGAACCGCTCTCGCCTCTATGCCGTGCATTGCCTTGCGGGCGGCGATATTCCTCTGAGGCCTGCGCTGCACTACGCCTTTCATCATCGGCAGGTCGACGCTTGTATTGTCGGCGCTACCCGTGCGCGGCATATCGAAGCACTTGCGGCCTGTGAAGCTGGCTTAAGGAGATTGACGAGATGAACGTGATTCTAATGCGTAGTGCGCGGCAGTTCGACGAGGCGTTATTGCATAACCACCTTCAGATATTACAGCGTGCCCATGGCGACCTGCTGGTGTTGTCTGGCCGCTCAGCGTGCTATGCCCAAGTCTTGGCGCTGGCCAGCAGCTTGAATATCCAGACACTGGTCTTCGAGCAGGAGTTATACGATCCGCAGCAGATTCATGGGGTCCGAAAGATGGATTGGCTGTTCGATCCCTATGCCGGTCGCTGTGGCAGCCAGAGCCTTAACACTCTCTATCACAGGTTTGCCATAGAACTGGAAGCGATTATCTGCCGGTACAGCGAAAGAACTCTGGTGATCTATCTCGACCAGTTGCTTCTGGAAATTGCTTATGCGGTGCTAGCCAGTCAGCCCCTACAGATGCTCCATTGCTTTTCGCTGTATCTCGAAGAATTGAGTATAGCGATCCTCGCCCGGGTTTCGCTAAAGAGTGGGTTCCATACGCTGTTGCTGAAATCAAATGTAACGCCGGCCCAAGCGTTCGTCGGCAAGCCCGAATTAAGACTGGTGAGGTGACGCCCCAACGCTGATGGCGTTATCTGCGAACTTATCCTGAATAACGAGACAAGGAGTGCTCATGGACCCGCAACGCACGGACTATCTGGCGACAGAAGCTATTTACAACGGCGATTCGCTGCGAATCGGCGACGAGTTCGTCATGCACGAATGGGAGAGGCCGCTGATCCGCAGGATGGTAGAGGATCTCAAGCTCACGCCTGACGACCGCCTGCTGGAAATCGGTTTCGGTATGGGCATCTCGGCCAGCATCCTGCAAGAGTTCGGGCCGGCTTCCCATACCATTGTTGAGCCTCACCCCATGTATTGATGCAGGCCGAACGCTGGAAGAGCGGGCGCGCAAACATTCAGTTGCACCCCGGCTATTGGCAGCAGCTCGACACCAGGGCTCAGCGTTACTCGGCGATCTTTTTTGATCCGTTCGCCGATGACATGAAGGCGGTTGACGATGAGAACCTCAGGTTTCTCAAGTTCGCCGCGCAATCCCTGCTCGGTGATGACGGGCGTCTGGCTCTTTTCTGTATACGGCCCGTGCTGCCGCTGGAGTATCAGCGTGTGATGTTCGAACACTATCGGCGGGTGGAAATCAGTTCGGTGCAGGTTGCTCCCAGGGATACCGCCAATCCGACGCTGGGCTCTGACGGTCGAATGATTTCAGTCGTCTTGCACAAATAATAAAACCACCATTGCGCCATTCCGGCCTATTTTCCGGACCTGGCTGGTTGGCAGGGGAACAACAATAAAGGTGATAGTGATGAGCAACTTTACAGCGAGTATTGGCTTGGTCGGCCTTCTGTGGTTTTTTGGCAGCCATTCATGGGCTCAGACCCAGGCCCCGAAAGCATTGACCCCGGCAGCGACTTCTGCCAGCAAGGCCATGACCATCATTTTTGAACCGCCAAAGGGGCAGGAGGAGGCGTTTCTAAATACCTTCGTTACCTCGCAGGCTTCGTATATGCAGACTGACGCTGGCAAGTCGAAGGAGGGGGTCAATGTAATCAACCTGATTCCTACCGAATTGGGCGAGCCGCTAATCCACCTGATGATCTACCGCGATTCGGCCACCTTTGAGCGGGCCAAGCAGATATTTGCTTCGCGCGAGGCCATGAGCAGTTACATCGACGGCCATGTCAAAGCCTACGGCGGTTACCACATTCCTAAAGAGTACTTGCGTCACACAAAGGTATACATGAGCAACGTACTCACTGAGTAAGCGATCAGAGAACTCGGTCGTTGTGGTTGTCACGGCCGACCCAAGGCACAAAGAGAGTTCAGGTTATGCGTGTGGTTATTGAGTCGTTAATGGTCGGCCTATTGTTGGTGACTGCCGGTGTACAAGGCGGCAATCAAGGTGAGCCCCTCATGTTGACCAACGGTTGTATCAATTGCCACGGGTTCGAGGGGCAGCGCCCGTCGGGGGTGATTCCTTCTCCGGCCGGCCAGCCCGAGGCCTATCTGTACAAGACCTTGACGGCTTATCGCAACGGCACCCTTGAAGGCTCCATCATGAATCGGATAATGCGAGAGTATGACGATCAGACGCTCAGGCAGCTCGCCCACTATTACAGCCGCTTGCCCAGCGGATCACTGGGCTCAGATTGCAAGGATGCACCATGTCGATAAACCGAAAACGGAGGCTGCTGCTCAAGTGGCTGGCCACTGGTATCGGAGCTGCGTCGATCCAGACCTTGGCCAGGCCAATGGTGCCCATGGCGACCCGCTCTTATGCCGTGGTGGTGATCGGCGGTGGTTTTGCCGGCGCGACTTTCGCCCGGACTCTCAGGCGCCTGGATACCAACGTAAAGATCACTCTAATCGAGCCCAGCCAGCAGTATCACTGTTGCCCCTTGGGGGTAGAGTACCTGGTGAACAAGCGGGACGAAGAGACCTTGGTCTTTGGTTACGAGCAGTTACGCGCAGAAGGTATCGAGGTTATTCATCACAAGGCGCACTCGATAGATGCCAAGCGCAAACAGGTCCGGCTAGCCGATGGATCATTGCTTGACTACGACCGCTGTGTGGTAGCGACAGGCATCGGCTACAAGTACGACAGCATTGCCGGTTATAGCGAAGCGGTAGCCAGCCGTGTGCCTCATGCCTGGGGCGGCGGCGAGCAACTGCGCCTGCTCCGGCAACAGTTGGAGACCATGCCCAACGGCGGAAATGTGTTGATCTCTGTTCCTGAGGACGACTACCGCTGCCCGCCCGGGCCGTATGAACGTGCCAGCCTGATTGCCGATTATCTCAAGGCTAACAAGCCTGATTCGCGAGTGATTATCCTGGATGCCAAACCGCGGTTCGCCAAGCAGGCGCAATTCGAGCAGGCTTGGACGCGTTTCTATGGCTACGGCACCGAAAAGGCCTACATTCAGTGGATCGGTGCCTTGCAGGGGGGAACCGTGCAAGGTTTCGACGAAGCTAAGGGCCAGTTGCTGACAGAGGGAGGGGCAATCAGCGGTCAAGTCATCAATATTATTGCGCCGCAGCAGGCTGATGACTTTTCCCGACACAACGGCCTGGCCGCGGAGCATGGCTGGTGTCCGGTCAACACCCAGACCCTGGAATCTCTGCTCGTACCGCATGTGCATGTGATCGGTGACGCAGCCTATGCTGAAAAACTCCCCAAGTCGGCCTTTGCCGCGGCATGCCAAGCCAGGGTCTGTGCCTTGGCCATCCATAGCCAGTTCCAAGGCTTGGCACTTCTCAAGCCCGAATACATGAATGTCTGCTACAGCCTGTGTGGCGACAACTACGGCCTCTCGGTGGTGCTGCTCTATCAGCATGACGCCACTAGCAATGTCATCGAGATCGTGACCTTGCTGGTCACGCCTCTGGATGCCAGCGACGAGGATCATCGTCGTGAAGCGATGTCGGCCTACAGCATGTTCGACAGCCTTGTCAAAGAGGCGTTTGGCTAGGACGGCAGGTGCCAACAAGGGCTGCGGGCTTTTTTATCGCTCGGAATCTGTCTTAAATATGTTTTTGCGACACCGGTATCACCCGCCGCTCCTTCACCGCCTTGTACGAAAAACTCGAATAGATCTCCTTCACCCCCGGCAACCGCTGCAGCACTTCGCGGGTGAATTCGCCGAACGACTCCAGGTCCCGCGCCAGGATCTCCAGCAAGAAGTCATAGCGCCCGGAAATGTTGTGGCAGGCCACGATCTCGGGAATTTCCATCAGCCGCTGCTCGAATGCCAGCGCCGTGTCCTTGGTGTGCGAGTCCATCATGATGCTGACGAACGCTGTAACACCAAACCCCAGCGATTTGGGCGAGAGCACGGCCTGGTAGCCGGTGATGTAGCCGTTGTCTTCCAGCAGCTTGACCCGCCGCCAGCAGGGCGAGGTGGTCAGTGCCACCTGGTCGGCCAGTTCGGCAACGGTGAGGCGGCCGTTGTCCTGCAGGGCGGCGAGCAGGGCGCGGTCGGTGCGGTCGAGGCTTGAAGGCATGTTTTGCCCTCCTGGTCCGGTAATTATTGTTTTTGTTCCAGCACGCCCGCGGATGCGTGGGCTATTTTGGAAAAAATCTGGCAGCTCGGTGGCATAAGCTTATAACAAACCACAAGAGGCTGTTGCCATGCGCGACTCCCATAACAACACCGGTTTTTCCACGCGGGCCATTCACCATGGCTACGACCCGCTGTCCCACGGTGGCGCGCTGGTGCCGCCGGTTTACCAGACCGCCACCTACGCCTTCCCGACTGTGGAATATGGCGCTGCATGCTTCGCCGGAGAAGAACCGGGGCATTTCTACAGCCGTATCTCCAACCCTACCCTGGCCCTGCTGGAACAGCGCATGGCTTCGCTGGAGGGTGGTGAGGCGGGGTTGGCGCTGGCGTCGGGGATGGGCGCGATTACCTCGACCATCTGGACCTTGCTGCGGCCCGGCGATGAGATGATTGTCGGGCGCACACTGTACGGCTGCACCTTTGCCTTCCTGCACCACGGCATTGGCGAGTTCGGAGTGAAGATCCGCCATGTCGACCTGAACGATGCCAAGGCCCTGAAAGCGGCGATCAACGGCAAAACGCGGATGATCTACTTTGAAACGCCGGCCAACCCCAACATGCAACTGGTGGATATCGCCGCGGTGGCCGAGGCGGTGCGTGGGCATGATGTGCATGTAGTGGTCGACAACACCTATTGCACGCCCTACCTGCAGCGGCCGCTGGAGCTGGGGGCGGACCTGGTGGTGCATTCGGCGACCAAGTACCTCAGCGGTCACGGTGATATCACAGCCGGCCTGGTGGTCGGGCGCAAAGCGCTGGTCGACCGTATTCGCCTGGAAGGGTTGAAAGACATGACCGGGGCGGTGCTGTCGCCGCATGATGCGGCATTGCTGATGCGCGGCATCAAGACCCTGGTCCTGCGCATGGACCGGCATTGCGCCAACGCCCGGCAGGTGGCCGAGTTCCTGGAGCGGCAGCCGCAGGTGGAGCTGATTCACTACCCGGGGTTGCCGTCGTTCGCCCAGTACGCGCTGGCGCAGCGGCAGATGCGTTTGCCGGGTGGGATGATTGCCTTTGAGCTCAAGGGCGGTATCGAGGCCGGGCGCAGGTTCATGAACGCACTGCAACTGTTTGCCCGGGCGGTGAGCCTGGGGGATGCCGAGTCGCTGGCGCAGCACCCGGCGAGCATGACCCATTCCAGCTATACGCCGCAGGAGCGGGCGCATCACGGGATCTCGGAGGGGCTGGTGCGCCTGTCGGTGGGGCTGGAGGATGTGGAGGACTTGCTGGCTGATATCCAACAGGCATTGGGGCACCTGTAGGAGCGGCCTTGTGTCGCGAAAGGGGCGCGTAGCGGCCCCAGGATTTCAGCCATCCTGCAATACTGTCGGGGCTGCGGTGCAGCCCTTTCGCGACGCAAGGCCGCTCCTACAGGGGATCGTGTACAGGCTTTGGCCGGCGCCCACAAAAAAGGCCTCTCGCGAGGCCTTTTTCATGTTCAGCGGATCAACGCTTGAGCCCGTAGCTCTCGTCGAGCATACCCGGCGAGTTTGGCGCTTTTGGCGCGTAGTCGCGGGGTACTTCGGCAGTGTCCTTTGGCGGCGTCAGGCGGTCACGCGGGCCTTGGCTGCCTTCGGAATGCAGCGCGGCCAGCAGGCGCTGGCGGGTCAGTTCGTCCAGTGCCAGGGTGTTGGCACCGTCGGCCAGGTGGTCCTGGACATCCTGGTAGCTCTGGGTCAGCTTCTTCACCAGTACCGCAGTGCTGTTGAAGTGGGTCACCACTTCGTTCTGGTAGCTGTCGAAGCGCTTCTGCATTTCATCCAGCTGACGCTGGGTGCTGCTCGGCGCGGCATTGGGCAGCAGGCGGGCCACGACGAAACCAACTACCACACCAATGACCAGGGCCAAGGTCGGCAACAACCAAACAAGGAGCGAGAGTTCCACGAGTCCTTCCTCTATAAACGGCTTTGCTTTACGTTAACGGCTCAGACCTGCGCTGTATACCGCGAGCGATCGCAAATCAGAACAGAATTCCTCACCTAGACGAATCGACCCTCCCTGAGGTCACGGAGTAGTGCCTTGCTTGTCCGCGAAACCCCCTTGTTCATCGATGGCCCCTGCGGCCCGCTGGAAGCCTTGTACCTGGACGTGGCCGACGCCCGCGGCGCGGTGCTGATTTGCCACCCCAACCCGGTCCAGGGCGGTACCATGCTCAACAAGGTGGTCTCGACCCTGCAGCGCACCGCCCGTGATGCCGGCTATGTGACCCTGCGCTTCAACTACCGTGGCGTTGGCCAGAGTGCCGGCAGCCATGACATGGGCGCTGGCGAAGTGGCCGATGCCGAGGCTGCAGCGGCCTGGCTGCGTGGCAAGCATGCCGAACTGCCGCTGGTACTGATGGGCTTCTCGTTCGGCGGTTTTGTCGCCACCAGCCTGGCTGGCCGCCTGGAGGCCGCCGGGGTGGGCCTGCAGCACTTGTTCATGATCGCCCCGGCGGTGATGCGCCTGACCGATGAATTCCCGCTGCCGCAGCAGTGCCCGATCACCGTGGTGCAGCCGGATGCCGACGAAGTGGTCGCGCCGCAGCTGGTTTACGAATGGTCTGACAGCCTGATGCGCCCCCATGAGCTGCTGAAAGTGGCAGAATGCGGACACTTCTTCCATGGCAAGCTGACCGATCTGAAGGATCTGCTGCTGCCGCGCCTTTCGAACTGAGCCAAGCCTGAATAAGCGAACACCCATGACCACGCGCATTCTTACCGGTATCACCACCACCGGCACTCCGCACCTGGGCAACTACGCCGGCGCCATCCGCCCGGCGATCCGTGCCAGCCAGCAGCCCGGTGTCGACTCGTTCTACTTCCTGGCCGACTACCACGCCCTGATCAAGTGCGACGACCCGCTGCGCATCCAGCGTTCGCGCCTGGAAATCGCCGCCACCTGGCTGGCCGGTGGCCTGGACCCGGACAAGGTGACCTTCTACCGCCAGTCCGACATCCCGGAAATCCCCGAGCTGACCTGGTTGCTGACCTGCGTTGCAGCCAAGGGCCTGCTCAACCGTGCGCACGCCTACAAGGCTTCGGTAGACAAGAACCTGGAAGCCGGCGAAGACCCGGATGCCGGCGTGACCATGGGCCTGTTCAGCTACCCGGTGCTGATGGCTGCGGACATCCTGATGTTCAATGCCAACAAGGTGCCGGTCGGCCGCGACCAGATCCAGCACGTGGAAATGGCCCGCGACATCGGCCAGCGCTTCAACCACCTGTTCGGCCAGGGCAAGGATTTCTTCGCCCTGCCAGAGGCGGTGATCGAAGAGAGCGTGGCGACCCTGCCGGGCCTGGACGGGCGCAAGATGTCCAAGAGCTACGACAACACCATCCCGTTGTTCACCAGCGCCAAGGACATGAAAGACGCCATCTCGCGCATCGTCACCGACTCGCGTGCGCCAGGCGAAGCGAAAGACCCGGACAACTCGCACCTGTTCACTTTGTATCAGGCCTTCGCGACGCCGCAGCAGTGCAGCGAATTCCGCGAAGAACTGTTGCAGGGCCTGGGCTGGGGCGACGCCAAGCAGCGCCTGTTCCAGTTGCTGGACGGCCAGTTGGCCGAGAAGCGTGAGTACTACCACCAGTTGATCGCCCGCCCGGCGGACCTCGAAGACATCCTGCTGGCTGGCGCCGCCAAGGCCCGCAAGACCGCCACGCCATTCCTCGAGCAACTGCGCGAAGCCGTTGGCCTGCGTTCGTTCCGCACCAGCGTGCAGGCCGGCACCGAAGTGAAGAAAAAGGCTGCCAAGAGCGCGCGTTTCGTCAGCTTCCGAGATGAGGACGGCAGCTTCCGCTTCCGCCTGCTGGCCGCCGACGGTGAGCAACTGCTGCTGTCGCGCAGCTTCGCCGACGGCAAGAGCGCCGGTGCTGTGAGCAAGCAGCTGCAGCAGGGTGGCGAGGCCGATGTGCGTATCGAAGGCCTGGGCTTCGGCCTGTGGCTGAACGGCGAGCAGGTTGCCGACGGGCCGCAGTTCGACAGCGCCGAGGCCCGTGATGCGGCCATCGAAAGCCTGCGTGCAGCGCTTGCGCCACAACCAGACTGAGGCATTTCGCCGCAAGTCTGATTGCCATAAGGCGGGCCTGTCGCTACAGTGACGGCCCGTTTTTTGTTGCCTCGCTAACGAAATCATGACGCCCCTAGAACGATATCAAGCAGATCTGAAACGTCCCGACTTCTTCCATGACGCGGCGCAGGAAACTGCGGTGCGTCACCTGCAGCGCCTCTACGACGACCTGGTGCAGGCGCAGAACAACAAGCCGGGCGTGTTCGGCAAGTTGTTCGGCAAGAAGGAGCAGACCCCGGTCAAGGGGCTGTATTTCTGGGGTGGAGTAGGGCGAGGCAAGACTTACCTGGTCGACACCTTCTACGAGGCGCTGCCGTTCAAGCAGAAGATGCGCACGCACTTCCACCGCTTCATGAAGCGTGTGCATGAGGAAATGCGCACCCTCAAAGGCGAGAAGAACCCGCTGACCATCATCGCCAAGCGTTTCAGCGAAGAAGCCAAGGTGATCTGCTTTGACGAATTCTTCGTTTCGGACATTACCGACGCGATGATCCTCGGCACCCTGATGGAAGAGCTGTTCAAGAACGGCGTATCGCTGGTGGCCACCTCCAACATCGTCCCGGACGGCCTGTACAAGGACGGCCTGCAGCGTGCGCGCTTCCTGCCGGCCATCGCCATGATCAAGCAGTACACCGACGTGGTGAACGTTGACAGCGGGGTCGACTACCGCCTGCGTCACCTGGAGCAGGCCGAACTGTTCCATTACCCGCTCAATGACGCGGCGCACCAGAGCATGCGTGCCAGCTTCAAGGCGCTGACCCCTGAGTGCACCCAGGCGGTCGAAAACGACGTGCTGATGATCGAGAACCGCCCGATCACTGCCCTGCGTACGTGCGACGACGTCGCCTGGTTCGACTTCCGCGCCCTGTGCGACGGGCCGCGCAGCCAGAACGACTACATCGAGCTGGGCAAGATCTTCCATGCTGTGCTGCTGAGCAATGTGGAGCAGATGAGCGTCACCACCGACGACATCGCCCGCCGCTTCATCAACATGGTCGACGAGTTCTACGACCGCAACGTCAAGCTGATCATCTCGGCCGAGGTGGAGCTGAAGGACCTGTATACCGGTGGGCGCCTGGCCTTCGAGTTCCAGCGTACCCTGAGCCGGTTGCTGGAGATGCAGTCGCACGAGTTCCTGTCGCGGGCGCACAAGCCTTAACGGCAGCTGCAAGCTTCAAGCCACAAGAAAAATGCCAGAGCAGATCGCGTACTGCTCTGGCTTTTTCTTGTGGCTTGCAGCTAGAGGCTTGCAGCTGCAGGAGGCCCTCAAGCCTCTTGCATGAACTGCTGCCGGTACTGGTTCGGCGATAGCTCGGTATGCTGGCGGAACAACCGCGCAAAGAAACTGGCATCGTCGTAACCGACCTCATAACTGATGGTCTTGATGCTCTTGCGCGTGCTCGACAACAACCCCTTGGCCGTCTCGATGCGTAGCCGTTGCAGGTAGTGCAGCGGTTTGTCACCCGTCGCGCCCTGGAAGCGGCGCATGAAGTTGCGAATGCTCATGCCGTGGTTGCGCGCCACATCTTCAAAGCGGAACTTGTCGGCGAAGTGCTCTTCCAGCCAGTGCTGGATCTGCAGGATGATCAGGTCCTGGTGCAGCTTCTGCCCGCCAAAACCCATGCGCCCCGGGGTGTAGTTGCGCTGCACTTCGTAGAGGATGTCGCGCGACACCGCCCTGGCCACGTTGGCGCCGCAGAAGCGCTCGATCAGGTAGATGTACAGGTCGCAGGCCGACGTGGCGCCGCCAGCACAATAGATATTGTCGGCATCGGTCAGGTGCTTGTCCTGGTTCAGGCGGATATTCGGGAACCGTTCGGCAAAGCTGCTGAAGAAGCGCCAGTAAGTGGTCGCCTCCTTGCCGTCGAGCAGGCCGGACTCGGCCAGCCAGAACACGCCACTGGCCTCGGCGCACAGCACGGCGCCACGGGCATGCTGGTCACGCAGCCACGGCAGCACCTGTGGGTAACGTTGCAACAGGTTGTCGAAGTCGTCCCAGTAGGCCGGCAGGATGATCACATCAGCGTCGTCCAGGCCGCCGTCGACCGGCAGCTGCACATTGCTGAAGCTGTCCACGGGCTGGCCATCGGGGCTCACCAGGCGGATCTCGAACATGGGCTGCAAGCCCAGGCCCAGCTGCTTGCTGTAGCGCAGGCTGGCGAGGTGAAAAAAGTCCTTGGCCTGCATCAAGGTAGAAGCGAACACCTTGTCAATGGCCAGGATGCTGACGCGCCGCAGCGACGCGGAGGGTTGGGTAAACATCATTGTCATTGTTCTTATAGGGTAGAGTGGTCAATCACCGGCTGGATCGTCTTATTTTTTTGGTCGAGCTGCAAGCTTCAAGCGTCAAGCTGCAAGAAAAGAGCGGCCAGTGCTCGGGCTGCTCTGTCTTGTGGCTTGAAGCTTGTAGCTTGTAGCTTTGATCAAGGCGCCGGGTTCGGCTGCTCCTGGTGAATCACCTCGATCGCCGCCAGCAGCTCGTCGCTCAGGTTCAGCTCAAGGCTGGCCAGGTTACTGTCCAGCTGCTCCAGGCTGGTCGCACCAATGATGTTGCTGGTCACGAACGGCTGCCGCGTGACGAACGCCAAAGCCATCTGTGCCGGGTCCAGGCCGTGATCGCGGGCCAACTGCACATAACGGCTGCAAGCCGCCACCGTTTGCGGGTTGGCGTAGCGGGCAAAGCGGCTGAACAGGGTCAGGCGCGCATTCTCTGGCCGTGCACCGTTCTCGTACTTGCCTGAAAGCATGCCGAATGCCAACGGCGAATAGGCCAGCAAACCGCACTGTTCGCGGATGGCCACTTCCGCCAGGCCCACCTCGAAGCTGCGGTTTAGCAGGTTGTACGGGTTCTGGATTGACACCGCCCGCGGCCAGCCACGGCTTTCGGCCAGTTGCAGGAACTTCATGGTGCCCCACGGCGTTTCGTTGGACAGGCCGATGTGGCGGATCTTGCCCGCGCGCACCTGCTCGTCGAGCACTTCGAGGGTTTCTTCCAGCGGGGTAAAGTGGTCCTGCGGCAGGTGCTGGTAGCCCAGCTTGCCGAAGAAGTTGGTGCTGCGCTCTGGCCAGTGCAACTGGTACAGGTCGATACGGTCGGTCTGCAGGCGCTTGAGGCTTTCGTCCAGCGCCGCGACGATGTGCTGGCGGTTGTGCTTGAGCTGGCCGTCGCGGATGTGGCTGATGCCGTTGCCGGGGCCGGCGACCTTGCTGGCCAGTACCCAGTCATCGCGGTCACCTTGCTCGCGGAACCAGTTGCCGATGATGCGTTCGGTGGCGGCGTAGGTTTCCGGGCGCGGCGGCACCGGGTACATCTCGGCGGTGTCGATGAAGTTGATCCCGGCGGCCTTGGCCCGGGCAATCTGTGCAAAGGCCTCGGCCTGGACGTTCTGCTCGCCCCAGGTCATGGTGCCCAGGCACAGGGCGCTGACATTGAGGTCGGTTCGGCCGAGCTGGCGGTATTCCATCGGGTAAACACTCCTTGGCAATAGAAGCTCATCAAAGCAGGTTGAAATTTTTCGCGCAATCTGGATAATTCAGCCCCTCTCCGCGTGGCGGAAGTGATGCACCATCACGCAGGAAGAACCCCGTCGAACATTGGCGTGCCCGACCCGAGCCCCCAAAAGCGTCTGTGTTCGGCTGCGCGCTTGCCCTTGGCAAGATGTGCACTATCCAGTAAGATTCGCCGTCTATTTTTCGCTGGGCGGCCTCTGAGGCTTTAGAGAATGAAAACTTTTACTGCTAAACCGGAAACAGTAAAGCGCGAGTGGTTCGTAGTCGACGCCGCTGGCCAGACCCTGGGTCGTCTGGCTACCGAAATCGCTACCCGTCTGCGTGGCAAACACAAACCAGAATACACCCCTCACGTTGACACCGGCGACTACATCGTCGTTATCAACGCCGAGCAGGTTCGTGTGACTGGTGCCAAGTCTTCCGACAAAATGTACTACTCCCACTCCGGCTTCCCGGGCGGTATCAAGGAAATCAACTTCGAGAAGTTGATCGCCAAGGCCCCTGAGCGTGTTATCGAAACCGCGGTCAAAGGCATGCTGCCTAAGAACCCGCTGGGTCGCGACATGTACCGCAAGCTGAAAGTGTACGCGGGTGCTGCTCACCCACACACTGCTCAGCAGCCTCAAGAACTGAAGATCTAACGGGATAGTTCATTATGTCGGCGACTCAAAATTACGGCACTGGCCGTCGCAAGACCGCAACCGCTCGCGTATTCCTGCGTCCGGGTACTGGTAACATTTCCATCAACAACCGTTCTCTGGACGTGTTCTTCGGTCGCGAAACCGCTCGCATGGTTGTTCGCCAGCCACTCGAGCTGACCGAAACCGTTGAGAAGTTCGACATCTACGTCACCGTTTCCGGTGGTGGTGTCAGCGGTCAGGCCGGTGCGATCCGTCACGGTATCACCCGCGCACTGATGGAATACGACGAAACCCTGCGTGGCGCCCTGCGTCGTGCTGGCTACGTCACCCGCGACGCTCGTGAAGTCGAGCGTAAGAAAGTGGGTCTGCGTAAAGCGCGTAAGCGTCCTCAGTACTCCAAGCGTTAATACCGCTTCGGCAGTCGAAAAAAGCCCGGTTCCTTGGAACCGGGCTTTTTTTTTGGCTTGAACTAACCTGTCAGCATGTCAGTAGCCGCTTGTCGAATAGACGCAGATCAAGCAAAGCGCGGGTTGTTGCCCCTTGCCAGGGTAATCCCTTGTCAGTGTGTGGATTTGTTTCTTACCATGACGGCCAATTTTTAGTGCCACTGACACAACCTAAGTACAAGCCTGGTTCAACAGGCCAAGCAAGCTGATGGGAGAGGACTGAATGAGCAATGACGGCGTCAACGCAGGCCGGCGCCGCTTCCTCGTAGCCGCGACATCCGTGGTCGGGGCAGCGGGAGCAGTGGGGGCTGCGGTACCGTTCGTGGGGTCATGGTTTCCCAGTGCCAAGGCGAAAGCCGCAGGTGCACCGGTGAAGGTCAATATCGCCAAGGTCGAGCCTGGGCAGCAGATGGTTGCAGAGTGGCGTGGCCAACCTGTATTCATCGTGCGGCGAACGCCGGAAATCCTTGGCAACCTCAAAAAAATTACCGGCGAACTCTCTGATCCAGAGTCGAAGGCTTCAGTGCAGCCGACCTACGTCGACCCTGAGGTGCGTTCGATCAAGCCGGAAGTGCTCATCCTCGTCGGCCTGTGCACGCACCTGGGTTGTTCGCCCACCTTCCGCCCGGAAGTCGCACCCGCCGACCTGGGGCCGAAGTGGGTGGGCGGCTATTTCTGCCCGTGCCATGGCTCCCACTACGACCTCGCTGGCCGTGTCTACAAGTCGCAGCCGGCGCCCCTTAACCTGCCTGTGCCACCGCACTCATACGAGTCGGACGAGATTGTCGTCATCGGCGTCGACCAGGAGAACGCATGATGAGCAAGTTCATGGACTGGATTGATGCTCGCTTCCCCGCTACCAAGATGTGGGAAGACCACCTGAGCAAGTATTACGCGCCCAAGAACTTCAACTTCCTGTACTTCTTCGGCTCCCTGGCATTGCTGGTACTGGTCAACCAGATCGTCACTGGAGTATGGCTGACCATGAGCTTCACGCCCTCGGCGGAAGAGGCCTTCGCCTCGGTCGAGTACATCATGCGTGACGTGGAATACGGCTGGATCCTGCGCTATCTGCACGCTACCGGCGCGTCTGCGTTCTTCATCGTGGTCTACCTGCACATGTTCCGTGGCCTGCTCTACGGCTCCTACCAGAAGCCACGCGAGCTGGTCTGGCTGTTCGGCATGCTGATCTACCTGGCGTTGATGGCCGAGGCCTTCATGGGTTACCTGCTGCCGTGGGGCCAGATGTCGTACTGGGGTGCCCAGGTGATCATCTCGCTGTTCGGTGCCATCCCGGTGATCGGTGACGACCTCACGCAATGGATCCGCGGTGACTACCTGATCTCGGGCATCACCCTGAACCGCTTCTTTGCGTTGCACGTGGTGGCCCTGCCTATCGTGATCCTTGGCCTGGTGGTGCTGCATATCCTCGCCCTGCATGAAGTGGGTTCGAACAACCCCGATGGCGTCGACATCAAGAAGAAAAAGGATGAAAACGGTATCCCGCTGGACGGCATCCCATTCCACCCTTACTACACCGTGAAAGACATTGTCGGCGTGGTGGTGTTCCTGTTCGTGTTCTGCGCCGTGGTGTTCTTCTTCCCGGAAATGGGCGGTTACTTCTTGGAGAAACCGAACTTCGAGCAGGCCAATGCCTTCAAGACACCTGAGCACATCGCACCGGTATGGTACTTCACACCGTTCTACGCGATCTTGCGTGCGGTGCCTGACAAGCTGATGGGCGTGATTGCCATGGGTGCGGCCATCGCCGTGCTGTTCGTACTGCCCTGGCTCGACCGCAGCCCGGTGCGTTCCATGCGTTACAAAGGCTGGATCAGCAAGGCCTTCCTGCTGGTGTTCTGCGTGGCCTTCGTCATCCTCGGCGTGCTCGGCGTACTGGCACCGACACCCGGGCGTACCTTGCTGTCGCAGGTGTGCACGGTGCTGTACTTCGCCTACTTCCTGCTGATGCCGTTCTACACAAGGCTCGAGAAGACCAAACCGGTTCCGGAAAGGGTGACTGGCTGATGAAAAAGTTGATTGCAGTATTTTTGCTGGCAGTGATGCCTGCCTTTTCCTTCGCTGCCGAACACGGCCTGGAACTGGACAAGGCCGATATCGACCTGACCGACAAGGCCGCCATGCAGGACGGTGCGCGTACCTTTGCCAACTATTGCATGGGTTGCCACAGTGCCAAGTTCCAGCGTTACGAGCGGGTCGCCGATGACCTTGGTATCCCGCACGAGCTGATGCTCGAGAAGCTGGTGTTCACCGGCGCCAAGATCGGTGACCACATGCAGATCGGCATGCAGCCAAGCGATGCCAAGACCTGGTTTGGCGCCGCGCCGCCCGACCTCACTCTGGTTGCCCGGGTGCGCGGTACCGACTGGCTGTACACCTACCTGCGCAGCTTCTACGAGGACCCATCGCGGCCTTACGGGGTGAACAACAAAGTGTTCCCGAACGTCGGCATGCCTAACGTGCTGGTCGGCCTGCAGGGTAACCAGGTGATCGGTTGCAAGCAGGTGCAGACGGTGACCGATGGCAAGAAGCAATTCGACCCATTGACCGGTAGCCCGATTACCCACGAAGCCTGTGACCAGCTGACCATCACGCCGAAATCCGGTACCCTGACCACCGAGCAGTTCGACGAGAAGGTCAAGAACCTGGTGACCTTCCTGGCCTATTCGGCCAACCCGGTCAAACTGGAAAGCCAGCGCATCGGTACCTACGTGTTGCTGTACCTGGCTTTCTTCTTCGTATTCGCCTACTTGCTCAAGCGTGAATACTGGAAGGACGTGCACTGATCACGCAGTAGTTTCTGGTTGTTGAACGCGCCCGGGGCGCCCTGGTAGTAATGCCAGGGGGCCCCGGGCGCGTTTTCATTTACAGTTGCACAAGCATCCCGTGCGAGGAGCCGCTACATGGGCGCAACCAACAGGTTAGCCTGCTATTCCGATCCCGCTGATCACTATTCTCATCGGGTACGCCTGGTGCTGGCCGAGAAGGGCGTCAGTGTGCAGGTCATCGATGTCGACCCTGCGCGTTTGCCACCCAAGCTGGCCGAGGTCAACCCTTACGGCAGCGTGCCGACCCTGGTCGACCGTGACCTGGCGTTGTATGAATCGACCGTGGTGATGGAATACCTCGAGGAGCGTTACCCGCACCCGCCGCTGATGCCGGTTTACCCGGTTGCACGCGGCAATAGCCGTTTGCTGATGCACCGCATCCAGCGCGACTGGTGCGCCCTGGCCGATACCGTGCTCGATTCGCGCAGCAGCGAGGCTGCCCGTACCGAAGCGCGCAAGGCACTGCGCGAAAGCCTGACCGGCGTTTCGCCGTTGTTCAATGAATTCGCTTGCTTCATGAGCGATGAGCAAAGCCTGGTCGATTGTTGTCTACTTCCAATACTCTGGCGTTTGCCGGTGTTGGGTATCGAATTGCCGCGGCAAGCCAAGCCGCTGCTGGATTACATGGAGCGCCAGTTCGCCCGCGAGCCTTTCCAGGCGAGCCTGTCCTCCGTAGAACGTGAAATGCGCAAGCTTTAAGGAGCCGTTGATGAACTCCAGTCGCCCCTATCTGGTTCGAGCACTGTACGAGTGGATCGTCGACAACGATTGCACGCCCCATATGCTGGTCAATGCCGAATTCCCGAAAGTTCAGGTGCCGGATGGTTTCGCCAGTGATGGCCAGATTGTCCTGAATATCTCGCCAAGTGCCGTGCGCAGCTTGCACATGGACAACGACGCGGTCAGCTTCGAAGGCCGCTTCGGTGGCGTTGCCCATTCGCTGTTCGTGCCGGTGGGTGCCATCCTGGGTATTTATGCCCGGGAAAACGGCCAGGGCATGGTCTTTGAGCTGGATTCGCCGGAGGGCGAAGACCTGGAAGAAGACGATGATGTGCAGCCGGATGACGATGGCCCGCCAGAAGGTGGTGGCCAGCCGCCGCGTCCGACGGGTCGGCCAAGCCTCAAAGTGGTCAAGTAACAAAAAAGGCGACCCAACCGGGTCGCCTTTTTCTTTGCCGCCAAACCGTGGATTACAGGTCGCTGATGGTGCGTACCTGGTCCTTGTTGATGCGGGTGCGCTTGCCATCGAGTTGCTGGAACTCGTAGAAGCCAGCGTTACGGTCGAACTTTGGCGCGTCGACAGCCTGGAATTCCCGGCCATCGTTGAGGGTGATCAGGCTTGGGGTGGAGCAGCCGGCCAGGGTAACGAAGGTGCTGATCAGCAAGGCGGGCAGCAGAAGCTTTTTCATGCGGTGTTTCCTGGGTTTCTGAAAGCGTGGAGCATCTTTTGCCTGTGCCGGCCCTTTCGCGGGTTTACCCGCGAAAGGGCCGGCACAGGCAATTAATCAGTCGATGTACTCGAACAGTTTGACGATCTTCTGCACACCCGACACGCCCTGCACCACAGCAGTGGCCGAGTTGGCCTCTTGCTGGGTCACCAGGCCGAGCAGGTAAACGATGCCGTTCTCGGTAATCACCTTGATGCGCGAGCTGGGCACGGCATTGTCGGTCAGCATCTGGGTCTTGATCTTGGTGGTCAGCCAGGCGTCGTTGTTGCGCGCCAGGATCGAGGAGGGCTGCATGACCTGCAGCTCGTTGTGCACCTTCTTGACGCGTTGAACCTGGCCGGCAGTCTGCTCGGCAAGGCTCTTGAGGTCGGCGCGCGGGGTCTGGCCGGCCAGCAGGACGATGCCGTTGTAGCTGCTGACAACGATGTGCGAACCCTTGTCCAGGTCCGGGTTGGCCTTGGAGATGTTCACGGCGGCCTTGGTTTCGATCAGCGAGTCGTCGATCTTGCTGCCGATGGTGCGCGTGCCGCGATCGTCTTCAATCGGCGAATTGCGCGCAGAGGTGAGTACCGAGCTGCAGCCGGTGACGCTCAGGCACAGGGTCAGGGCCAGCAGGCCGAGGCGCATAGGGGTCATTCTTCACTCCCGAACAGTTGGCTGTCGATCAGATCGCACAGGCAGTGGATCGCCAGCAGGTGGACTTCCTGGATGCGCGCGGTAACCGTCGAAGGTACGCGGATTTCCACGTCTTCGGGCAGCAGCAGCGAAGCCATGCCGCCGCCGTCGCGCCCCGTCATTGCTACGACAATCATTTCGCGGTCATGTGCGGCCTGGATCGCCTGGATCACGTTGGCCGAGTTGCCGCTGGTGGAGATCGCCAGCAGAACATCGCCGGGCTGGCCCAGGGCGCGGATCTGCTTGGAAAACACTTCGTTGTAGCTGTAGTCGTTGGCGATCGAGGTCAGGGTCGAGCTGTCGGTGGTCAGGGCAATGGCCGGCAGGCTCGGGCGTTCGCGCTCGAAGCGGTTGAGCAGCTCGGAGGAAAAGTGCTGGGCATCGCCGGCCGAGCCGCCGTTGCCACAGGCGAGCATCTTGCCCTCGTTGAGTAGCGCATTGACCATGACCAGGCTGGCCTGCTCGATGTGCGGTGCCAGGATGTCCATCGCCTGTTGCTTGGTATCGATGCTGGCCTGGAACAGCCGGCGAATTCGGGATTGCATGTCCATCTGGTGACCTTAAGTGGGGCGGTGGCCTTTGCAACGCGCAACAACGACCAGCCCGCGATACATAGAGCAAAAAATACGAAGAGGGTTCAGCATTCGAAGGCGTTTTTCAGCCATTGAAGCGGTCTGCCTGCATGGTGGCTGCCCTGCAGGGCGACAACGTCGAAGCGGCAGGGGTGGTTGCCCCAATGGGGCTCCTTTTGCAGGAACAGGCTGGCGGCAAGCACCAGCCGTTTCTGCTTGCGCCCGTCGATACTGTCGAGGGCGCCACCAAAGGCCGCGTGCAGCCGGTAGCGGACTTCGACGAATACTACTGTATCGGCGTCGAGCATGACCAGATCAAGCTCACCGCCTTTGCATCGCCAGTTACGCGCCAGCAGCTGCAGGCCCTGCCCTTGAAGGTACTCAAGGGCTTGGGATTCTGCGGCCTGGCCGGCGCTGGTTGGTGATGCTGCGGCCATCAGCGCGGAGTGTCAGGCAGGCGCTTGACCTGGCCGCCGGCAAATTCGGCCCATGGCAGCTGGCGTTCGACGCGCTGGTTGGCATTGATGCTAAGGCTGCCGGAAAGGCCCTGGACGCGGTTGTCCGGCAGTGCTTTCAGCTGGCCCAGGCGTGGCGCCAGGCTGTAGGCATCTACGCCCATGGCATACAGGCGGCCCAGGCTGCCGGCAGCTTGTGGCCACTGCTGTACCACCTGCTGGCGCAGGCTGTTGCTGGTGTCGAGCAGCCACGGCGTTTCGCAGAAGCGGATGCCGTTCATGTCGTTGTACTGGTTGACGTCACCGCTGGCGCTGTACAGGTTGGAGGTGGCGTAGACCGGTACGTCGCCGGCGTACTGGAAGTTCAGCGTCGGCTTGATCTGCTGCGCCTGTTGTGGGGTGGAGGCGAGGAAGATGAAGTCGATGTCCTGGCGGCGCGACGGTTGTGCGGCGATGCTGCCGCCTACGGTGCTTTGCAGGCTCTTGGCGCGGCCTTCGCTCTGGCGCAGCTGGAACAGGTCGGCGATCTGTTGGGCCAGGGCAACGGGCTGAGCGATGCGCTGGGCGGCGAGTACGGTGCCGCCATTGCCTTCCCAGTCCTGACGGAAGGCGGCCAGCACGCGGTCACCCCACTCGCCGCTTGGCACCAGCGCCACGGCACGGACCATGCCGTCGGCGCGGGCACGGCGGGCGACTTCGCGGGCTTCGTCTTCGGCAGCCAGGCCGAACTGGAACAGTTGCGGTGGGGCTACCTGGCCGGCATCGGCGTAGTTCAAGGCCAGGGTGGTAATTGGCAGTTGCGGTTTGCTGGCCAGTTGCTTGACCAGTGGTTTTTCCAGCGGGCCGATCACCAGTTGCACGCCGGCGGCCTGGGCCTGGCGATAGAAATCGTCGAGCGAACCGATGCGCGAGCTGTCGAACACTTGCACGGCAGGTGCCGGCTGGCCGGCTTGCTGGGCCTGGAAATGCGCGGCCATGAAGCCATCACGCAGGGCGCGGGCAACGCCGGCCAGCGGGCCTTCCTGAGGCAGGAGCAGGGCGATCTTTGTCAGCGGTTGGCTGGCCAGCTCCTTGAGCTTGGTCAGCGCCAATGGCAGTTGTTGGGCGGCCGGGTGGTCCGGGTGCTGTTTGACCCAGGCCTCAATGGCGGCTTGCTGCTGCTCCAGGGTGCCGGCGCCTTTCACGGCGAGGGCCAGGCTGGCCCAGCCGTTCAGGGTCTGGTCGTTGCCAGGCTGCTGCAGCTGCTCTGCCGGCAATGAGGCGACCAGGGCCCAGGTGGCGTCGTTGTTGGCGCTGGCGGCCTGGCCGCTGAGCAATGGGGCCAGCAGTACGCGCTGTTGTGCAGCAGCCAGGGCCTGGCCGTCGGCCTCCAGGGCAGCGGCGTGCACGTTGTAGGTGCGTGCTTGCTGCTCTTGGGGCAGCTCGGCAACGCGCTGCAGGCTAGGGTGGGCCAAGGCAGCGAGGGCGGCCTTTGGCTGGTTGCGGCTCATGGCCAGTTCGGCAGCGAGGGTGCTGGCGAACACTTGCTGGGCCGGCTTGAGGGTGTCCAGCGGGACCTGCTCGAGAATGCGTGCGGCGCGGGGGAAGTCCTTCTGCTTGTAGGCCAGGTCGGCCGCGCTCAGGCGCAGCAGGGCGGCGTCTTCCGCAGACTTGCTGGATGCAGCCTTTTCGAGCAGTTGCTCGATGCTGGCGTCCGGCGTGCGTGGCAGTTCGCCCAGGCTGGATGAGGGCGAGCTGGCGCAGGCTGCCAGCAGGGCAGCGAGGCAGAGGGCTGTGAGCAGCCGCAGGCAAGCGATCATGTAAAGGTCCTGTTACTCGATCAAGTTGGCCGGCAATTGTACCCAAGCACTGGCCGGGGCGCGATGTTGCCGTGTCGATCCTTCACTATAGGTGGCTTGCCGCAGGTCGACGATGAAGTTCTTTGCGCCCTGTTGCAGGCGCTCGGGCTACAATGGCGGCTTTGATCCGAATGACAGGTGTGCGCAGTGACTGATGTGGCAGGGGCTTCGAAATCCACGGTGGGGACGCTGTATGTGGTGGCAACCCCCATCGGCAACCTCGACGACATGAGCGCCCGGGCGCTGAAGGTGCTGGCAAATGTGGCGCTGATCGCCGCCGAAGATACCCGCCATTCGATCCGCCTGTTGCAACACTTTGGTATCGATACGCCACTGGCGGCCTGTCACGAGCACAACGAGCGTGACGAAGGCGGGCGCTTTCTCACCAAGCTGCTGGCCGGCGAAAACGTGGCGCTGGTCTCCGACGCCGGCACGCCGCTGATTTCCGACCCGGGCTACCACCTGGTGCGACAGGCGCGGGCAGCCGGTGTGAGTGTGGTGCCTGTGCCCGGCGCCTGCGCCTTGATCGCCGCGCTGTCGGCGGCCGGGCTGCCGTCGGACCGCTTCATATTCGAAGGTTTCCTGCCGGCCAAGCAGGCCGGGCGTCGGGCGCGCCTGGAGCAGGTGAAGGAAGAGCCGCGCACACTGATATTCTATGAGGCGCCGCACCGTATCCTTGAATGCCTTGAGGACATGGAAGCGGTTTTCGGTGGCGAGCGCCCGGCGTTGCTGGCGCGTGAGCTGACCAAGACCTTCGAAACCCTCAAGGGCCTGCCGCTGGCTGAGTTGCGGGCATTTGTGACAGGTGACAGCAACCAGCAGCGCGGTGAGTGTGTGGTGCTGGTGGGCGGCTGGACTGCGCCGGAAGGCGAGCAGGCCATCAGTACCGAGGCCCAGCGGGTGCTCGACCTGCTGCTGGCCGAGTTGCCACTGAAGCGGGCGGCGGCGCTGGCTGCTGAAATTACCGGGGTGCGCAAGAACCTTTTGTATCAACTTGCCCTGGAAAAGCAGAAAGCCGAATAGTGGCAGTTTGATATAAATGCCGGTAGCGCTTGTTCTTGGGCTCGTGTGCCGTTAATCTTGTCGGCGGAGAGTCGATCGGACAGTCGCTGCCTGTTTTTGTTCCGCTACCTTGTAGAACAAAAGCGGGGGGAGGAAAGTCCGGGCTCCATAGGGCAGAGTGCCAGGTAACGCCTGGGAGGCGTGAGCCTACGGAAAGTGCCACAGAAAATAACCGCCTAAGCACTTCGGTGCCGGTAAGGGTGAAAAGGTGCGGTAAGAGCGCACCGCACGGCTGGCAACAGTTCGTGGCTAGGTAAACCCCACTCGGAGCAAGACCAAATAGGGTTCCATCAGGCGTGGCCCGCGTCGGAACCGGGTAGGTTGCTAGAGGCGTCCAGTGATGGCCGTCGTAGAGGAATGACTGTCCTCGACAAAACCCGGCTTACAGATCGACTCTCCACCTTTCTATTCCTGCTTGATTCGATAGCAGATCCCCACTGGTAATACCGAAAAAATCTTACTCTTAATAAATCACTTTAACTTCGAACTCCATTCGCTTGCGTGGGTTTGATTTTTCTCGTGTTTTTTTCTCTGTGGTAGTCCTTCCACATTCTTTTGTGACGCTAAATCTCGGTCCTGTAAGGCTTTTCCTTCCGAACGTGCCTTGACGGTGCTGCGGGCGGATTCCTATAGTGTGCGCAAGTGGCAGAAAGTGGGATGAAGTGGGTTTTCTGGCACAAAAAAGATAACATTGTGGGGAATCGCAGCCGTGTTCCGCGGAGCCAATGCCGTCAGCCTCGATGCCAAGGGCCGTCTCGCCATGCCGAGCCGGTACCGTGACGAGCTCGATTCGCGTTGCAATGGTCAGCTGATCGTGACCATCGACGCTGTGGACCCCTGCTTGTGTGTTTATCCCCTCGATGAGTGGGAACAGATAGAAGCCAAGTTGCGTGCCTTGCCATCGTTGCGTGAGGAAAACCGCCGCCTGCAGCGCTTGCTGATTGGTAATGCGGTTGACCTGGAGCTCGATGGCAGTGGGCGTTTCCTGGTGCCGCCCCGCCTGCGTGAGTACGCCAAGCTCGACAAGAAGGCGATGCTGGTGGGGCAACTGAACAAATTCCAGCTGTGGGATGAAGATGCCTGGAACGCGGTTTCGGCAGCCGACCTTGCAGCTATTCAACAACCGGGCGCCATGCCCGACGAATTGCGTGACCTGATCCTGTGACCATAGATAGCGGCTTCAACCACATTACCGTCCTGCTCGACGAAGCTGTCGAGGCATTGGCCCTGCGCGCCGACGGTTGCTATCTGGACGGCACTTTCGGCCGTGGCGGACACAGCCGGCTTATTCTCAGCAAGCTTGGGCCGCAAGGGCGGCTGCTGGGCTTCGACAAAGATCCACAAGCGATTGCCACCGGGCAATCGCTGGCGGCCGAAGACGGCCGCTTTGTCATTGTGCAGCGCAGCTTTGCCGAGCTGGGCGCGGAAGTGGCCGAGCGTGGCCTGCATGGCAAGGTCAGCGGCGTGCTGCTGGACCTGGGCGTGTCCTCGCCGCAGCTGGATGACCCCGAGCGTGGTTTCAGCTTCCTCAATGACGGCCCGCTGGATATGCGCATGAACCCGGACCAGGGCATTAGTGCCGCCGAGTTCATCGCCACGGCACCGGTGGAAGAAATTGCCCGCGTGTTCAAGGAATACGGCGAAGAGCGTTTTGCCGGGCGCATGGCGCGTGCCGTGGTCGAGCGCCGCGAAAAGCAGCCGTTCACTCGTACTGCCGACCTGGCAGAAGTGCTCAAGGTGGCCAACCCCGCCTGGGAAAAGGGCAAGAACCCGGCCACGCGCGCCTTCCAGGGCCTGCGTATCCACGTCAACAATGAGCTGGGTGACCTTGAAACCGGTCTTGAGGCTGCACTGGATGCGCTCGAAGTCGGCGGTCGCCTGGCGGTCATCAGCTTCCACTCGCTGGAAGACCGTATCGTCAAACTGTTCATGCGCAAGCTGGTGAAAGGTGAGGCGGACAACCTGCCGCGCAACCTGCCGGTTCAGCACAAGGTCTTCGAGCCGAAGATCAAACTCATCGGCAAAGCGCAGTTCGCCTCTGAAGCCGAGCTCAAGGCCAACCCACGGTCGCGCAGCGCCGTGATGCGTGTGGCGGAGAAGCTGCGGTGAGCAGGCTGTTTGCCAAGCCCCTGCCAGGCGGAAGCTTCGTGATGCTTCTGCTGTTTGTTGGCGTGCTGGTTTCGGCCATTGCGGTGTCCTACAGCGCGCACTGGAACCGTCAGCTGCTCAACACCCTGTACGGTGAATTGAGCGAGCGCGACAAGGCCCAGGCCGAGTGGGGCCGGCTGATCCTCGAGCAAAGCACCTGGACCGCCGCCAGCCGTATCGAAAATCTCGCCTCCGAACAGCTGAATATGCGCGTACCTTCGGCTGACGAAGTACGGATGGTGGCACCATGATGAAGCTCGAAGGCGCACTGTACCCGTGGCGCTTCCGCGTGGTGATCGGTTTGCTGGCAATCATGGTGGGTGCCATTTGCTGGCGCATCATCGACCTGCAGGTGGTTGATCGTGACTTCCTCAAGGGCCAGGGCGATGCGCGCAGCCTGCGTCATATCCCTATTCCTGCACACCGTGGTCTGATCACTGACCGCAATGGTGAGCCTTTGGCCGTGAGTACCCCGGTCACCACCCTGTGGGCCAACCCCAAGGAAATGCAGGCGTCCAGGGAGCGCTGGCCGCAACTGGCCGCAGCCTTGGGGCAAAACCCACAGCAGTTGATCGAACGCCTGACCCAGCAGGCCAACAAAGAGTTCATCTACCTGGTCCGTGGCCTGACCCCGGAGCAGGGCCAGCACGTGCTCGACCTGAAAGTGCCCGGTGTGTATGGCCTGGAAGAGTTCCGCCGGTTCTACCCGGCCGGTGATGTCACTGCGCACATGGTCGGCTTCACCGACCTTGACGACCACGGTCGCGAAGGGGTCGAGCTGGCCTATGACGAGTGGCTGGCCGGCGTGCCCGGCAAACGCCAGGTGATCAAGGACCGGCGTGGCCGGCTGATCAAGGACATTCAGGTTACCAAGAACGCCAAGGCCGGGAAGACCTTGGCGTTGTCGATAGACCTGCGCCTGCAATACCTGGCGACCCGCGAGCTGCGCAACGCCATTGCCGAACAGAACGCCAAGGCCGGCAGCCTGGTGATCATGGACGTCAAGACCGGTGAAGTCCTGGCCATGGTCAACCAACCGACCTACAACCCCAACAACCGCCGCAGCATGTTCCCGGCGGCCATGCGTAACCGGGCCATCATCGACGTGTTCGAGCCAGGTTCCACGGTCAAGCCGATCTCCATGAGCGCGGCGCTGCAAAGCGGCCGCTGGAAACCCAGCGACAAGGTCGAAGTGTACCCGGGCAGCCTGCAGATCGGCCGCTACACCATCAAGGACGTGTCGCGCAGCGAGGGCCCAATTCTCGACCTGACCGGCATCCTGATCAACTCCAGTAACGTCGGTATGAGCAAGATCGCCTTCGACATCGGCGGCGAAGCCATTTACCGGGTCATGTCCCAGGTCGGCCTGGGCCAGTACACCGGCCTTGGCTTCCCGGGTGAGCGCGTCGGCAACCTGCCTAACCACCGCGAGTGGCGCAAGGCCGAGACCGCGACCCTGTCCTATGGCTACGGCGTGTCGGTGACCGCGTTGCAACTGGTGCATGCCTACGCGGCGCTGGCCAACGACGGCAAGATGGTGCCGCTGTCGATCCTCAAGGTCGACAAGGCGCCGGAAGCCGTGCAGGCCATTCCGAAGGAAACCGCCGAGACCGTCCAGGGCATGCTGCAGCAGGTGATCGAAGCGCCGCGCGGCGTGTTCCGTGCCCAGGTGCCGTTCTACCACGTGGCCGGCAAGTCCGGTACCGCGCGTAAGGCCACCGTCGGTTCCAAGGGCTACACCGAAAACGCCTACCGCTCGCTGTTTGCCGGTTTCGGGCCGATGAGCGACCCACGCTATGCCATCGTCGTGGTGATCGATGAACCGGGCAAAGGCGGTTACTTCGGCGGCCTGGTTTCGGCGCCGGTATTCAGCAAGGTCATGTCGGGCACCCTGCGCCTGATGAACGTGCCGCCAGACAACCTGCCGCCACCCGCAGCACCGGCACCTGCCGGTCAACCGCAAGTCAACGCAGCAGCCGCCAAGGGAGGGCGTGGATAATGACAATGCCGTTAAGCAAGCTGTTCGCCCACGCCAGCCGCGACCCGCTGATCCGTGAACTGACGCTGGACAGCCGCCATGTGCGCCCAGGCGACCTGTTCCTGGCCGTGCCGGGGGCCAAGGTCGATGGCCGCGAGCACATTGCCGATGCCTTGGCCCGTGGTGCTGCCGCCGTGGCCTATGAAGAGCAGGGCGCCAACGTGCTGCCGCTGACCGATGTGCCGCTGATTCCGGTCAAGGGTCTGATTGCCCAGCTGTCGGACATTGCCGGGCGCTTCTATGGCGAGCCTAGCCGCCAACTGAACCTGGTCGGCGTGACCGGCACCAACGGCAAGACCAGCGTCACCCAGCTGGTAGCGCAGGCGCTCGATCTGCTTGGCCAGCGTTGTGGCCTGATCGGCACCCTGGGCACCGGTTTCTACGGCGAGCTGCAGAGCGGTCGCCTGACCACGCCGGACCCGATTGCCGTGCAGGCGACGCTGAACGACCTGAAGAAAAGCGGCGCGAAGGCCGTGGCCATGGAGGTTTCCTCCCATGCTCTGGAGCAAGGCCGCGTCGCCGCGCTGGAATTCGACATCGCGGTCATGACCAACCTGTCCCGCGATCACCTCGACTACCACGGCAGCATGCAGGCCTACGAGGCGGCCAAGGCCAAGCTGTTCGCCTGGCCGAGCCTGCGTTGCCAGGTGGTCAACCTGGATGATGATTTCGGTCGTCGCCTGGCTGACGATTTCGCCCGCAAACCGTTTACCGATCGTATCGAGACCCGGCTGCTCAGCTATAGCCTGGAAAACCCGGACGCGTCGCTGTTCTGCCCTGAGGCCAGGTTCGATGACGATGGCGTTGGCGCCACGTTGGTCACCGCCCAAGGTGAGCGCACGCTGCGCAGTCAGTTGTTGGGGCGCTTCAACCTGAGCAATATGCTTGCCGCTGTCGCGACCCTGCTGGCGCTGGATTATTCGCTGGATGAAATCCTCAAGGTCACACCGAAACTGCAAGGCCCTGTCGGCCGCATGCAGCGCCTGGGTGGTGGCGACAAGCCGCTGGTGGTGGTCGACTACGCACACACACCTGACGCCCTGGAAAAGGTACTCGAAGCCCTGCGCCCGCATGCCCACGGCAAGCTGCTGTGCCTGTTTGGCTGCGGCGGCGACCGTGACCGTGGCAAGCGGCCGCTGATGGCCGAAGTAGCCGAGCGCCTGGCTGACCGCGTACTGGTCACTGACGACAACCCGCGGACCGAAGACCCGCTGCGTATCTTCGATGACATCCGCCCTGGTTTCGCCAAGCCGGCCGGGGTCGAGTTCGTCGCCGGCCGCGGCGAGGCCATCGCGCACCTGATTGCCACCGCTGCCGCCAATGACGTGATCGTGCTGGCCGGCAAGGGGCACGAGGACTACCAGGAGATCAATGGCGAGCGCCATGACTTCTCCGACTTGATTGAAGCCAAAAAGGCACTTGCAGCCTGGGAGGCGCCACATGCTTAAGCCGCTGTCACTCAGCCAGCTGACCACAGCACTGAGTGGTCAACAAATCGGCGCCGATGCCACCTTTACCGGCGTCAGCATAGACAGCCGCAGCGTCAGCGCCGGGCAACTGTTCGTCGCCCTGACCGGCCCGCGTTTCGATGGCCATGACTACCTGGCTGATGTACAAGCCAAGGGCGCAGTCGCTGCCTTGGTTGAGCGTGAGGTCGCTGATGTCGACCTGCCGCAGTTGCTGGTTGCCGATTGCCGTCTGGCCCTGGGCCAGCTCGGCGCCCTGAACCGCGCCGCCTATGACAAGCCGGTGGTGGCCATTACCGGTTCCAGCGGCAAGACCACGGTCAAGGAAATGCTTGCCAGCATCTTGCGTACCCGAGGCCTGGTGCACGCCACCCGCGGCAACCTGAACAACGACCTCGGCGCGCCACTGACCTTGCTGGAAATCGCCCCGGAGCACAGCGCCGCAGTGATCGAACTGGGCGCTTCGCGCATTGGCGAAATCCGCTACACCGTCGGCCTGACCCAACCGCAGGTGGTGATCATCAATAACGCCGGTACCGCCCACGTGGGTGAGTTCGGCGGCCCGGAGAAGATCGTCGAGGCCAAGGGCGAAATTCTTGAAGGCCTGGGTGAGGGCGGTATCGCCATCCTCAACCTTGACGACAAAGCCTTCGCCGTCTGGAAGGCCCGTGCCGGTGCCCACAAGGTCATCAGTTTCGCGCGCAGCAACGACAAGGCCGATTTCCATGCCACGGACATCGGTCGCGATGCCCGTGGCTGCCCATCGTTCAAGCTGCATGGCGCCGGTGAAGCGGTAGACGTGCAGCTCAATGTGCTGGGTGAGCACAATGTCAGCAACGCCCTGGCCGCTGCCGCCGCTGCGCATGCCGTTGGTCTGAGCCTGAGCGGCATCGCCGCCGGCCTGGCTGCAGTGCAACCGGTCAAGGGCCGTACCGTGGCGCAAATCGCGCCAAACGGTGTGCGGGTGATCGACGACAGTTACAACGCAAATCCCACCTCCATGTGCGCGGCCATTGATATACTCGCCGGCTTTTCCGGACGCACCGTCCTGGTGCTTGGGGATATCGGCGAATTGGGGCAATGGGCGGAAGAGGGCCACCGTCAGGTGGGCGACTACGCGCGTGGCAAGGTCAACGCCCTGTACGCAGTGGGTTCCAACATGAAACATGCGGTCGAAGCGTTCGGCGCCGATGGCCGTCATTTCGCTACTCAAGCTGAGCTGATCGACGCGGTTAGCGCCGAAAATGCCAGCGACACCACTATCTTGATCAAGGGCTCGCGCAGCGCTGCGATGGAAAACGTCGTGGCGGCATTGTGCGGTGCCAGCGGGGAGAAACATTAATGCTGCTGCTGTTGGCCGAGTATCTGCAACAGTTCCACAAAGGCTTCGCGGTCTTCCAGTACCTGTCCCTGCGCGGGATTCTTGGTGTACTGACCGCGTTGTCCCTGGCGCTGTGGCTGGGGCCGTGGATGATCCGTACCCTGCAAATCCGCCAGATCGGCCAGGCCGTGCGTAACGACGGCCCGCAATCGCACCTTTCCAAGTCCGGCACCCCGACCATGGGTGGCGCACTGATCCTGTCGGCCATCGCCATCAGCACCTTGCTGTGGGCCGACCTGAGCAACCGCTATGTCTGGGTGGTACTGATCGTTACCCTGGCGTTCGGCGCCATCGGCTGGGTCGACGACTACCGCAAGGTGATCGAAAAGAACTCGCGTGGCCTGCCAAGCCGCTGGAAGTACTTCTGGCAGTCGGTGTTCGGCCTGGCTGCGGCGGTGTTCCTTTACAAGACCGCGCCGACCAGCGTCGAGACCACGCTGATTTTGCCGTTCATCAAGGACGTCACCATTCCGCTGGGTGTCGGCTTCGTGGTGCTGACCTACTTCGTCATCGTCGGCTCCAGCAACGCAGTCAACCTCACAGACGGCCTCGACGGCCTGGCAATCATGCCAACGGTGATGGTTGGCGGTGCGCTGGGTATCTTCTGCTACCTGTCGGGCAACGTGAAGTTCGCCGAATACCTGCTGATCCCGTACGTACCCGGTTCGGGCGAGCTGATCGTGTTCTGCGGTGCGCTGATCGGTGCCGGCCTGGGCTTTTTGTGGTTCAACACCTACCCGGCGCAAGTGTTCATGGGGGACGTCGGTGCGCTGGCCCTGGGCGCCGCGCTGGGCACCATCGCAGTGATCGTGCGCCAGGAAATCGTCCTGTTCATCATGGGCGGCATTTTCGTGGTGGAAACCCTGTCGGTGGTGATCCAGGTCGCTTCCTTCAAGCTGACCGGCAAGCGCGTGTTCCGCATGGCGCCGATTCACCACCACTTTGAACTCAAGGGCTGGCCAGAGCCTCGGGTGATCGTCCGCTTCTGGATCATCACCGTAATCCTGGTACTGATTGGCCTTGCAACCCTGAAACTGAGGTAGATGAGCGTGTCTTTGATCGCTTCCGACCAATTCCGCATCGTTGTCGGCCTCGGCAAGAGCGGCATGTCCCTGGTTCGCTTCCTGGCGAACCGGGGCATTGCCTTTGCGGTCGCCGACACCCGCGAGCAACCGCCGGAACTGGACACCCTGCGCCGTGATTACCCGCAGGTGGAAGTGCGCTGTGGTGAACTGGACGTGGACTTCCTGTGCCGCGCCAACGAGCTGTATGTGAGCCCGGGCCTCGCCCTGGCTACACCGGCCCTGCAGCAGGCGGCGGCGCGTGGCGTGCAGCTTTCCGGTGACATCGAGCTGTTCGCTCGCTACGCCAAGGCGCCAATCATTGCCATTAGCGGGTCCAATGCCAAGAGCACCGTCACCACCCTGGTTGGCGAAATGGCCGCCAAGGCCGGCAAGCGCGTGGCCGTGGGCGGCAACCTCGGTACCCCTGCGCTGGACCTGCTGGCTGATGACGTCGAGCTGTACGTACTGGAGCTGTCCAGCTTCCAGCTGGAAACCACCGACCAGCTCAACGCCGAAGTGGCCACCGTGCTGAACATCAGCGAAGACCACATGGACCGCTACAGCGGCCTGCCGGCCTACCACCTGGCCAAGCACCGGATCTTCCGTGGTGCCAAACAGGTGGTGGTCAACCGCCAGGACGCCCTGAGCCGGCCGCTGCCGGTGGAAGGTCGCCCCTGCTGGACCTTCGGCCTCAACCAGCCCGACTTCAAGGCCTTTGGCCTGCGCGAAGTAGAGGGCGAGAAATACCTGGCATTCGAATTCCAGACGCTGATGCCGGTGCGCGAACTCAAGATCCGTGGCGCACACAACCAGAGCAATGCCCTGGCAGCGCTGGCCCTGGGCCATGCTGCCGGCTTGCCATTTGAACCGATGCTCGAAGCCCTGCGCGAATTCGGTGGCCTGGCCCACCGTTGCCAGTGGGTACGCGAGCGTAACGGCGTGAACTGGTACGACGATTCCAAGGCCACCAACGTGGGTGCGGCCCTGGCCGCCATCGAAGGCCTGGGTGCCGACATCGAAGGCAAGCTGGTGCTGATTGCCGGTGGTGATGGCAAAGGCGCCGAGTTCAGCGCATTGCGCGAGCCGGTCAAGCGTTTCTGCCGCGCCGTGGTGTTGCTGGGCCGTGATGCCGAGCGCCTGGCCGAGGCCCTGGGTAATGACGTACCGCTGGTGCGGGTCAAGACCCTCGACGATGCCGTACAGCAATGCGCCGAACTGGCCCAGGCCGGCGATGCTGTGCTGCTGTCGCCGGCGTGCGCCAGCCTCGACATGTTCAAGAACTTCGAAGAACGCGGGCGCCTGTTCGCCCAGGCAGCGGGAGGCCTTGCATGATCTTCGGTATCCTCAAGCCCTATCCTTCGCCGCTGATCAGCGGCCGTGGCATCGACCTGGACTTCCCGATGCTGGCCGGCTGCCTGGCCTTGCTTGGCCTGGGCCTGGTGATGATCACCTCGGCCTCCTCGGAAGTGGCTGCGGTGCAGTCGGGCAACCCGCTTTACCACATGTATCGCCACCTGGTGTACGTGTTCCTCGGCCTGGTGGCCTGCGGTACGACCATGCTGGTGCCGATCGCCACCTGGCAGCGCATGGGCTTCCTGATGCTGCTGGGCGCCTTCGGTCTGCTGGTGCTGGTGCTGGTGCCGGGTATCGGCCGTGAGGTCAACGGCTCCATGCGCTGGATCGGCTTCAGTTTCTTTAACGTGCAGCCTTCGGAAATCGCCAAGGTGTTCGTGGTCGTCTACCTGGCCGGTTACCTGGTACGCCGGCAGACCGAGGTACGCGAGACCTGGATGGGCTTCTTCAAGCCGTTCATCGTGCTGCTGCCCATGGCTGCCCTGCTGCTGATGGAACCTGACTTCGGCGCCACCGTGGTCATGATGGGCGCGGCGGCGGCCATGCTGTTCCTCGGCGGGGTGGGGCTGTTCCGTTTCAGCCTCATGGTGGTGCTGGCGGTGGTGGCGGTGTTCGTCCTGGTGCAGGCACAGCCGTACCGCATGGCGCGTCTGATCACCTTTACCGACCCGTGGTCCGACCAGTTCGGCTCGGGCTACCAGCTGACCCAGGCGCTGATTGCCTTCGGCCGCGGCGAATGGTTGGGCGTGGGCCTTGGCAACAGCGTGCAGAAGCAGTTCTACCTGCCGGAAGCGCACACCGACTTCGTGTTCTCGGTACTGGCCGAAGAACTCGGCGTGGTCGGCTCGCTGCTGACTATCGCGCTGTTCGTGTTCGTGACGGTGCGTGCCCTGTACATCGGCCTGTGGGCGGAAAAAGCCAAGCAGTTCTTTGCCGCTTATGTTGCGTTCGGCCTGGCCTTCCTGTGGATCGGCCAGTTCCTGATCAACATCGGCGTGAACGTCGGCCTGCTGCCGACCAAGGGCCTGACCTTGCCATTCCTCAGCTACGGGGGCAGCTCGTTGGTGATCTGCTGCGCCTGCGTGGGCTTGTTGCTGCGCATCGAGTGGGAAAGCCGCACGCACCTGGGCAGTGAGGAACATGAATTCAGCGAAAGCGATTTTGCCGAGGAGACCAGTCATGGCCGCTGACGGCAAAAACGTATTGATCATGGCCGGCGGCACCGGGGGCCACGTGTTCCCGGCCCTGGCCTGCGCCCGTGAGTTCCAGGCGCGTGGTTACAGCGTGCACTGGCTGGGCACCCCGCGTGGCATCGAGAACGAGCTGGTGCCACAGGCCGGCCTGCCGCTGCACCTGATCCAGGTCAGCGGCCTGCGCGGCAAAGGCAAGCTGTCGCTGCTCAAGGCGCCGTTCACCCTGGTCAAGGCTGTGCTGCAGGCGCGGCGCATCATTCGCCAGCTCAAGCCCGTTTGCGTGCTGGGCTTTGGCGGCTACGTGACCGGCCCTGGTGGTGTGGCTGCGCGGCTGTGCGGCGTGCCGCTGGTGATCCACGAGCAGAACGCCCGGGCCGGCACCGCCAATCGGTTGTTGGTGCCCCTGTCTGCGCGGGTCTGCGAAGCGTTCCCGAACACCTTCGAGGCCAGCGACAAGCGTCGCACCACCGGCAACCCGGTGCGCCCGGAGCTGTTCATGGACGCGCAGCGCGCGCCCCTGGCCGCACGCCGCGCACGCCTGTTGGTGCTAGGTGGCAGCCTGGGTGCGGAACCCTTGAACAAATTGTTGCCTAAGGCCCTGTCCGAGGTGCCTGCCGCGCTGCGGCCAGAGGTGTTCCACCAGGCCGGCAAACAACACGCGCCGATCACCGCCGAGCGGTATCACGAGGCGGGTGTCGCGGCCCAGGTAGAGCCCTTCATCAAGGACATGGCCCAAGCCTATGGCTGGGCCGACATCGTGGTATGCCGGGCCGGTGCCCTGACCGTCAGCGAACTGGCGGCAGCAGGCCTGCCTTCGATGCTGGTGCCGTTGCCCCATGCGATCGACGACCACCAGACCCACAACGCCCAATATCTGGCCCGCGAAGGCGCTGCCTTCCTGATGCCACAAGCGACAACTGGCGCAGCGCAGCTCGCTGAACGCCTGAACGAGGTGCTGATGCAACCCGAGAAACTCAACGTCATGGCAGGCACCGCACGGCGCCTGGCCAAACCCGCAGCAACCAGCACCGTGGTCGATATCTGCCTGGAGGTGGCCCATGGTTGAAAGCCAGAAAGCCATGCCCCAGCCGAAGATGGGCCGTATTCGCCGTATTCACTTCGTCGGTATTGGCGGTGTAGGCATGTGCGGTATTGCCGAAGTGTTGCTGAACCTGGGCTATGAAGTGTCCGGTTCCGATCTGAAAGCCTCGCCGGTTACCGAGCGCCTGGAATCGTTCGGCGCCGAAATCTTCGTCGGCCACCGCGCCGAGAACGCTGCCACCGCCGATGTGCTGGTGGTATCCAGCGCCATCAACCCGGCCAACCCGGAAGTGGCCACCGCCCTGGAGCGGCGCATTCCGGTGGTGCCGCGTGCCGAGATGCTCGCCGAGCTGATGCGCTACCGCCACGGTGTGGCCGTTGCCGGTACCCACGGCAAGACCACCACCACCAGCCTGCTGGCTTCGGTATTTGCCGCCGGTGGCCTGGACCCGACGTTCGTCATCGGTGGCCGCCTGACCGCTGCCGGCACCAATGCCCAGCTGGGCACCAGCCGTTACCTGATCGCCGAAGCAGACGAAAGCGATGCCAGCTTCCTGCACCTGCAGCCGATGGTGGCCGTGGTCACCAACATCGACGCCGACCACATGGCGACCTACGAAGGTGACTTCAACAAACTGAAGAAAACCTTCGTCGAGTTCCTGCACAACCTGCCGTTCTACGGCTTGGCCGTGATGTGCCTGGACGACCCGGTCGTGCGCGAGATCCTGCCGCAGGTGAAGCGCCCGACCGTAACCTATGGCTTCAGCGAAGAGGCCGACATCCGCGCCATCAACGTGCGCCAGCAGGGCATGCAAACCCACTTCACCGTGCTGCGCCGTGATCGCGAGCCGTTGGAAGTGTCGGTGAACATGCCAGGCAACCACAACGTGCTCAATGCCCTGGCCACCATTGCCATCGCCACTGACGAAGGCATCACTGACGAAGCCATCGTCCAGGGCCTGTCCGGCTTCCAGGGCGTCGGCCGCCGCTTCCAGGTATACGGCGAGCTGCCGGTTGAAGGCGGCAGCGTGATGCTGGTCGACGACTACGGTCACCACCCGACCGAAGTGGCTGCAGTGATCAAGGCTGTGCGCGGTGGCTGGCCAAGCCGCCGTCTGGTGATCGTCTACCAGCCGCACCGCTATAGCCGTACCCGCGACCTGTATGACGATTTCGTCCAGGTGCTGGGCGATGCCAACGTGCTGCTGCTGATGGAGGTCTACCCGGCTGGCGAAGAGCCGATCCCGGGTGCCGACAGCCGTCAGCTGTGCCACAGCATCCGCCAGCGCGGCAAGCTGGACCCGATCTACATCGAACGTGGCGCCGAACTGGCACCGCTGGTCAAGCCACTGCTGCGTGCTGGCGACATCCTGCTCTGCCAGGGTGCCGGTGACGTTGGCGGGCTGGCCCCGCAACTGATGAAAAGCCCGCTGTTCGCTGGCGCCAAGCAGGAGAAGTCGAAATGACCAGCGCCTACGAAAAACTGCACTCGACCCTGGATGTGAAAGCGTTCGGCCGCGTTGCCGTGCTGTACGGCGGCAAGAGTGCCGAACGCGAAGTGTCGCTGAAGTCCGGCGCCGCCGTGATCGATGCGTTGACCACTGCCGGTGTCGACGTGGTCGCCATCGACGTCGGTGACGACCTGCTCGATCGCCTGCAAAGCGAGAAGATCGACCGCGCCTTCATCATCCTCCACGGTCGTGGCGGTGAAGACGGCAGCATGCAAGGTTTGCTGGAGTGCCTGGGCATCCCCTATACCGGCAGCGGCATCCTTGCCTCGGCGTTGGCCATGGACAAGCTGCGCACCAAGCAGGTGTGGCAGAGCCTGGGTATTCCGACCCCGCGCCACGCGGTATTGGCGAGCGAAAACGATTGTTTGCAGGCCAGTACGGAACTGGGCTTCCCGCTTATCGTCAAACCCGCCCATGAAGGCTCTAGCATCGGCATGGCCAAGGTGAACAGCGCCCAGGAACTGGTCGCCGCCTGGAAGGACGCCGCCCAATACGATTCCCAGGTACTGGTGGAACAGTGGATCCACGGCCCGGAGTTCACCATCGCGGTACTGCGCGGCCAGGTGCTGCCGCCGATCGCCCTGGGTACACCGCACGTGTTCTACGACTACGACGCCAAGTACATCGCCAACGATACCCAGTACCGCATCCCGTGCGGGCTGGATAGCGCCAAGGAACAGGAACTGATCGACCTGACCGCCCGCGCCTGTGATGCCATTGGCATCGAAGGCTGGGGGCGGCTGGACGTGATGCAGGACGAGCAGGGCCGGTTCTGGCTGCTCGAAGTCAACACCGCACCCGGCATGACTGATCATAGCCTGGTGCCCATGGCGGCCCGCGCGGCTGGCCTGGACTTCCAGCAACTGGTGCTGGCAATCCTGGCTGAAAGCGTGGCGACGCGAGGTTAATCATCATGCAAGGCGCAATGATACGTCAGCAGCAACCCGTCACCGGCCGTAGCAAGCCGGTGCCGCGTGGTGCCAGCCGGCTGGTGGCCGACGAGCCCGTATCGGCGCGCCTGCCGCGGCCAAGCCTGGGCGGCCTCAAGCGCCTGCTGTGGCCAGTGCTGCTGGTGGCGGCAGGTTTTGGTGCCTACGAGGGTGCCATTCGCCTGATGCCGTACGCCGACCGGCCGATCACCAAGATCGACGTGCAAGGTGACCTCAGCTACATCAGCCAGCAGTCGGTGCAGCAGCGTATCGCGCCTTACGTGGCGGCGAGCTTCTTCAGCGTCGACCTGCCGGCGATGCGTGCAGAGCTTGAGCAGATGCCCTGGATCGCCCATGCCGAAGTGCGCCGGGTGTGGCCCGACGAGGTGGTGATCCGCCTCGAAGAGCAGCTGCCGGTGGCACGCTGGGGTGACGAAGCCTTGCTCAACAACCAGGGCCAGGCGTTCACCCCGCGTGAACTGGCCAACTACGAGCACCTGCCGCAGCTGGCCGGGCCGCAGCGTGCCCAGCAACAAGTCATGCAGCAGTATCAGGTATTGAGCCAGATGCTGCGCCCCCTGGGCTTTTCCATCGCTCGCCTGGAGCTGCGCGAGCGAGGCAGCTGGTTCCTGACCACGGGCGCGAGCAGTGCCGGGCCAGGCATCGAGCTGCTGTTGGGGCGCGACCATCTGGTGGAGAAGATGCGCCGTTTCATTGCCATTTACGACAAGACACTCAAAGACCAGATCACCACTATCGCCCGCATTGATCTGCGTTATTCCAACGGACTTGCCGTTGGTTGGCGGGAACCGATTGCACCGACGACGGCCCAACCCGCCGTTGCGAAGAATTAGAGAGAGGCAGGACCATGGCAAACGCGCATAGCGGCAAAATGATCGTCGGGCTGGACATTGGCACCTCCAAGGTGGTGGCGCTGGTCGGCGAAGTGGGCGAAGACGGCACGCTGGAAATTGTCGGCATCGGCACCCATCCGTCCCGCGGCCTGAAAAAAGGCGTGGTGGTGAACATCGAGTCCACCGTGCAGTCGATCCAGCGCGCTGTCGAAGAAGCGCAGCTGATGGCCGGCTGCCGTATTCACTCGGCGTTCGTTGGCGTGGCCGGTAACCACATCCGCAGCCTGAACTCCCACGGGATTGTCGCCATCCGCGACCGCGAGGTCAGTGTGGCTGACCTGGAGCGGGTGCTCGACGCGGCCCAGGCCGTGGCGATCCCGGCTGACCAGCGCGTGCTGCACACCCTGCCGCAGGACTACGTGATCGACAACCAGGAAGGCGTGCGCGAACCGCTGGGCATGTCGGGCGTGCGCCTGGAAGCCAAGGTTCACGTGGTCACCTGCGCGGTGAATGCTGCACAGAACATCGAAAAGTGCGTGCGCCGCTGCGGCCTGGAAATCGACGACATCATTCTCGAGCAGCTGGCCTCGGCCTACTCGGTGCTGACCGACGATGAAAAAGAGCTGGGTGTGTGCCTGGTGGACATCGGTGGCGGCACCACCGACATCGCCATTTTCACCGAGGGCGCGATCCGTCATACCGCGGTCATCCCGATTGCCGGCGACCAGGTGACCAACGACATCGCCATGGCCCTGCGTACGCCGACCCAGTACGCCGAAGAAATCAAGATCCGCTACGCCTGCGCCCTGGCCAAGCTGGCCGGCGCTGGCGAGACCATCAAGGTGCCAAGCGTGGGCGACCGCCCACCGCGCGAGCTGTCGCGCCAGGCCCTGGCCGAGGTGGTGGAGCCGCGTTACGACGAGCTCTTCACCCTGATCCAGGCCGAACTACGCCGCAGCGGATACGAGGACCTGGTGCCAGCCGGCATCGTCCTCACCGGCGGCACCGCGAAGATGGAAGGCGCCGTGGAACTGGCCGAGGAAATCTTCCACATGCCGGTACGCCTGGGCGTACCGCACAGCGTTCGGGGGCTGAGCGACGTGGTGCGCAACCCGATCTATTCCACCGGCGTGGGCTTGCTCACCTACGGCCTGCTCAAGCAGTCCGAGGACCTGGTCCTGACCGGTAACACCAACAGCAGCAACAACAGCTATGGCGATGAACCGAAGGCCCCAGTGCTTGAGCGCTTCAAGAAGTGGGTCCAGGGCAACTTCTAAGTTTCAAAGCAGTAGTGGTAGGCGCAACAACTAGAGAACTGTAAGGAGAGGGAAAATGTTCGAGCTCGTAGACAACGTCCCGCAAAGTCCGGTCATCAAAGTGATCGGCGTTGGTGGTGGTGGCGGCAACGCCGTCAATCACATGGTCAAAAGCAGCATCGAAGGTGTGGAATTCATCTGCGCCAACACCGATGCCCAGGCGCTGAAAAACATCGGCGCGCGCACCATCCTGCAATTGGGTACGGGTGTGACCAAGGGCCTGGGTGCCGGTGCCAATCCGGAAGTCGGTCGTCAGGCCGCGCTGGAAGACCGTGAGCGCATCGCTGAAGTGCTGCAGGGCACCAACATGGTGTTCATCACCACTGGCATGGGCGGCGGCACCGGTACCGGTGCAGCGCCGATCATTGCCGAAGTGGCCAAGGAAATGGGTATTCTCACCGTAGCCGTGGTAACTCGTCCGTTCCCGTTCGAAGGCCGCAAGCGCATGCAGATCGCCGATGAAGGCATCCGCATGCTGGCTGAAAGCGTCGACTCGTTGATCACCATCCCCAACGAGAAGCTGCTGACCATCCTGGGCAAGGACGCCAGCCTGCTGTCCGCCTTCGCCAAGGCTGACGATGTGCTGGCGGGTGCCGTTCGCGGTATTTCCGACATCATCAAGCGCCCGGGCATGATCAACGTCGACTTCGCCGACGTGCGCACCGTGATGGGTGAAATGGGCATGGCGATGATGGGTACTGGTTGCGCCAGCGGCCCGAACCGTGCGCGTGAAGCCACCGAGGCTGCAATCCGCAACCCGCTGCTGGAAGACGTGAACCTGCAGGGCGCCCGCGGCATTCTGGTCAACATCACCGCAGGCCCGGACCTGTCGCTGGGTGAATACTCCGACGTGGGTAGCATCATCGAAGCCTTCGCCTCCGACCACGCCATGGTCAAGGTCGGCACCGTGATCGACCCGGACATGCGTGACGAGTTGCACGTTACCGTGGTGGCCACTGGCCTGGGCGCGCGCATCGAGAAGCCTGTGAAAGTGGTCGACAACACCCTGCAGACTGCCCAGCAAGTGTATGAGGCCTCCAACCCGGCGCCTGTTCGCCAGGAGCAGCCAGCGGTCAACTACCGTGACCTGGAGCGCCCGACCGTCATGCGCAACCAGGCCCATGCAGGGGCTGCCGCAGCGGCTAAACTGAACCCTCAGGATGACCTGGACTACCTCGATATCCCGGCATTCCTGCGTCGTCAGGCTGATTAATGGAATTTATCAGGGGTATAAAGGTGATTGGTATTCATCAAAGGTTGGGTCTGTTATCATCGCCAGCCTTTGTTGATACCTGTTCGCAATTTGCGCTGAAGCGGCCAATGCCATGATTAAACAACGCACCCTGAAGAATACCATCCGTGCCACAGGTGTCGGTCTGCACTCCGGGGAGAAGGTTTACCTGACCCTCAAGCCTGCACCTGTTGACACCGGCATCGTCTTCCGCCGCGCCGACCTCGACCCTGTGGTCGAAATCGCTGCGCGTGCGGCCAACGTCGGCGAGACAACCATGTCGACGACGCTGGTCAACGGTGACGTCAAGGTCGATACGGTCGAGCACCTGCTCTCCGCCATGGCGGGCCTGGGCATCGATAACGCCTACGTCGAGCTCTCCGCCTCGGAAGTGCCGATCATGGATGGCAGCGCCGGACCTTTCGTATTCCTGATTCAGTCTGCCGGCCTGGAAGAACAGGACGCAGCCAAGAAGTTCATCCGCATCCTGCGTGAGGTAACCGTGGAAGAGGGCGACAAGCGCGCCACGTTCCTGCCTTTCGACGGTTTCAAGGTGAGCTTCGAGATCGACTTCGATCACCCGGTCCTCAAGGGCCAGACCCAGAGTGCGGTCGTCGACTTCTCCAGCACCTCGTTCGTGAAGGAAGTCAGCCGCGCCCGTACCTTCGGCTTCATGCGTGACATCGAATACCTGCGCAAGCACAACCTTGCGTTGGGTGGCAGTGTCGAGAACGCCATCGTAGTCGACGAGACCGGTGTGCTCAACGAAGACGGCCTTCGTTCCGATGACGAATTCGTCAAGCACAAGATCCTCGACGCCATTGGCGACCTTTATCTGCTGGGCAACAGCCTGATCGGTGAGTTCAAGGGCTACAAGTCCGGCCACTCGCTGAACAACCAGCTGCTGCGCAAGCTGATCGACGAAACCGATGCCTGGGAAGTGGTCACTTTCGAAGATGCCAGCACGGCACCGATCTCGTACATGCGCCCTGTTGCGGCCGTGTAAGTTCGAACACTCTCTAGTTCATTAAGGCCACCTTCGGGTGGCCTTTTTTATGGGCGGGATCTGGGTGTTGGCGGGTGCTCGGTTTGAGTTTTGGGGTGGGGCTGACAGGTGTTGAGTTTGAGTTTTGGGCTGGGTCTGACAGGTGTTCAGTTTGAGTTTTGTAGTGGCGCGGAAATCGAGCGCCGCCCGCGCGGCGCTTCGCGGGGCAAGCCCGCTCCCACATCTGTTTCGGGCCAATCAATTCTGTGAGGCCACCGCTGTCCGCCTTGTTTGTTCCCTTCAATATCGAATGCGCCGCTGCTCAATCCACCTCAAGCCATGCGCCAAGGTGCGCGCGCGAAAGGCGCAGGATAGATTGGCCCGAAACAGATGTGGGAGCGGGCTTGCCCCGCGAAGCGCCGCGCGGGCGGCGCTCGATTTCCGCGCCGCTGCAAAACGCAAGGCGATCGCTCTCAGCCCTTGTCCTTGCCCTGAGCATGACCCGCCAACCGCTCCAGCGCCGCCCGCAACTTCGGATCAGCAATCCCCTCGGCAGTATCAAGCAAACTCTCGGCGGCGCTGTTCGACAGCTCGGCGGCATGCCCGCCGCGCTTGGCCGGCACCAGCGGCGGCTGCACCTTGTAGAGGATGCGCCTGAGGTTGCCGAAGGCTTCCATGGCCTGCAATGCCGCCAGTAAGCGCTTCTGTTGATAACGCAGGCGCGTTGCCCAGTGGCCATCGGTGACCACCAGCAGCAAGGTGCCATCGCGCCATGAGGCCACGTGGCAGTGCTCGCGGGCGGCCGGTTGCAGCTGACTTTCCAGCAGGCGCTGCAGGTGTTCCAGGCGTTCGGCCTGGTTCAGCAGCAGGCGCAGCGGGCGCACCTGGCGCAGCAGGGCCGACGGTGGCTGGGCGGGGGAGGGTTTGTAGGCCATTGGGGCACGTGTGGGGTTGTATGGGTTGCAGTTTAACACCTCTGTTGCCTGTGCCGGCCTCTTCGCGGGCTTGCCCGCTCCCACAGGTATTTCACAGGATCCGGACCTGTGGTGATCCTGTAGGAGCGGGTTTACCCGCGAAGAGGCCGGCACAGGCTATACAAGATAAGACCAGTTCTCGATACCTTTCATGTTGCCAAGCCTTGAACTCAGGGAGAATGCCCCTATCTAAGACAGGCCCCCGCCAAAACGCTGTAATAGCATCGTGGAAATCCACCACTTTCCTCACCATCGTTTCCGGGTAGAATGCTCGTTCGCATGCGGCCTCAGGGCTGCACGGGCGACTCATGGGGCCGCCCTCCATCCCTACGTGTGGAAGATCCTGCCGATATGTTTGCGCCTTTGTTAAAAAAACTTTTTGGAAGCAAGAACGAGCGTGAAGTCAAACGCATGCTCAAGACGGTGAGTATCGTCAATGCCTTCGAAGAGAAGATGGTGGCCCTCTCCGACGAGCAACTGCGGGGCAAGACCGCAGAGTTCAAGGAGCGCCTGGCCAAAGGCGAGACACTGGACCAATTGCTGCCTGAAGCCTTCGCCGTGGCCCGTGAGGCCGGCAAGCGTGTCATGGGCATGCGCCACTTCGACGTGCAGCTGATCGGCGGCATGACCCTGCACGAGGGTATGATCGCAGAAATGCGTACCGGTGAAGGCAAGACCTTGGTCGGTACCCTGGCCGTGTACCTCAACGCACTGTCCGGCAAGGGCGTGCACGTGGTCACCGTCAACGACTACCTGGCTCGCCGTGACGCCAACTGGATGCGCCCGCTGTACGAATTCCTCGGCCTGTCGGTCGGTATCGTCTCGGCGTTCCAGCCGCCGGAAGAAAAGCGTGCTGCCTATGCGTCCGATATCACCTACGGCACCAACAACGAATTCGGTTTCGACTACCTGCGCGACAACATGGCGTTCAGCCAGGACGAGAAGTTCCAGCGTGAACTGAACTTTGCCGTAATCGACGAAGTCGACTCCATCCTGATCGACGAAGCGCGTACCCCGCTGATCATTTCCGGCCAGGCCGAAGACAGTTCCAAGCTGTACATCGAGATCAACCGCCTGATCCCGCGCCTGACCCAGCACATCGAAGAAGTCGAAGGCCAGGTCACCCAGGAAGGCCACTTCACCATCGACGAGAAGAGCCGCCAGGTCGAGCTGAACGAAGCCGGTCACCAGTTCATCGAAGAGATGCTGACCCAGGCCGGGCTGCTGGCCGAAGGCGAGAGCCTGTACTCGGCGCACAACCTGGGCCTGCTGACCCACGTTTACGCCGGCCTGCGTGCGCACAAGCTGTTCCACCGTAACATCGAATACATCGTCCAGGACGGCCAGGTCCTGCTGATCGACGAACACACCGGCCGTACCATGCCGGGTCGTCGCCTGTCCGAAGGCCTGCACCAGGCCATCGAGGCAAAAGAAAACCTGAACATCCAGGCCGAGAGCCAGACCCTGGCTTCGACCACCTTCCAGAACTACTTCCGCCTGTACACCAAGCTGTCCGGCATGACCGGTACTGCCGACACCGAAGCGTTCGAGTTCCAGTCGATCTACGCGCTGAACGTAATGGTCATCCCGCCGAACAAGCCACTGGCGCGTAAAGACTTCAACGACCTTGTGTATCTGACCGCCGACGAGAAATACGCCGCGATCATCGCCGACATCAAGGAAAGCATGAAGCAGGGCCGGCCGATCCTGGTGGGTACCGCGACCATCGAAACGTCCGAACACATGTCGAACCTGCTGAAGCAGGAAGGTATCGACCACAAGGTACTGAACGCCAAGTACCACGAGAAGGAAGCCGAGATCATCGCGCAGGCCGGTGCCCCGGGTGCGCTGACCATCGCCACCAACATGGCCGGCCGTGGTACCGACATCCTCCTGGGCGGCAACTGGGAAGCCGAAGTGGCCGCCCTGGAAAGCCCGACCGCCGAGCAGATCGCCCAGATCAAGGCCGACTGGCAGAAGCGTCACCAGCAGGTGATCGAGGCCGGCGGCCTGCATGTGATCGCTTCCGAGCGCCACGAATCGCGCCGTATCGACAACCAGCTGCGTGGCCGTTCCGGCCGTCAGGGTGACCCGGGTTCCAGCCGCTTCTACCTGTCGCTGGAAGACAGCCTGATGCGCATCTTCGCCTCTGACCGGGTGAAGAACTTCATGAAGGCCCTGGGCATGCAGTCGGGCGAGGCCATTGAGCACCGCATGGTCACCAACGCCATCGAGAAGGCCCAGCGCAAGGTCGAAGGCCGCAACTTCGACATCCGTAAGCAATTGCTCGAATACGATGACGTGGCCAACGAGCAGCGCAAGGTGATCTACCACATGCGCAACAGCCTGCTGGCGGCCGAGAACATTGGCGACACCATCGTCGAATTCCGCCAGGAAGTGCTGGACGCTACCATCAGCCAGCACATCCCGCCGCAGTCGCTGCCTGAGCAGTGGGACGTGGCCGGCCTGGAAGCTTCGCTGGCCAGCGATTTCGCCATCAAGCTGCCGATCCAGCAGTGGCTCGACGAGGATGATCACCTCTACGAAGAGACCCTGCGCGAGAAGCTGCTGCACGAAATCACCACTGCCTACACCGAGAAGGAAGACCAGGCCGGCCTCGACGCCCTGCGTACCTTCGAGAAGCAGATCCTGCTGCGCGTGCTGGACGACCTGTGGAAAGACCACCTGTCGACCATGGACCACCTGCGTCACGGTATTCACCTGCGTGGTTATGCGCAAAAGAACCCGAAGCAGGAGTACAAGCGCGAGTCGTTCAGCCTGTTCCAGGAGCTGCTGGAGTCGATCAAGCGCGACACTATCCGCGTGCTGTCGCACGTTCAGGTTCGCCGCGAAGACCCGGCCGAAGAAGAAGCCCGCCTGCGCCGCGAGGCCGAGGAACTGGCCAGCCGCATGCAGTTCCAGCACGCCGCTGCACCGGGCCTGGAAAGCGAGCAACTGAGCGAGGAAGGCGCCGAAGTGGCGGTAGCCGCAGCGCCGGTGCGCAACGACCAGAAGCTGGGGCGCAACGAGCCGTGCTGGTGTGGTTCGGGCAAGAAGTTCAAGCATTGCCACGGGCAGATCGAGTGATCTGACCTGAATGGGGCCGCTTCGCGGCCCTATCGCGACACAAGGCCGCTCCCACAGGGATAGTGCACAGCCACAATGCTGCGCAATCCTTGTGGGAGCGGCCTTGTGTCGCGATGGGGCGCGAAGCGGCCCCGCTTTATGTACATCAACCGTATTTTCTAGGAGCGCTCTAATGGCTGTTGGTCTTGGTCCTTTGCCCACCCTGCACCCGGTTCCGGGTTTTGAACTCGGCATCGCTTCTGCCGGCATCAAGCGCCCGGGGCGCAAGGATGTGGTGGTCATGCGCTGTGCCGAAGGCTCCACCGTGGCTGGCGTGTTCACCCTCAACGCCTTCTGCGCGGCGCCGGTGATCTTGTCCAAGCAGCGTGTACAGGGCACCGTGCGTTACCTGCTGACCAACACCGGCAATGCCAACGCGGGTACCGGCGCGCCAGGCCTGGCCGCTGCCGAGCGCACCTGCGCCAAGCTGGCCGAACTGACCGGCGTACCCGCCGAGTCGGTACTGCCGTTCTCCACTGGCGTGATCGGTGAGCCACTGCCGGTCGAGAAGATCGAAGGCGCACTGCAAGCCGCCCTCGACAACCTGTCGGAGAACCACTGGGCTGAAGCCGCCACCGGCATCATGACCACCGACACCCTGCCCAAGGGTGCCAGCCGGCAGTTCCAGCACGACGGCGTGACCGTTACTGTCACCGGCATCAGCAAGGGCGCCGGCATGATCCGCCCGAACATGGCCACCATGCTCGGCTACATTGCCACCGACGCCAAAGTTGCCCCGGCGGTACTCAAGGACCTGATGCTGGACGGCGCCAACAAGTCGTTCAACCGCATTACCATCGATGGCGACACCTCGACCAACGACTGCTGCATGCTGATCGCCACCGGCAAAGCCAACCTGCCGGAAGTCACCGAAGCCAGCGGCGCACTGTTCGAAGCGCTGAAAAAGGCCGTGTTCGAAGTGTGCATGGAAGTGGCCCAGGCCATCGTCCGTGATGGCGAAGGTGCGACCAAGTTCGTCACCGTGCAGGTCAACGGTGGTGGCAACCACCAGGAATGCCTGGACGTCGGCTATGCCGTGGCCCACTCGCCGCTGATCAAGACCGCACTGTTTGCCTCCGACCCGAACTGGGGCCGTATCCTCGCCGCCGTTGGCCGTGCCGGTGTGCCGAAGCTGGATGTAAGCCTGATCGATGTGTACCTGGACAGCGTGTGCATCGCCAGCCAGGGTGGCCGCAGCCCGAGCTATACCGAAGCGCAGGGTTCGGCAGTGATGGCCCAGGAAGAGATTACCATCCGTATCGAGTTGGGCCGTGGCCAGTGCAGCGAAACCATCTGGACCACCGACCTGTCCCACGAGTACGTGAAAATCAACGCCGAGTACCGTACCTGATGTAACCGGGGCCGCTATGCGGCCCGATCGCGACACAAGGCCGCTCCTACATGGTTTGCGCTGTACCTGTAGGGGCGGCCTTGCGTCGCGATGGGCTGCAAAGCAGCCCCAAAAAAAATCCAAACCGATGGAGCCGAACCATGAGCTATCACCTGATCATCGGCGACAAGCTGTACTCCTCCTGGTCGCTGCGTGGCGCCCTGGCCCTCGAACTGGCCGGCGTGCCCTACGAAGAAACCCTGATCAAGCTCAACCAGCCTGACACCCGTCAGCGCCTTCTCGCCTATTCCGCTACCGGCAAGGTACCGTTGCTCAAGACCGAGCATGGTGTAATCGCCGATTCGCTGGCAATCGCCGAATACCTCAACGAACGCCATCCCGAGGCTCAACTGTGGCCTGCCGACGTGGCAGCGCGGGCCCAGGCCCGTTCGGCCTGCGCGCAGATGCACAGCGGCTTCTTCGCCCTGCGCGGCGCCATGCCGTTCGACCTGTCGCGTGACCAGGCACTGGACAACATGCCGTTGGACGTACAGATCGACATCGACCGTATCGTCGCGCTGTGGTCCGAATGCCGCCTGGTGGCCAAGGACAGCGGCCCGTTCCTGTTCGGCAAGCCGAGCCTGGCCGATGCCTTCTTCGCCCCGGTGGCCGTGCGTCTGCGTACTTACCGCGTGGAAGTACCGGCCGAGGCGGCAACTTACATCGAGACCATTTACCAGTGGCCAGCCTTCCAGGCCTGGCAGCGTGCTGGCCTGGCGGAGCGTGAAGTGTGAAACGGATTCATGTAGTAGCGGCCGTCATTCGTGGCACTGATGGCCGTATTCTGATCGCGCGGCGTGCCGACACCCAGCACCAGGGCGGCCTGTGGGAGTTCCCCGGCGGCAAGGTGGAAGAGGGCGAAAGCGTCGAAGCGGCACTGGCCCGCGAGCTGCGTGAAGAGCTGGGTATCGAGGTGAGCGGTTCGCGTGCGCTGATCAAGGTCAGCCACGACTACCCGGACAAGCAGGTGCTGCTGGATGTGCGTGAAGTCCTGGCGTTCACCGGCGAGCCGCATGGTGCCGAGGGCCAGCCGCTGGAGTGGGTTGCCCCGCGTGATTTGCCGCAATACGAATTCCCCGAGGCCAACAAGCCGATCGTGGCTGCTGCGCGCCTGCCGGACCAGTACCTGGTTACCCCGGACGGCCTGGAAGTGCCGCAGATGCTCAAGGGCATCCAGAAGGCCGTGGCCAGCGGCATTCGCCTGATCCAGTTGCGCGCCCCGGACATGTACGACCCCAAGTACCGCGACGTGGCAGTGGATGCGGTCGGGCTGTGTGGGGGCAAGGCGCAGCTGATGCTCAAGGGGCCGTTGGAATGGCTGGGTGACTTCCCGTCGGCCGGCTGGCACCTGACCGCCGCGCAATTGCGCAAGTACGCTGCCAAAGGGCGGCCTTTCCCCAAGGAGCGCTGGCTGGCGGCGTCCTGCCACAGTGCCGAAGAGCTGGCGCTGGCCGAGCAGATGGGCGTGGACTTTGTCACCTTGTCGCCGGTGCAGGCGACTCAGACCCACCCCGAGGCGGTGCCGCTGGGTTGGGAAGAAACGCAACGCTTGATTGCCGGGTTCAGCAAGCCGGTTTACCTGCTGGGTGGGGTAGGGCCGGGTGAGCGGGAAAAGGCCTGGGAAGCAGGGGCGCAGGGTGTGGCCGGGATACGCGCCTTCTGGCCTGAGATTTGAGTCGCCTGTAATTGGGGCCGCTTTGCGGCCCATCGCGACGCAAGGCCGCTCCTACAGGGACCGCACAACCCTGAAAAGTTCGCGTACCCCTGTAGGAGCGGCCTTGCGTCGCGATGGGCTGCACAGCAGCCCCAAAAATATCAGCCCTGAGGCTTTTCAGCAGGCTGCCACAACACCTCAGCCACCCCCTGCCGCCGCCCAATGATCCGCGCCGCCACAAACAGCAGGTCAGACAGCCGGTTGATATACGCCAACCCAACCACCTCCAGCGGCTCCAATGCATTCAACTCCTGACACCGCCGCTCGGCACTGCGCGCCAGGCTGCGGCATACATGCGCCTGCGCCACCAGCATCGAGCCACTGGGCAAGATGAAGTTCTTCAACGGCCCCAGCTCTTCGTTCCACACATCGATGGCCGCCTCCAGGCGCTCCACCTCTGCCTGGTTTAACGCCTGGTAGCTGGGCATTGCCAGTTCACCGCCCAGGTCGAACAAACGGTGCTGACACGGCGCCAGCACTGTACCGACCTCATCCAGGCCGTGCTCGGCCAGGCCCGCCAGTAGTACGCCCAACTGGCTGTTCAGGCTGTCCACCTCGCCAATCGCTTCGATCCGCGGGTGGCCCTTGGGCACCCGGCGGCCGTCGCCCAGGCCGGTTTCGCCCTTGTCGCCGGTACGGGTGTAGATCTTCGAAAGGCGGTAGCCCATGTCATTGCTCCGTTTTGGCCGGCGCTACCGCTGCCGGCTGGCCGAGGGGCAGGCGCAGGGTGAAGCAGGTGCCCTGGCCGGGCGTGGACTGCACTTCCATCTGCCCCTTGTGGTTGTTGGTGATGATGAAGTACGAAACCGACAGGCCCAGCCCGGTACCCTGGCCGATTTCCTTGGTGGTAAAGAACGGCTCGAAGGTGCGCTTGCGCACCGCTTCGGGCATGCCGACGCCGTTGTCCTCGACCTGGATTTCCGCCCACGGCGGGTTCAGCCGGGTACGCAGGGTGATGCGCCCGGGCTCACTGGGTTGTGGGCGCAGGTGGATGGCCTGGGCGGCGTTCTTCAGCAAGTTGAGCAGTACCTGTTCCAGCTCGTTTGCGGTGCATGGCACCGGCCCCAGCGCGGGGTCGAACTGGCGCACGATGGCCTGGCCCTTGAAGTCGAAACCGATGGTCAGGTCAAAGTCATTGCCGGCAATTTCCAGCGCCTGGTCGATCAGGGCCGGCAGCTCGCATGGCACCAGCTGGCGGTTGCTGCGGCGGCTGAAGCTGAGCATGTGGGTAACGATCTTCGCCGCCCGCGCGCCGGCTTGCTGGATGCCATCGAGCAGTTGCGGCACTTCGCGGCTGTCCAGGTACCGATTGATCGTGGCCAGGTCGACACCCAGCTCTTGGGCCTGTTCCAGGTTGCGCGGCAGGTCCGGCGAAAGGCGCCGACGAATGTTCTGCACGTTGTGCAGGATGGCGCCCAGCGGGTTGTTGATCTCGTGGGCCATGCCGGCGGCCAGGCCTCCGACCGAAAGCATTTTCTCCGACTGCACCATCATCTCTTCCAGCGACAGGCGCTGGGTGATGTCGTCGATGCGGATAACTACCCCTCGGCCGCCGCCACCGGTCAGCGGGTAGAAGGTGAGGGCGTAGTGGCGCAGGTCGTCGCCCTTGGGCCAGGTGACCCGCTCGATCTTCGCCACCCGGTGCTTTTCCACGGTTTCCTTCAGTTGCGGCAGGAACGGCTTGAGTGGCTCGAAGGCAATGAACACCGGCTGGTTCAGTGCTTCATCCAGCGGTGTGCCGGAAAGCACGGTGGCTTCGTGGTTCCACTGGGTCACGTAGAGTTGCTCGTCGAGGGCGATCAGTGCCGAGGGCATCGAGTCGATGATGCTGTTGAGGTAGTTCTGGAAGCCGGTGAGTTTTTTCTCGATTTTGCTGCGCACCTGCACTTCCAGTTCCAGCTTGCGGTTGGTATGGCGGGTTTCCTCGGCCAGGCCCTGGGCCTGGTCGTAGGCGTCCTGGAACTCGTCGCGAGCGCGCTTGAGCTGCTGCTCACGGGCCTCGATACGCGACAGCATGGTGTTGAAGGCCGCGGCCAGGCTGCCGATCTCATCGTCGTTGCCACGCCGGGCGCGCAGGGCATAGCTCTCTTCGCGGGTGACCTGGCGGCTGAGTTCTTCCAGCTGGTTGATCGGCTGGGTGATCAGGCGCTTGATCTGCCGGGCAACGACAATCCAAAGCAGGATGCTGAACACCAAAATACCCAGGCTGGCGCTGAGCGTGCCGGTGTAGAACGCCGTGGGCAGTTCGCTGCTGGCCACCAGCAGCAGGTGCGCCGGTGGGTTGGCGTCGCGTGGGATGCGTATGAGCTGTGTGCTGCGAAACTCCATCAGGCGCCAGCCGTCAATGTTGCGAAAGCGCTTGGGCAAGGCCATGGGGTCGCCATGCTGCAACTGCGCCAGCATGCGGCCATCGCCACCGTAGACGGCGGCAGCGCGCAATGGCGTGTAGCTGTCCAGCTCCTTGAGCAGGGCGCTGGCGGTTTCCGCGGTGTCGCCAGCACGAGCCGCCAGCTGCGGGTTGGCCACCAGCCGGCCGATGGTCTGCAACGCCTGCGGCGCCATGCTTTCCTGGGTGATCCAGTAGGCGGCGCTGATGAAGGTGAGGTTGGCCACCAGCAGAATGGTTACCAACAGCACCAGCAGGGCCGCCAGCAGTTTCTGCCCGACCGGGAGGTTTTCCAGGCGTTGGCGCAAGGTCATGGGCTAGGCAATGTCCGTATCCGGTTGAAGGGGCCGCGTCAGTCGCAGGGCAAGTGACGTACACGCAGGTTTTCGACCAGGCGCTGCTGCAGGTGTTCCAGTTGCGGCAGGTGCAGGCCATGGCGTTCGGCCGCGCGGCAGGCATGGCCGAGCAGGTAATGCACCTCGGTGCGTCGACCCGCGCGCACGTCCTGGTACATGGAAGAGTAGTTGGCTGCAGTGGCAAGGATCACCCGCTGCACCTCTTCGTCCAACCCGTCCGCTGCTTGTGGCTGGCCGCATCGGCGCAGCAACCCAGCCAGTTCGGCGCACAGGGCCTCCACTTCAGGCAGATGCCCCAGCAGCCCGCCGTTCTGGCAGTCGTGCAGCACGGTCAGCGGGTTGATCGCGCAATTGAGCGCCAGCTTGCGCCACAGGCGGGAGAGGATATCCACCGTCCACTCGGCGGGGATACCGGCCTGGTACAGGTCATCGAACCAGGCCGGCGGCTCCGGGTTGCGCGGGTCGCCCAGCCAGTTGAAACCGTGGCCGGCAAAGCGCACTTGCCAGTCGCCCTCACGGAATGCGCCTTCAGTGCTGGAGGCAAAGATGCAGCGTGCGTGCGGCACCAGGTCTGCGACTTCGTCCTGGCTGCCCAAGCCGTTCTGCAACAGCAGCACTTCGGCGCCTTCGGCCAGCCGCGGTGCAATACCGGCAATTGCCGGGGCGGCGTCATATGCCTTGCAGGCCACCAGAAGGCGGTGGATGGGGCCATGCGCCTGCGCGGTTTCGGCGGGGATGGCGTAGTGCCGGGGCTGGTCCTGTTCGATCAAGGTCAGGCCACCGGCCTGTAGATAAGCCTGCAGCCGTTGCCCGTCACGCAGGATCAGGCGTACGGCCTTGCCTGCGCGTGCCAGGCGGCAGGCCCACAGGCCGCCCAGGCTGCCGGCGCCGAGAATATGCCAGGTGCTGCTCATATGCGTTTCGCAACCCGTTATAATGAGCCCGCATTTTAACCGTCAAACCCAGCGCGCTCCATCTTCAGCCTGAGCGCGCTTTTATTTTGGGAGAACAACCATGCCTTCGTTCGACGTGGTATCGGAACTGGACAAGCACGAAGTGCAGAATGCGGTCGACAACGCCATCAAGGAGCTGGACCGCCGTTACGACCTCAAGGGCAAGGGCACCTTCGAGTTCAAGGACAAGGATCAGACCGTGATGCTCACCGCCGAGGAGGAGTTCCAGCTCGAAGCCATGCTGGAAATCCTGCGCCTGGCGCTGGTCAAGCGCAAGATCGACGTGAAATGCCTGGAAACCAAAGACCCGTATCCGTCCGGCAAGGAAAAGAAACAGGAAGCCAAGTTCCGCGAAGGCATCGACAAGGACCTGGCCAAGAAGATCGTTGCCACCATCAAGGATGGCAAGTTGAAAGTGCAGGCCGCCATCCAGGGTGAGCAGGTGCGTGTCACCGGCAAGAAGCGCGACGACCTGCAGGAAGCCATTGCCCTGTTGCGCACCAAGGAATTCGACATGCCGCTGCAGTTCAACAACTTCCGCGACTGATCGCCACGCCCGGAACCCCGATGGCCAGATGATGTCCATGGGGGCCGGGGCTGCGTGAATACGCGGCCTGTTCTACCGTGTACTTGCCGCTCGGCATCAGGAGATGAATATGGATTTGAACGCTGAAGTCGATCAGCTGGTCCGCCAATCGCAAACCTGGATCCCCTTGATCATGGAATACGGCAGCCGTGTGCTGCTGGCGCTGCTGACCCTGGCGGTCGGCTGGTGGATAACCAACAAGGTCAGCGATCACCTGGCCAAGCTGGTGGGCCTGCGGGTTCAGGACCCTGCCCTGCAAGGGTTTATCCGCACGCTGACCAACATCATCCTGAAGATTATGCTGGCGATCAGCGTGGCTTCGATGATCGGCATCGAAACCACGTCGTTCGTGGCAGCGATCGGTGGTGCAACACTGGCTATCGGCCTGGCCCTGCAAGGTAGCCTGGCGAACTTTGCCGGTGGCGTGTTGATCCTGCTGTTTCGCCCGTTCCGCATCGGTGACTGGATCGAGGCGCAGGGTGTTTCCGGCACCGTCGACAGCATCCAGATCTTCCACACCGTGCTGCGTACCGGTGACAACAAGACTGTGATCATGCCTAACGGCAGCCTGTCCAACGGCATCATCACCAACACCAACCGCCAGCCGACGCGCAAGGTGGTGTTCGATGTGGGCGTGGATTACGAGGCCGACCTGCAAAAGGCCCGTAACGTGCTGCTTGAATTGGCCAAGGACCCGCGTGTACTGGCCGACCCGGCGCCGCAGGCCGTAGTGGCAACGTTGGGTGACAGCTCGATCACGGTGTCGCTGCGCTTGTGGACCAAGACGTCTGATTACTGGGATGTGATGTTCATGCTCAACGAGCATGCGCGTGACCGGTTGAAGGCTGAAGGGATCGACATTCCGTTTCCGCAGCGGGTGATTCGTGTGGTGCAGGAGACTGCCGCACAGTAAGGTTGTAGAAAGCCGGGGCCGCTGCGCGCCCCATCGCGACACAAGGCCGCTCCTACAGGGGTTACGCGATCTCTGTAGGAGCGGCCTTGTGTCGCGATGGGGCGCGCAGCGGCCCCGTTTTTACACTTGTTCACAGCAAAACCCCGCCATTTCTGGCATATACCCTGACCCCACATGCCACACCCGATACGCCATCATGAAACCATTGCTGTACATCACCCCCCTGCGCGCCTTGCTGTTCGGCCTGACCTTGGCCCTGTTCGAGCTGCTCACCTATCTGGCCAGTGATGCCGTCATGCCGGCCATGCCGGTCGTGGTCGGCGACCTGAACGCCAGCCCGGAATACATCCCCCATGCCCTCAACCTGTACCTGCTGGGTGGCGTGGTGCTGCAATGGCTGATCGGCCCGCTGGCTGACCGCTACGGGCGGCGCCCGCTGCTGCTGGTCGGCTGCACGTTCTTTGGCCTGGCTTGCCTGGCCACGTTCTGGGTTCACGACATCGGCCTGTTCAACCTGCTGCGCCTGCTGCAGGGCATTGGCTTGGGCTTTGTGGTCACGGTCAGCTACCCGGCCCTGAACGAAGCCTTCAGCGAGGCAGACGCCGTGCGCATGATGGCGCTGTTGGCCAACATCGCCTTGCTGTCGCCGCTGCTCGGGCCGCTGGTAGGCACCTTGCTGCTGCAGTGGCTGGACTGGCGCTGGCTGTTCGTGGCCTTCGCCATCGGCGCGGTCCTGTGCTGGGTGCTGTTGTACCGGCTGATGCCGGAAACCCTGGGCGTGGAGCGCCGCGACGGCTCACGCCTGGCGTTCACGCCAATCCACCTGCTGCCACTGCTGGCGGGCTACGGCCAGCTGCTGGCCAACCGCCGCTTCGTTGCCGGCAGCGCCGCGCTGGGCCTGGTGGGCTTGCCACTGATTGGCTGGATCGGCCTGTCGCCAGTGCTGCTGATTCATGACGAGGGGTTGAGCACGATGGCGTACGCCTTGTGGCAGTTGCCGGTGTTTGGCGGGCTGATCCTCGGCAACCTGATCATCAACCGTATTGCCGACCGTTACCCGCTACCGGCGCTGGTACGTGGTGCACTGTGGCCGTATCTGTCGGGGTTGAGCCTGATGGTACTGGCGACCTGGTACTGGCCGAGCGTGACCAGCGTGGTGGCAGGCATGTCGCTGTACGCGCTGGGCCTGGGCGTGGCCAACGCGGTGCTGTACCGCATGACGCTGTTCTCCAGCGAGCAGAGCAAGGGCCTGGTCTCGGCGATGCTGGGGATGATCACCATCGCCCTGCTGGGGCTGGGCGGGGCGCTGTTGGCGATGATTGGTGCCGGTGCCAGCTTGCTGCACTTTGCCCTGGCGGCGGGGGTGGCAGGGGCTCTGGCACTGTGGCCGCTGTGGTTTGTGGTGGGTGGGCGGCCTGGGGAAGGGGCTGTGGCTCATTAATTTCTTATCGTCTGTACCGGCCTATTCGCGGGTAAACCCGCTCCTACAACGGCGTGCGATACCTGTGTAGGAGCGGGTTCACCCGCGAATAGGCCAGTACAAGCGATAAAAATCTATCAGGGCCGCTCGACCGCCGAGCTTTCCTCTGCCACCGGCGTCCCCCGCCCAGCCTCCTGACGCCACTGCAGGGCAATCAGGATCAGCGTAGGCACACCCAGCAGTGCGGTAATCAGGAAGAAGTCGTGGTACCCGAACTTCTCCACCATCACCCCCGAATACCCGCCAATCAACCGCGGCAGCAGCAGCATGATCGAGCTGAGCAGCGCGTACTGGGTGGCCGAGAACTTCAGGTTGGTCAGGCTCGACAGGTAGGCGACGAAGGCCGAGGTGGCCATGCCGGAGCTGAAGTTGTCCAGTGAGATGGTGACCACCAGCATTTCCAGGTTCGGGCCCATGTCGGCCAGCATCAGGAACAGGATGTTGGTACCCGCCGAGGCCACGCCGCCAATGAACAGGATCGGCATGATGCCGAAGCGCACGATCAGCAGGCCGCCGACGCCAGCACCGACCAGGGTCATGATGAGGCCGAAGATCTTGCTGACGCTGGCAATCTGGTCCTTGGTGAAGCCCATGTCGATGTAGAACACGTTGGCCATCACGCCCATCACCGTGTCCGACATGCGGTAGGTGGCGATCAGGCCCAGCAGCAGCAGGGCCTGCCAACGGTAGCGGGCGATGAAGTCGTTGACCGGTGTCAGCACCGGGGCCAGGCCGCGGCGGCCCAGGCTCGACAGGCACGCCCAGCTCAGCAGCACGTAAAGGATCAGGCGTAGGAAGGCGCGGTCTTCCAGCAGCAGGTCGAGCGGCGTGGCATCACCGGATATGACCGTGGACCAGCCGGTATTGAACATCTGGGTGAAGCTGGCCGGTACCGACACCAGCAGGATGATCAGCACGAACACCGAGGCCATCTGGTGCACCAGCCCGTAGCGTGCTGCAGACAGCTGGGTGCGCAGTGGCACGGGGGGTTCGCGCATGATCAGGGTGGTGAACAGTGCGGGCAGCATCATGACCCCGAACATCACGTAAGTGCCGGCCCAGGCTTTGTGCAGGTAGCTGAAACCGGTGGAACCGAACCACTCGGCAAAGAACAGGGCGCCAGCCGTGGCGAGCAGTGCAGCGACCCGATAGCCGGCCATGTAACTGGCAGCCAGCGCGGCCTGGCGCTGGTCGTCGGCGATTTCCAGGCGGTAGGCATCGACTGCGATGTCTTGGGTGGCCGAGGCAAAGGCTACCAGTACGGCCATGGCGATCAGCCACGACAGATGTTGCTGCGGGTCACACAGGCTCATACCGACCAGGCCGATGACCACCAGTGACTGCGATAGCAGCAGCCACGAGCGCCGCCGGCCCAGGCCGCCAAGCAGCGGCAGGCGCCATTGGTCGAGCAGCGGCGACCACACCCACTTGAAGGCGTAGGCCAGGCCGATCAGGCTGGCGTAACCAATGGTCTCGCGGGCCACACCGGCCTCGCGCAACCACACCGACAGGGTCGAGAACACCAACATGTACGGCAAGCCGGCGGCGAAACCGAGCAGCAAAAGTACCAAGGTTGACGGGCTGGCATAGGCAGCAAGCGCAGCGCGCCAGGTTTTACGGGGCATGGGCCAACATCTGCCTCAAGTATTCGAAAACAAAGCGCGCACTCTAACCGCTGTGCTCCATTGGGCGCCAGCCATGGCGCGTCATATCCACACGATTGTTGGTTACATTCACACCCTCCGCGCGCAGTCGCGCCCGTTGTTCATCCCCCGACGGGGTACCCAGTGCCAGGCTCAGCCGGCCCCCCGCGCCGAGCACCCGATGCCAGGGCAGGCGGGTTTCTGCGGGCAACTGCCCAAGCGTGCGCCCGACCCAGCGTGCGGCGCGGCCAAGCCCCGCCAGTTCGGCCAGTTGGCCATAGCTCACCACCTTGCCTGCCGGTACTTGGCCGAGCACCGAATACAACGCCGTTCGTCGGCCTTCGGCGCAGTCGAGGGCGTGCTCATAGGCTTCAGACATCACGCCCCCCTTGGGCTGTAGATGAAACCGGACCGGTGGTCGGGCAAATGAGAGTTGAACTCAACGGCAGGCTCCCGGTCTGTCCTTGCTCTGGTTGTCGGTATCTGGATAATGCCCGGCTTTTTTCGTCAAATCGAACCGTAGTCCGTTTATGTATTCTAGATCCTTGTTGTGCCTGCTAGCTGCCTCCCTGTGCGCCTCACCGGTATTTGCCGATACCGTGTGGATGAAGAACGGTGACCGGCTAAGCGGCAAGATCAAAGTCTTCGATGGCGGCAAGCTGCTGCTGGAAACCCCGTATGGCGGGTCCATTGCCTTGGACTGGAAACAAGTTCAGACCCTGGAAAGCGACCAGGAGATGCTGGTCAAGCAGGACGCCTACAGTGGTGAAAAGGCGAAGTCGCTGAAGGCTGCGGAAGCAGGCAAGGTGACATTGGCCAATGGCGACGCGCCAAAGACCGTGGAACTGGCCAGCATCGAGCAGATCATGAAACCCAAGCCGCTGGTCGAGGACCTGGTCTGGAAAGGTAACGTCGACGTGGCGCTGGATTACAAGCGCGCCGAAAACGATACCGACGATTACGACGTCAGCTTCAAGACGACGGCCCGTCACGGCCGCTGGCGGCATAACGCCGAAGGCGAGTACAACCGCGAGACCAAGGACGACGTCACGACCACTGACAACTGGAGTGCCGAGTATGCCCTGGACCGCTTCATCACCGAGAAGTGGTTCTGGCAGGGGCGGGCGGAATACAAGCGTGATCGCATCGAAGACCTGGCCCGCCAGCGTACCGTGGGTACTGGCCCGGGTTACCAGTTCTGGGACGACGAACTGGGCGCGTTCTCGCTGGGTTCGCTGATCAACCGCACCGACTTCGAATACCAGGACGGCAGCAAGGACAACTTCTATTCTGCCGCGGTGAAGTGGGACTACACCCGCTACCTGATTGGCAAGAACGTGCAGTTGTTCACCAATGGCGAGCTCGCCAAGCCGCTGGGTGGCGTGGCCGACTACTCCCTGGATGCCGAGGTCGGGTTGCGTTACAAGGTGACCGAGTGGGCTTCGCTCAACCTCAAGGCCGAGCGCGACATCATCAGCGGAACGCGTGACAGTGATCTGGAGAAGACGCGCTATACCGCTGGGTTCGGCGTTACCTGGTAAATCCCTGGGGCCGCTTTGCGGCCCTTTCGCGACGCAAGGCCGCTCCTACAGGAGTACGCGATCCCCTGTAGGAGCGGCCTTGCGTCGCGATAGGGCTGCAAAGCAGCCCCATTGGCACTGGATGTGATAATGCTTATCTTGTCATCTACCCAGTCCGCCGCCAGGAGCCGCCCCCAAGTGAGTACCAACGCCATCCGCCCCGCCCGGGAACTGCTGCTCAAGGAATACCGCGGCGTACTCTCGACCCATTCCAAGTCGATGCCCGGCTTCCCGTTCGGTTCGGTCGTACCCTACTGCCTGGATGCCGAGGGCAAACCGCTGATTCTCATCAGCCGCATCGCGCAGCACACCCACAACCTGCAGCAAGACCCCAAGTGCTCGCTGCTGGTCGGGGAGCGCGAAGCCGAGGATGTGCAGGCCGTAGGGCGCCTGACGGTGATGGCCGAGGCGCTCAAGCTGGTCGACGAAGCCGCCATCGAGGCCGCTGCCGAGCGCTACTACCGCTATTTCCCGGATGCCGCCAACTACCACAAGGCCCACGACTTCGACTTCTGGGTCTTGCAGCCGGTACGCCACCGCTACATCGGCGGCTTCGGCGCGATCCACTGGCTCGACCAGGTGACCCTGCCCAACCCGTTCGCCGGCAAGGCCGAGGCGAGCATGGTCGAGCACATGAACAGCGACCACGCCAATGCCATCGCCCATTATGTGGAACTGACCGACCTGCCACGCCATGCGCCAGCGCAGATGGTCGGGGTAGACAGCGAAGGCATGCACCTGCGCATCGGCCAGGCGGTGCACTGGTTGCCTTTCCCGAGCATTTGCAACACGCCGACACAAGTACGCGAAGCCTTGGTTTTGCTGGCGCACGCCGACCAGTGGCCGGCTACGACAGAGGTTGAGGGTTGAAAAATCGGGCATTCGCATCCACCTGTAGGTCTTACAGGAAGGTTCTCTTCCGACGAGGAATGCTTTGATGCGTGCTTTTCTACTGTTGCTTCTGCTGTTTCCGGTGCTGGAGCTGTTCGTCTTCGTAAAGGTCAGCGCGGCCATCGGGTTCTTCCCGGCGCTGCTGCTGATCATCGCCGGCTCCGCCCTGGGTGTGCTGGTCATGCGCGTGGCCGGCCTGGCCACCGCCCTGCGTGCCCGCGAAAGCCTGCAGCGTGGCGAACTGCCCGCCGAGGACATGTTTCAGGGTTTGATGATGGCCGTGGGTGGCGGCTTGCTGCTGTTGCCGGGCTTCATCAGCGACGTACTCGGTGTGCTGTGCCTGCTGCCGTTCACCCGTCGCCTGGCTGCGCGCAAGATGCGTGAACGTGCCGAGGCCCAGGCCATGCGCCAGCGGGCGTTCCAGGATGACCCGTTCCAGGCGCAGCCGCGCGATGGTGGCCATCGCCCGAATGTGATCGAAGGCGAGTACGAGCGCCGCGACAAATAAACACCGTTGTAACCCCGGGGCCGCGCATGCGGCCCCGGGCTTTTTCAGCCAACTGAAAAATTTTGCATATGAAGCCTTGTAATTGAATATGGCGGCCTCATGTATGTGGTCACCGCAAGGTTTCTGGTGGAAACACCAGACATAACTCAGGCAGTTCGCCCCATGCGAGCAGCCTCCCGGCAACGCCGGACAGCATCAACCCGCCGGTTTCGATACCGGCCGATGAAAACCACAATTTGGGAGAGATCGACAATGAAGCTTCGTCCTCTGCATGACCGCGTAGTCATCCGTCGCAGCGAAGAAGAATCGAAAACCGCTGGCGGTATCGTCCTGCCGGGTTCGGCCGCTGAAAAACCAAACCGCGGCGAAGTCGTTGCTGTTGGCACCGGTCGCGTTCTGGAAAACGGCGAAGTACGTGCGCTGGCTGTTAAAGTCGGTGACAAAGTGGTTTTCGGCCCTTACTCGGGCAGCAACACCGTGAAAGTCGATGGCGAAGACCTGCTGGTCATGGCCGAGAACGAAATCCTCGCCGTTATCGAAGGCTGATTTCCCCGACTTCCCGTTACTCCAAAGATTTCCAAGGATTAAACGATCATGGCTGCTAAAGACGTAAAATTCGGCGATTCCGCTCGTAAGAAAATGCTGGTTGGTGTCAACGTTCTGGCTGACGCGGTAAAAGCGACCCTCGGCCCGAAAGGTCGTAACGTGGTGCTGGCCAAGAGCTTCGGCGCGCCGACCATCACCAAGGACGGCGTTTCCGTCGCCAAAGAAATCGAGCTGAAAGACGCGTTCGAAAACATGGGCGCCCAGCTGGTCAAGGAAGTTGCTTCCAAGGCCAACGACGCTGCCGGTGACGGCACCACCACCGCTACCGTTCTGGCTCAGGCCATCGTCAACGAAGGCCTGAAAGCCGTCGCTGCCGGCATGAACCCGATGGACCTGAAGCGCGGTATCGACAAGGCCACTGCTGCCGTTGTTGCCGAGCTGAAGAACCTGTCCAAGCCATGCGCCGACTCCAAGGCCATCGCCCAGGTAGGTACCATCTCTGCCAACTCCGACAACTCCATCGGTGAAATCATCGCCGAAGCCATGGAAAAAGTCGGTAAAGAAGGCGTGATCACCGTTGAAGAAGGCTCGGGCCTGGAAAACGAACTGTCCGTCGTAGAAGGCATGCAGTTCGACCGTGGCTACCTGTCGCCATACTTCGTCAACAAGCCTGACACCATGGTTGCCGAGCTGGAAGGCCCGCTGCTGCTGCTGGTTGACAAGAAAATCTCCAACATCCGTGAGCTGCTGCCAGTGCTGGAAGCCGTTGCCAAGGCCGGTCGCCCACTGTTGATCGTTGCTGAAGACGTTGAAGGCGAAGCGCTGGCTACCCTGGTCGTCAACAACATGCGCGGCATCGTCAAGGTTGCTGCGGTCAAGGCACCGGGCTTCGGCGACCGCCGCAAGGCCATGCTGCAGGACATCGCCGTCCTGACTGGCGGCCAGGTCATCTCCGAAGAAATCGGCCTGTCCCTGGAAACCGCTACCCTGGAGCACCTGGGTAACGCCAAGCGCGTGATCCTGTCCAAGGAAAACACCACCATCATCGATGGTGCAGGTACTGACACCGAGATCGAAGCTCGCGTTAAGCAGATCCGTGCCCAGATCGAAGAAACTTCCTCGGACTACGACCGTGAGAAGCTGCAAGAGCGTCTGGCCAAGCTGGCTGGCGGTGTTGCCGTGATCAAGGTCGGTGCCGGCACCGAAGTTGAAATGAAAGAGAAGAAAGCGCGCGTTGAAGACGCCCTGCACGCTACCCGTGCAGCCGTTGAAGAAGGCGTGGTACCTGGCGGTGGTGTTGCTCTGGTTCGCGCTCTGTCGGCCATCGTTGACCTGAAAGGCGACAACGAAGACCAGAACGTTGGTATCGCCCTGCTGCGCCGCGCTGTTGAAGCCCCGCTGCGCCAGATCACTGCCAACGCCGGCGACGAGCCAAGCGTTGTTGCAGACAAGGTCAAGCAAGGTTCGGGTAACTTCGGTTACAACGCTGCTACCGGCGAATACGGCGACATGATCGAGATGGGCATCCTGGACCCAGCCAAGGTCACCCGTTCGGCGCTGCAAGCTGCTGCTTCGATCGGCGGTCTGATGATCACCACCGAAGCCATGATTGCTGACGCGCCAAGCGAAGCCCCAGCTGGCGGCGGCATGCCAGACATGGGCGGCATGGGTGGCATGGGCGGCATGATGTAAGCCAGCCTTACCCCCTGCACCATAAAAAGCCCCGGTTCGCGAGAACCGGGGCTTTTTTGTGTGCCTGTGAGGGCCATTGGGGCTGCTTCGCAGCCCATCGCGACGCAAGGCCGCTCCTACAGGGGAGCGCGTAATCTGTAGGAGCGGCCTTGTGTCGCGATCGGGCCGCAAAGCGGCCCCTCTGTCAGGCGACGCTGCGCTCGGCGGTTGGCACTTCTACCATGCCCCGGCGATACAGGATCAGGTAATACGACCCCAACCCGATCAACCAGCAGAACACCGCCGTCCACACGTTATGTGACAAGAAGTGTGCCCCCTGCATCATCCGCCCTACGCCAAGTACCGAGCCGGCCACCAAGGCTACGACAAACGCCACCCGCGCCAGGCGCGGCTTGCGATCACGCAGCATGAAGAACAGCCCGAACAGGCAGAACCCGGTCGCGGCATGCCCACCCGGCCAGCACAGCCCTGGCTTGTTGGTGGCTGGGCGCGGCTCCAGCAACTTGCTGTAGGTTTCGCTGCCGCCAAACTGGGTCAGGCTCCACGGGCACTGCACCTGGGTCACCTTCTTCAGCGGCGTGACAAACGCCGTGGACAAGCCCAGCGCCAGCACCAGGCAACCCAGTTCGCGACGCCAGCCAAACAGTCGCTTGACGAAGAAGCTGGCGGCGAAGGTCAGCAATGACAGCACGCCCAGCAAAATCACCACTTGCTTTACCCGGTCATGCAGGATGTTCTCCAGCCAATAGCTGTGGCGGCCAATGAACTGCCCGGCAGCCGGGTCGAAGAATAGGTTGGCGACGTCCATGTCGACTGAAGTCAGTTCCAACAGGATCAAAGCCAGCGCGGTCGCCAGGGGGATCCCCAGGTACAGCCAGTAATTGATCGGGCGAGGGCGGGTGCGTTGCTGCATGGCGGCTCCAGGGCACGAAAAAGATCGGGCATTGTCGGCTTCCCGCTATCCTGTGTCCGTGAAGGATCAGTGAAAAAACCGTCAAGCGCGGTGAATTTTCCCGGGGGCTGGCACCGTGCAGGCATAGGCCTTAAGCTGCGCCTGCCGCGCACCATAGCGAGAAGCGCCGCACAGGAGAAACCGATGCGCATTCTTTTGGTTGAAGACAACCGCGATATCCTGGCCAACCTGGCCGATTACCTGGGCATGAAGGGCTACACCGTCGACTGCGCCCAGGATGGCCTGTCCGGCCTGCACCTGGCTGCCACCGAGCACTATGACCTGATCGTGCTCGACATCATGCTGCCCGGCATCGATGGCTACACCTTGTGCAAGCGCCTGCGCGAAGACGCTCGCCGCGACACGCCGGTGATCATGCTCACCGCCCGCGATCAACTCGACGACCGCCTGCAAGGCTTCCGTTCCGGCGCAGACGACTACCTGCTCAAGCCGTTCGCCTTGTCCGAACTGGCCGCGCGCATCGAAGCCGTGCTGCGCCGTGCCCAGGGCGGTGGGCGCCGCACCTTGCAGGTGGCCGACCTCAGCTACGACCTCGACACCCTCGAAGTGACCCGCCAGGGCCGCCTGCTCAAGCTCAACCCGGTCGGCCTCAAGCTACTGGCGGTACTGATGCAGAAGAGCCCGCACGTACTGCGCCGCGAAGTGCTGGAAGAAGCCTTGTGGGGCGATGACTGCCCAGACAGCGACAGCCTGCGCAGCCATGTGCACCAGCTGCGCCAGGTGATCGACAAACCGTTTGAAAAACCGCTGCTGCATACCGTCCATGGCGTCGGCTATCGCCTCGCCGAGGGCCGCGATGGAGTTTAAGCAAAGCCTTGCCCAGCGCATCATCATTGCTTTTGCCCTGATGAGCGCGCTGGTGGCCGGGGCCTTCGCCTTCGGCATCGTCGCCACCGTGCACCTGGTTGAAGAGCGGCTGATTTCCTCGGTACTCGGTGGCGACCTGCAGCGTCTGCTGCGCATGGACAGCGTCAGCGACTGGAGCCACCGCCCTCGTCCCGACCAGCTGTTCTACTTCAGTGGCGGGCGCGACGACTTCGAGATGCCCAAGGATCTGCGCCACCTGGACCGCGGTTTCCACGAGGTGTTCCGTGACCAGCTGTCGTACCACGCCATGGTCGAGATCGTCGATGGCCGGCGCTACGTGCTGCTGCAGGACCAGAGCGACTTCGAAGAGCGCGAGCGCGTGCTGTTCGCCGTGGTGGTGGTGGGCTTTGTGCTGAGCCTGGTGCTGGCGGTGATCCTCGGCTGGCTGGTCGCGCGCCGGGTGATGGCACCGGTTATCCGCCTGGCGCGCCAGGTGCGCCACCGCGACCAGTTGCTGGGCCTGGCCCCGCCGCTGGCGCCGGACTATGCCGCGGACGAAGTCGGCCAGTTGGCTGTGGCCTTTGATGACACCTTGGGCCGGCTGCGCGACGCGCTGAACCGTGAGCGGCTGTTTACTAGCGACGTCAGCCACGAGCTGCGCACACCCTTGATGGTGCTGGCCACTTCCTGCGAACTGCTGCTGGAAAACCCCAACCTCGACACCCGCGCACGCAGCCAGGTGGAGCGCGTGGCGCGCGCCACCGAAGAAATGCGCGAACTGGTCAAGACCTTCCTGATGTTGGCCAGGGCCCAGCGTGACGAGGGCGCGGTAGCATCGCGGGCAACCCTGCGCGAGGTGGCCGACGAGTTGGTCGGGGTGTGGCGCGACACGATCGAGCAAAAGGGCCTGGCCCTGTATTTCGATGGCCATGTGAGTGCCAGCGCAGTGCTGTACAACGCTACTTTCCTGCAGTCGGTGATGGGAAACTTGCTGCGTAACGCAGCGCACTACACCGATGGTGGTTATATCCGCCTGAGTCTGGAAAGCAACGGCTTCAGCGTGGAAGACAGCGGTGTGGGCATCCCTGAAGAACAGCGAGAAGCGATGTTCAAGCCATTCGTGCGCGGTGACGAGCGACGCGGCGAAGGCCTGGGCCTGGGCTTGTCGCTGGTACAGCGGATCTGCGACGACCAAGGCTGGCGGGTCACCTTGACCTCGGCCGTGCCACACGGCTGCCGTTTCCACGTGGACCTGAGCAACACAGTGGTCAAGGGGGACCCGGACGTCCTGGTTGAGTAAAGTGTTGTTACAGCTGTAACGGCGCTCAACATATTTTTCACATCGGCATGACCTGATTCCGACGCTTGCCTGCCTAATGTGGGCGCAATGGAGTCTGGAGATGCCCAATGCGTAGCCCCATCAAGCTTGAATTTTCCGAGAAGTACGACAAAGACCATGCCCGCGAGTACTTTCTCAAGCATCAGGACGGCTTGGCACGACGGCTGTCCCACAAGCGCGATGAGCAACTGGCGCGTCGCGCCTTGGCATTGGCCGGCGAGCCTGGCCTGGTACTGGACCTGCCGTGTGGCGCCGGTCGCTTCTGGCCGCTGCTGGCAGAAAAGCCCAACCGGGTGATCATTGGCGCCGACAATTCCGAGGCGATGATCGAGACTGCCTGTGCCGCGCAACCGCCAGAGGTGGTGTCACGGGTACGGCCTTTGCAGACATCGGCATTCGACATCGACTTGCCGGACAACGCTGTGGACAGCATTTTCTGCATGCGCTTGTTCCACCACATTGGCGAGTCGGCACACAGAAAGAAAATTCTTTCGGAATTTCAAAGGGTTAGCCGTGATAGTGTAATCCTGTCGCTGTGGGTTGATGGCAACTTCAAGGCCTGGCGGCGGAAAAACCTGGAGCGGCGCCGCAGCGCCAGGGCCGAGCAGGACAATTTCCAGAACCGTTTTGTGTTACCGGCCGAAACGGTTGAAGAAGAATTCAGGGCCGCCGGCTTCAGAATCCAGGAGCGCCTCGACTTCCTGCCGTTCTATGCCATGTGGCGGGTCTATGTATTGCGTAAGGGGTAGTGTTTGATGGCTGTAGCCCAGAAAGGGGAGTCGCGGTTCGATTTTTACTGGCGCCAGCAAGGCGAGTGGGTCGAGGAGCCTAACCAGCGCCGCGGCGGCGAGAGTGGCGTGCAACGTCTCAGCGATGCCAATGGCAAGCTGCTGTATGCCAAGCGCCAGGTCGGGCACATCTACCGCAGCCTTCTGCACCCCTTCGGCCGGCCGACTGTGTTGCGTGAGCTCGATGCGCTGACCAGCTTCGAGCAACTGGGCGTACGCGTTCCGCGTATCGTCTTCTGTGGCGCCGAGCGCGATCCCGACCACCAGTGGCGTGCGCTGCTGGTCAGCGAAGCGCTGGACGGCTTTGTCGAGCTCGATAACTGGCATGCCGAAGGTGCCCGCGAGCGTTTCCCGCAGGTGGTGCATGAGCGCATGCTCAAGGACCTGGCGGACAACCTGGCGCGCATGCACCTGGGCCATTGGCAGCACGGCTGCCTGTACGGCAAGCACGTATTCATCAAGGTGATCGGCGAAGGCGAGCAGGCCCGCGTCGAAGTGGCCTTGCTCGACCTGGAAAAGTGCCGGCGGCGCATCAGTTGCCAGCGCGCGGCAGGTAACGACCTGCGCCAGCTGCGTCGCCATTCGTCGCTCAATGACGCGGAATGGCAAACGCTGCTCTACTTTTACAAGATGGCGTTTGGCAGCGCTGTCAAAGGGTTAGGGTAATGAAACTAGAAATAGCTCGAGCTTTGTTCCTGATTGCAGGCCTGGCGGTGACCACCGTGGCGGTTGCTGCCTGGGAAGAGCCAAAGCCGACCGTGTTCAGCAAGGCTGAAATGGCCGACCAGTGTGCGCTGCCGCGGAATTTGAAACCGCAGCAGCATGCCAAGGCCGAGCCGGACCAGGACCTGTTGCTGTTCCTGTTTGGCATGCGTCAGGGGTTGCGGCCGGCTGGTTGAACCCGGTGTGAGCTAGAAATGCCAGAGGCCCCGCAACTGCGGGGCCTCTGGCATTTATGCGTTTGCCCCACTGGCTTTCTGCAGAAATTAGCAGTGCTGCATTCTATTGCCTTTGAGGCACATGAGCAGCAGGAAGCCGCCAAGGGCGCTGCTTAGGAATAGAACTCCCAAGCTCATCGGCAGCAGGTGTTCAGTGGTCGCAATCAAAGTGCCAGCTAACCCCCCCCCGGCAAATAGCAATGTTGTGTTAAGCGATGCTGCTGCACCCGCCTGCTGCGGATAGCGGGCTAATGCTTGCGTGGCAGCAGCTGGACGTACCAGCGTCGTTCCTGTTGTACAAAAGATCATCGGTATCATGAGGCCTGTTATTGTCAGCCCTGCTACCCAATGCCAAATCAACAGAGCGGCTCCCGCAGTGGCTATCAGCATAAACCCCATGCCTATCTGAGCGTGTGCGCTGACTCGATTGTTCAAGTAAGTCGCGATTGCGCCACCGACCACATAAGCGAGCCCGTAGAAAATGAATGCAATAGAAAACTCATACGGCGTCAGGCTCAGCTGTTCCATGAGTAGCAGCGGAGCAACGACAATGAAGGAAAAGTGGCAGGCGAACGCTAAAGTTGCTTGTAGAGAAAAGCTTACATAGGATGCGTCGCGCAACATGGTAAGATAACTTTGTACTCCTGAGCTACGCACGGCTGAAACAGGTGTTTCGTGCAGTATCACTCCTGCAAGCAAGATGACGAAAACAGCAATTGCAATAAATACCGTAAAGCTGCCTGTCCAACCCATTGATTGTTGGAGAACTGCTCCAGCGACGGGCGAGATTGATATGAACACGCCACTTGCACTCGTCAATAGAATGCGCATGGTGTTACGCTGTTTTCCACTATACAGGTCCTGTACTAGTGCTTGGCTCAGAACCAGGCTGCCACAGCCGACGGCTTGCAGTAACCGAAAAGCCAGAAACATTTCATAGTCGGTTGAAAGCAGGCAGCCAATTGCCCCAGCAATGGATATCCCCAACCCGCCGAGTAACAGTCTCTTGCGCCCAACTCGATCAGATAGCGGGCCAATAACCATTTGCGCTACAGCTACGCCAAACGCGAACAGGCTTACAGAATAAGCTATTAGCTTTGGATCTACTAGAAAGGCTTCTGCAAGTGCAGGGAACGAAGGAAGGATGACGTCCAGAGGGAAGACGCCTAACAGGCATAACAGGATCAAGAGTACTGGGCTAAGAACAGTGTTTTTAAAAGTTTCGGCCAAAATCATAAGATGAGGCCCGCCGTCTTGAACTCTGTCATATAGCGTTCGTCTTTCAATAAGTCGGTGCGTTTGATTGCCAGAATCGTCATTTTTGATAATGCGGGCATTCGAGGAGTCCAACTATTTTTTACGTGATTGATAACGACCTTGCAAATGGCTTGGTGTTTTTTGAAAATAGATTGTAAAAAATGTTCGTCGGGTTGGCAGAAGGCTTTGAGCGTTTTAAGTCGTCAGTAAATTGGTCATTAAATTTTCTGTGATGAGGTCGATTAGTCGGTAATCGTGGTCCCTTGATAACTCGTACTGTTTGTGGTTTTTAAAATCCTGGCAGACCAGGGTGTTATCCATGGCGATAAAGAAGCAATCTTTGCTTGTCATTGCTCCCCCTCGGACTGAAGGGCAGGCCGGCACTGCTCTTCAGTGTTTACGGGTTAAGGCTAATTTGGTTTTTTTGACCAAATGCGCCATATTCGCCAATTTAGTGCATTCCATCTTGATGATTTTCATATTGAGTCATCCGTTTGTGAGTCGCGTCATTGCGACGTCTTTGATGATAGCGATAAACCCCAGATGTACAAGCTGAAGAGGGTGGCGAAAATTCTGATTAAGTTGTAGGAATTTTTACCAAGTTCATTTTTCAAGAGTGGTTGAATTTTGAAGTAGGGCGTATAGGGCGCGGGTGCCCTAGCAGTTTTGCTATGGTTTTTGTGGTGCGAATTACGTGGAAGAATTGCTCCGTCTCCCCCAAGCAACAAAATCAGACTTGAAGCAGGGGGAGCGACCGTTCGGTTGAACCCGGTGTGAGCTAGAAATGCCAGAGGCCCCGAAATTGCGGGGCCTCTGGCGTTTTTGTGTCTGCCTCACCGGCCTCTTCGCGGGTAAACCCGCTCCCACAGGGGAGTGGTGAGCTCAGATGCGGTGCAGTACTTGTGGGAGCGGGTTTACCCGCGAAGAGGCCGGATCAGGCCACCGCAGTCTCTTTGGCCACCGTCTTGTGCGCCAACAAGGTGTAGATACAAGGCAGCACAAACAGGGTAAACAGCGTACCAATCGACATCCCGGTCGCAATCACCGTACCGATGTCAAACCGGCTGACCGCCCCGGCCCCGGTCGCGAGGATCAGCGGCACCATGCCGAACACCATTGCCGCTGTGGTCATCAGCACCGGGCGCAGGCGAATCGCCGCGGCTTCTTCAATCGCCTCGCGCGCGCTCAAGCCACGCGCCTCACGCAACTGGTTGGCAAACTCGACGATCAGGATGCCGTGCTTGCTGATCAGCCCGATCAGGGTCACCAACCCGACCTGGGTGTAGATGTTCATACTCGATATGCCGAGGAACAGGGGCAGCAACGCACCACAAATCGACAACGGCACCGTCACCAGGATCACCAACGGGTCACGGAAACTTTCGAACTGCGCCGCCAGCACCAGAAAGATGATCGCCAGCGCCAGGCCAAAGGTGACCCACAATGCGCTGCCTTCCTGCACGTATTGGCGGGCCACGCCGGCGTAGTCGAAGGCGAAACCTTCCGGCGCCTCTTCACGGGCAATGTCCTGCACGGTCTTCAGCGCTTCGCCCAGGCTGACCATCGGCACGCCCTGGATGATGGCTGAGTTGAGCTGCTGGAACTGGTTGAGCTGGCGCGGGCGAGCGCGGTCGGTGAGGGTGATCAGGGTCGATAGCGGCAGCAGCTTGCCCTGGTCGTTCTTCACGTAGTAATTGTTCAGCCAGCCCGGGTTGTCGCGGTAGGGCCGCTCGACCTGGGCAATCACCTTGTAGCTGCGCCCTTCAAGGGTGAAACGGTTGATTTCTGCCTCGCCCAGCAAGGTTGCCAGGGTGCTGCCGAGGGTGTCCATCGACACGCCCATCTGCGCCGCCTTGGCCCGGTCGATGTCCACCACCACCTCGGGCTTGTCGAAGGCCAGGTCGACATCGAGGAAGGCGAACTTGCCCGAATCCTGGGCGCGGGCCTTGATGCGCTGGGCCACCTCCAGCAAACCCGGGTAATCGCCCGCGGTATTGATCACGAACTGGAACGGCAGGCCCTCGCCGGTGCCCGGCAGTGACGGCAGGTTGAAGCCGAAGATCTGCAGGCCGGCGATTTCTTCAAGCTTGGCCTGTACCAGCGGCAGCAGCTCCATTTGCGTGCGCTCGCGCTCGTTCCAGGGTTTGAGCAGGAAGCCCCCGATGCCGGTCTGCACACCATTGAAGCCGTTGATCTGGAACGACGAGTAGTACTCGGGAAAGGCCTTGAACAGTGGCGTGAACTGGTCGGTGTAGGCGTTGAGGTAGTCGAGGTTGGCCGGCTGCGGCGAGCTGCTCATCATGAAGATCACACCCTGGTCCTCGTTGGGCGCCAGTTCGTTCTGGGTGAACTTGAGCAGCACGGGGATCAGGCACAGGATGATCACCGCAAACACCAGCACCACCGGCCGGCTGTCGAGGGTGGCGTGCAGCAGGCGCTGGTAGCGCACCTTCAGCCGTTCGAACAGTTGGTCGAGGCGGTGGGCCAGGCCGCTGGGGTTCTGCTCGTGGCGCAGCAGCAGGGCGCACATCATGGGTGACAGGGTCAGGGCGACGATGCCGGAGATGATCACCGCGCCGGCCAGGGTCAGGGCGAACTCCTTGAACAGCGCCCCGGTAAGCCCGGTCAGGAAGCCGATCGGCGCATACACGGCAGCCAGGGTGATAGTCATCGACACCACTGGCATGGCGATCTCGCGCGCGCCTTCCAGGGCTGCGTCGAATGGCGACTTGCCTTCTTCCATGTGGCGGTGGATGTTCTCCACCACAACGATGGCATCGTCCACCACCAGGCCGATGGCCAGCACCATGGCCAGCAGGGTCAGCAGGTTGAGCGAGTAGCCCATCATCTGCATGAAGAACAGCACGCCGATCATCGACAGTGGAATGGTCACCACCGGGATCAGTACCGAACGCAGGGCGCCGAGGAACAGGAACACCACCACGATCACGATCAGCACCGCTTCGCCAAGGGTCTTGATCACTTCGTCGATGGAGGCCTGGATGAACAGCGTGGCGTCGTAGGCAATTGACACTTTCAGCGCCGAGGGCAGCTGGCTTTCCAGCTCGGGCATGATCCGCCGCACTTCCTTGATCACGTCCAGCGGGTTGGCGGCGGGGGTGGCCTTGATGCCGATGTACACCGACGGCGTGCCGTCGAACGAGCTGACCGTGTCGTAGTTCTCTGCGCCCATCTCGACCCGCGCCACATCGCCCAGCAGCACGCGGCTGTCGCCGCTGGTCTTGACCGGCAGGGCGGCGAACGCTTCGGCCGACTTCAGCTCGGTGCTGGCGTTGATGCTGGTGACCACGTACTCGCCCTTTACCTCACCGGCGGCGGACAGGAAGTTGTAACGGCGCACGGCATTGGTCACGTCCGTGGCCGACAGGCCGAAGCCGGCCAGTTTTACCGGGTCCAGCCACAGGCGCATGGCAAACACCTGGTTGCCGAGGATCTCCGCCTCGGCCATGCCCGGCAAGGTGGCCAACTTGGGCTGGATTACCCGCGACAGGTAGTCGGTGATCTGCGGGTTGCTCATTTCCTTGCTGTAGAAGCTGATGTACATCAGCGCCGAGGCATCGGCGGCCTCTTTGCTCAGCACCGGGTCTTCCGAGTCCTGCGGCAGTTTGTTGCGCACTTCGTTGGCCTTGGCCAGCAGCTCGGTGAACAGCCGGTCGCTGTCGGCGCCGATGCGCGCGTAGATGGAAATGATCGAGAAATTCTGCCGGCTCACCGAGGTCATGTAATCGATGCCTTCGGCGCTGGCCAGGCTTTGCTGCAACGGCTGGGTGATGTAGCCCTGGATGGTTTCGGCATTAGCCCCCGGGTAGGCGGTGGTCACCGTGATCAGGGCGTTTTCCATGCGTGGGTACTGGCGGATCTGTAGCTTGTTCCAAGCTTGGAAACCCAGCAGCAGGATCAGCAGGCTGACCACGCTGGCCAGCACCGGGCGGCGGATGAACGGGTCGGTGAACGCCATGCCGGCCTCCTGTCAGTCCTTGGCCGCTGCGCCCGGTTCGGGCTTAAGGGCCTGGTCCTGGCCGATCCGGATCGCGGCGCCTGGGACGAGCTTCAATTGCCCGGCGGTGACCACCTGTTCGCCGACCTGTAGGCCTTTGCTGACCACCACAACACCGTCGCGGCGCTCGCCGGTCTGCACCGTGCGTTGTTCGGCGACCAGCTGCGGTTTGCCTTTGTCGTCGTTCTCCGGCTTGCCGTCCTTGTCCTTTTTCGGCGTGGCGACATACACCGAGTTGCCATACAGGGTGTAGGTAATGGCACTTTCCGGAACGACCACCTGTGGCTGTGGGTTGGGCAGCAGGATCAGCAGGCTGGCGAACATGCCCGGAAGCAGTTTGCCGTCCGGGTTGGCCATGGTTGCCCGCACCCGCAGGTTGCGCGTGGTTTCTTCGACCTTGGGGTTGATGGCGCTGAGGCTGGCGGGGAAGGTCTGGCCGGGGTAAGCGGCCACCTGCACCCGTACCTGCTGGCCCAGGCTCAGCTGTGGCAGGGCCTGTTCCGGTACGTTGAAGTCGACGTACAGGCTGGAGGTGTCCTGCAGGGTGGCGATCACCGTGCCGGCGGCCAGGTAGTCGCCGACGTCCACCTGGCGGATGCCGATGGTGCCGCTGAACGGGGCGCTGATGCTCTTCTTGGTCTTCGACGCCTTGAGTTGGTCGACCACGGCCTGATTGCGCCGGTACTGGGCGGTAAGGCGGTCGTACTCGCCACGGGAAATGGCGGAATCGCCGACCAGCTGGCTGCCACGGCCGAAGTCGACCTTGGCCAGGCCCAGGTCGGCCTGGGCAGTGCCGAGCAGGGCGGTTTCCTGGTCGTCGTTGAGTTGCAGCAGCAATTGCCCGGCCTTCACCTGCTGGCCCGAGTCGAAGTGCAGGGATTTGACGATACCTTCAACTTCCAGGCTCAGCTCAACGCCTTGCAGCGCCTTTAGGCTGCCAACGGCAGGCAGGCGCTGTTGCCACTGGCGCTGTTCGGCCAAGGCGGCCGCCACGGTGATGGGCGGCTTGGGGGCAGTGAACATCTGGATCTGCTGGTAGATCGAGAAGGCCTTGTAGCCCCCCAGGGCCAGCACGATCAGCAGAACCACGGCCAACATGATGAGCATGCGGCGGCGCAGCATAGGTCCGGTTCCTTGGATTCGGTTGTTATTGGCTTGACACGACAACGGGCGATCCTGCCCACGTATGGATGGGGGAAGTATTGACTGTTTTTTGGGGGACGGGGAGTGAAATGCCTGTGAGGGCCCTTTCGCGGCTAAAGCCGCTCCTACAACGACCGCGCAGTCATGGGATTGCGCGGTCGTTGTAGGAGCGGCTTTAGCCGCGAAAGGGCCGGTACAGGCAACAGAAAAATCAGACCAGATGCAGGTGGTTGTCCCAGAAACCGGACGGCAGGTTCATCGGTTGCCCGACCAGTTCTGCCTTGGTGCAATCATAGAACCGGCAACGGCCCTGCCCGGATGTAACAACAAAGCCGTCCTTCACCGCGCCAACCCCCGCACAATCGGGCATTGGCGCATCCAGCCGCACCGCACCGCTGTCCAGGTCCCAGACGAACAGGCGGTTGGCCCGTGGCGCCGTCAGTGCCACCAGGCGCAGCTCGCTGTGGATGGCAACGCTGGCAGTGTACTGGGCCATGGCCTGCAGCTGCCGCGCCGGCACCGGGAAGGCCTTGAATGGCTCGCCCGGGCGCTTGATTGCCAGCAACTCGGCCGTTTCATCGGCATCACCCATGAACTGCTGGCAGGCGGCGATGGTGCCATCGCTGCCCACCGCCAGGTGGCGCACGCTGTTCATCTGCTGGGCCAGGGTTTCCTTGCTCAGCAGGGTACCGTCGCGCTGCATCAGCACCAGGCTCGGCTGCATGGCATTGAGGTTCATCTCGACCCGGCTTTCGGCCTCGGTACGGATGCCGCCGTTGGCCACGATCAGCGTTTCGCCGTCGGGCAGCCAGGCCACCTCGTGCGGGCCGATGCCATGGGTCGGTATCTCGCCGGTGTGCACCAGGCGTTCACCTTCGAAACGGTAAACGCCCAGTACACCGCGGCCTGGGTCGGTGGTGTCGTTCTCGGTGGCGTACAGCCATTCGCCACCTTTGTGCACCACGGCGTGGCCGTAGAAATGCCGGTTCGGTTGCGAAACCACCGTTTGCAGCAGCCGCCCGTCACGCAAGTCGACCAGGTAGCTTTCGGTACCTGGGCGGCGGGCGACGAACAGGGCGATTGGCCGCTCGGGGTGGTGGATGATGGCATGGCAACGCTGGGCAACCTGGGTGCTGAACACCTGGCTGCCGTCCAGGCGGAATCCGACGGCATAGTGCTTGCCGTCGCCGTCGTCACGCGCCGAGAGCAGCAGGGGTTCGCTGCCTTTGTTGCGGAACAGGCTCCAGCCGCCCAGGGTCAGGGCGCTGAGCAATACGCTACCGAGTTTGATGGCCTGGCGTCGCAGCATGATCAGTCACCGTCGTTGGCATTGAAGCCCAGCTGGATGTTCAGCGCCTTGGCCAGCTCGCCCTCGTGCAGGCGGTGGACGGCGTTGAGGCTGTCGTAGATCTGGTTGAGGGTTTGCTGGCCAGCGTCGTCGGCCAGCAGCTCGCCGAGGGTCTTCTGGTTGTCGGCCAGCAGTTTGAGCGAGGTAGCGTAGGCGGCGTCGATCTTGTCCGCCAGCGCTTTCTGATCGCTGGGCAGCAGGCCGCGCAAACCTTGGTTGTCGACCCCGACCCAGACGGTTTCGGCCGCCTTGAGGGTGGCTTCCAGGCTGTTCAGCGAGTTGTGGCTGCGCCAGGCTTCGGCCTGCAGCGGCTGCGGGATGCCCTTGCTCTGGCGGCCCATGGGCGCACCCAGCTTCTTCTTCAGTGTATCCAGGGCGGTGACCTGGGAACGCAGCAGGTCGGCGATGGCCTCATGGGAATCGGCGTAGCGCTGGTTGGGGAACTTGGTCATCTGCGACAGCATGCCGTCAGTGCTGTTCCAGCTCTTGAGGATGTCCTCGGCGAGGACCTTCTGATGCTCACCAATGGCGACCAGCAGTGGGCAGTAACGGGCTTTCTGCTCGGCTGTGGCGATGTCCGGCTTGCTGTCGAACAGGATGTATTCGTAGGCCGACAGGCCACGTACCACGACGCTGGACTTGCCCAGGGCGGCGGCATCGACCGGCTTGTCGCCGTTGACCAGTTGTTCGACCTGGCGACCGACCAGGTTTTTCTTGTCGGGCCAGAACTGCACCTGCCAGGCGCGGTTGCCTTCGGCCAGCGGACCGACCAGCAGCGGTTGCAGCTCGGCCCAGGCTTTTTGCGCGTTGAGGAAGTCGGCGCGGGCCTTTTCCAGGTCTTCCTTGCCTTCGCAGTAGGCCAGGGCGCTGGCGGCCAGGGTGCGGTCGGCTTCGACCCAGCGGCTATAGGTGGGCAGGATCACCTGCTTGGCAATGGCGGCAGAGGTCACGGCTTGCGGGTCCTGCGGCGAGCAGGCACCGAGGGCGAGTGCGGCGAGGCTGGTGAACAACAGTTTGGGTCGGAACATGCCCGGCTCCTTAGCGCGTTTTAAAGTGAGTTCAGGAACGCCAGTAGCGCGGTGCGCTGCTCGGCATTGAATGTGAGTACGAAATTGCGTGCCGCCTCGGCCTCGCCACCATGCCAGAGCACGGCTTCAAGCAGGTTGCGGGCGCGGCCGTCGTGCAGGAACTGGCTGTGGCCGCTGACCGTTTCGCTCAGGCCGATGCCCCACAGTGGTGCGGTTCGCCAGTCCTGGCCGTTGGCGGCAAATTCGGTGCGCTCGTCGGCCAGGCCCGGGCCCATGTCGTGCAACAGCAAGTCGCTGTAGGGGCGAATGACCTGATTGGCCAGTTCGGGTTCGTTAGCATCGGCGGCGGTGGTGAACTGCGGTGTGTGGCAACCCTGGCAGCCGGCCTGGTAGAACAGGTTCTTGCCGGCCAGTACCTGCGGCGAACCGACATCGCGGCGTGCCGGCACGCCCAGGTTACGCGTGTAGAAGGTCACCAGGCGCAGGATGTTGTCGCTGACTTCCTTTTCGCCATCGGCACCGTCGCCATTGGGTGCAGCCAGGCAATCGGTTTGCGCCGGGGTGCAGTCGTCGTTGGGCAGCAGGGTGCTGGTCAGGCCCATGTCGCCGGCAAAGGCGTGCACGTTCTGCTGGTTGACGTTGGGTTGCCCGGCTTTCCAGCCGAAGCGGCCGATCACGGTCTTGCCCTGGGCGTCGTCCCACACCCGGTTGGCCCGCCCGCGGATGCCGTTGCGGTTGCGGTCGTCCGGGTCTTCGTTGGCCAGCAGGTCGGCGTCGGGGATGGCTTCGAGCAGGCCCAGGCCGATCATCGGCGGTGCAATGCGTGCCGAAAAGCGTGTGTCGGGGTGCATCACGCCGTAGCCGAGCTGAGTAATCTGCAGGCTTGGCTTGCGCAGCTCGACCTGGTGGCCGTCCTTGAAGGTGACCGTTTCGCTGCTGTAGCTCACCCGCACCTTGCCTTCCGGGGCCACGCCGGGGATGGCCATGTCTTGCAGTTGGGTGCCGTACACCGGCTCCGGCACCACGCCAAGGCGTTCGATGACCTTGGCCAGGTAGGGCTGGTCGGGGATCGACAGGCGTACCAGCATGCCTACGGCGTTGCTGTCACCCGGCGCTGGCGGGTGACCGCGGCCATCGCGTACGTGGCAGTTCTGGCAGGCATTGGTGTTGAACAGCGGCCCCAGACCGTCACGTGCAGTGGTGGTAGAGGGGGCGATTACCCAAGGGTTGCGGAAAAAGCTGTTGCCTACGGCAAAGTCCAGGCGCCGCTCGGGCGAGAGGTTGGCCGAGGGCAGGGAATAGGCGCTGCGGTCGCTGCGCTGCACGGTCGCCTTGCCGGCCGACAACGCTTCGCCAGGCTCGGCCTGGGTGAAACGCGGGGCGTCATCACAGGCGGCAAGGGCCAGGGTCAGCAGCAGAAGGGGAAGTCGGGACAGCGACGAGGACATGCAAAATCCTGGGCGTGGACGAAAAACCGGCGTGCAAGCTTAGCAGGCCAGTCCTGTTTGAATAAGAGCAATTTGCAATTGCCTGGGTGAAAAGGTTGTGAAAGGCCAGTATTTTCATGTGCAGTGCCGGCCTCTTCGCGGATGAACCCGCTCCCACAGGATCTCCACTGGTTCCGACCTTGTGTGGTCCCTGTGGGAGCGGGTTCACCCGCGAAGAGGCCAGAAGCAAAAAAGGCGACCCGAAGGCCGCCTCTTTCAAAACAACCGCTACAGCAGGATCAGAATTCGTGATCTGCGGTGTCCGGGTTCAGGTTGGCAATGCCCAGCTTGCCTGCTGCCTGCTCGATCGAGCCGGTCTGCTTGACCAGCGAGGCAATGGCGTCACGCACGATCTGGTTGCCGGCAGCGTTGTCGGCGGCGATCAGCTGGTCGTAGTGCTCGCCTTTCAGGGCGTGGTCGACCATCACCTGAATCTTGGCTTCGGTGGCTTCCAGGTCGGCCTTGAGGGTGGCGTCGGCAGCCGGGTCGGCCTTGGCCACCAGCGAGGACAGGCTTGGGCCGGTCATTTTGGTGCCATCGACACGGGTATACTCGCCCAGGTAGACGTTGCGGATGCCCTTGGCGTCGTAGAAGTGCGAGTAGTGGGTGTTGTCGCTGAAGCAATCCTGCTCGTCTTCCGGCGAGTTGGCTTCCAGCGAAACCTTCATGCGCTCACCCGCCAGTTCACCCAGCGACAGGCTGCCCATGCCGAACAGCATCTTGCGCAGGCCGTCGTTGACCGGCTCCGCTTCCAGCTTGGCGCGATAGTTGTCGGCGACGTTCGGTGCCCAGTTGCCGACCATTTCTTCGAGGTCGCTGACCAGCAGGTCGGTGACCGCTTTCAGGTAGGCGCGGCGGCGGTCGTTGTGGCCGCCAGTGGCGCCCTGGCCTTCCAGGTAGTCGGAAACCGGACGGGCGCCAGCGCCTGGGCCGGTGCCGTTCAAGTCCTGGCCCCAGAGCAGGAATTCGATGGCGTGGTAGCCAGTGGCGACGTTGGCTTCGGAACCTGCCAGTTCGTTCAGGCTGGCCAGCTTCTCTGGGGTGATGTCCTTGACGTCGACCTTCTCTTCGCCGACCTGGATCTCGGTGTTGGCGATGATGTTGGCGCTGGCCGCCGGGTTGCCCAGGGCGTGCTCGTAGCTCTTGTCGACGTAGTCGATCAGGCCTTCGTCCAGCGGCCAGGCGTTCACCTGGCCTTCCCAATCGTCGATGATGGTGTTGCCGAAGCGGAAGGCTTCGCTCTGCAGGTAAGGTACGCGCGCGGCGAACCAGGCTTCCTTGGCGGCTTTCAGGGTTTCTTCGCTGGGCTTGGCGAGAAACGCGTCAACTGCGGCCTGCAGGGATTTGGCGGTGCTCAGCGAGTCGCTGTACACGGCGTAGACCATATCGGTGTAATGCTTGACCACAGCCTTGCCAGCGGCTTCGTCGACAGCCCCTGGCGCCGCAGCGCTGGTGCTGGCGGCAGCAGGTGCCTGGGCTTGCGGCGCGGCGGCTTTTTCGTCCTTGCCTTCACCGCAACCGGCGAGGGCGATGGCAATGGCCAGCAGACTGGCGGAGGCCAGAGGCATTCGAATCATTATTGGTTTTCCTGCGTCGTGTGGTTGGACCAAGGGGTGGACCGTGCGCCGGGGCACGCGAAACCGCAACATCATGCGAAAGATTTGCATTTGCTGTAAAGGGGCGGGCGTGCAATTCATGTAAATCCAGGTCACGGCCTGTAACCGGGCAGGTGGGTCAGAACATCGAAACCTGATTGCGCTGTGCCTGCTTGAGATAGTGGGTCAGCTCGCGGGCCGACAGCGGCTTGCTGTAGTGGTAGCCCTGGCCCTCGTGGCAGCCTTGGGCAACGATGTAGGTTTCCTGCTCGGCGGTTTCCACGCCCTCGGCGATTACCTGCATGCCCAGGCTCTTGCCCAGCTGGATGATGGCGCGAACGATGGTGGCGTCGTCATCGTCGTCGAGCAGGTCCTGGACGAAGCTTTTGTCGATCTTGATCTTGTCCAGCGGCAGCGACTTCAGGTAGCTGAGCGAGGAGTAGCCGGTGCCGAAGTCGTCGATGGCGATCAGCGCCCCGGAGCGGCGCAGGCTCAGTAGATGCTGGGCAGCGGTGCTGATGTCTTCCATCAGGCCGGTCTCGGTGACTTCCAGTTCCAGGCTGCGTGGCGGCAGGCGGTAGGCCTGCAACAGGTTGTTGACCACCCGCGGCAGTTCGCTGTGGTGCAGCTGTACGGTAGACAGGTTGACGGCCATGCGCAGGTCGCTGAAGCCCAGGTCGTGCCATTCGCGCAATTGCCGGCAGGCCTGGTCGAGCACCCATTCGCCAATGCTGATGATGCTGCCGTTCTGTTCGGCCAGTGGGATGAACTGGTCGGGCGGCACCATGCCCAGTTCCGGGTGCTGCCAGCGCAACAACGCCTCGACGCCCACCACGCGGTGGTCGCGGTAGCTGATCTGTGGCTGGTACACCAAGTACAGCTGGTTGCGCGGCAGGGCTTCGCGCAGGTCCTTTTCCAGCTCGCGGCGGCGGCGCATTTCGCTGTCGACGCTGGCGATGTAGAACTGGTAGCGGTTGCGCGAACGGGCCTTGGCCAGGGTCATGGTCTGTTCGGCTTTCTGCAGCAGCTTCTCGGTGCTGTCGCCGTCTTCGGGGAACAGGGTGATGCCGATGGTGGCGCGCAGGCGGATCTGCTGGTGGTCGAGGTCGAACGGTACTTCCAGGTCGTCAAGGATGCTTTGCGCCAGTTCGGCGGCCTCGTAAGGCTGCTCGATATTGGCCTGCACCAGGGCGAACTGGTCGCCACCCAGCCGTGCCAGCGCGCCCAGGCGGCCGCTGTGGGCGCGCAGGCGGTCGGCGAGGGCCAGCAGTAGCTGGTCACCGACCTGGTAGCTGAACTGCTCATTGATGCCCTTGAAGTCGTCCAGGCCCACGCACAGTACTGCTACCCGGTGTTGCAGGCGGCCGCCGTCGACGAGGATCTTGTCCAGCTGCTGCTGCAACTGCTGGCGGTTGGGCAGGCCGGTGAGGAAGTCGTACTGGGCCATGCGTTGCAGGCTGTTTTCTGCCTCGTGGCGCAGGTGGGTATTGCGCTCGATCGAGGCCAGCAACTGGTTGGCGGTGTTGACCCACAGGCCCAGTTCGTTCTTTTCGTGGCCCTTGAGCAATGGCAGTTGATGCTGGCTGGGGCGGTCGGGGTTGATCTGGGTGAGGTGTTCGATGATCTTCGACAGCGGCTTGGTCAGCAGCCAGTGGTAGACCAGGTACAGTACCAGGCCCATGGCCAACGCGCGCAGCACGCCGGAGATGAAGATGATCACCGCGTTGATCAGGAAATCTTCACCGTAGGACGAGGTGTCGAGGGTGATGCTGAGGTCGCCGTAGTATTCACTGTAGGGGCCACGGCCGACCAGCTGGGTGGTGTAGGTGCGTTCCTGGCCAAGGATCAGGTCGGTGAGCCAGCGCATCGACATGTCTTGCAGCGGGCGCGATTTTTCCGCCAGCATGGTTTCGTTAGGGTGGCCGATGGAGGCCATGCGCACTGATTCATCCTGGAACAGGCCTTCCATCACCTGCATGCCCATTTCGCGATCGAGGCTGTATACCGCCTGGGTGGACGGGTCGCGGAACATGTCGAGGATGCGCTGGGCATCGTTGTTCACGGCCTGGCGGGTCTTGTAGGTGTCGTAAACGATTTGCGCACAGCTGAGCACAACGCCGACCGCTAGCGCCGACAGCAGCACGACCCTGAGCAACTTGACCGACAAGCTGTTCCGCAATTCCAGCTTCAATGGGGTTTCCTTAATCCATGCGCATGGCATCATTTTGCCATCAACGATGACGATACACTACCGGCCTACCATGAGCAGTGTATCGGTTGCCTGACCCCGCAACTTGAGTGCGCTGTATCAATCTTCCAGAGCTTTGATGTTAGCGTGCAATGCGGGGTGAGCAAGCAAAACCGTGCGGGCCTTTTCGCGGGCATGCCCGCACCCACAGGCATAAAAAAACCCGGCACATGGCCGGGTTTTCTGTTCAAGGCTGAATCACTCAGGCCTTGAAGGTCTTGCCTTCGAACTGCTCGGCAACGAAGGCCCAGTTGACCAGGTTCCAGAACGCCTCGACGTACTTCGGACGCACGTTGCGGTAGTCGATGTAGTAGGCGTGTTCCCAGACATCGCAGGTCAGCAGCGGGGTGTCGCCGCTGGTCAGCGGGCAGCCGGCGCCGATGGTGCTGGCCAGGGCCAGGGAACCGTCAGCTTTCTTCACCAGCCAGCCCCAGCCGGAACCGAAGGTGCCAACCGAAGTCTTGGTGAACTCTTCCTTGAACTTGTCGAAGGAACCGAAAGCGGCGTTGATGGCGTCAGCCAGGGCACCGGTTGGCTGGCCACCGGCGTTTGGCGCCAGGCAGTTCCAGTAGAAGGAGTGGTTCCAGACTTGAGCGGCGTTGTTGAAGATGCCGCCCGAAGAGGCCTTGACGATTTCTTCGAGGGTCTTGCCTTCGAATTCGGTGCCTGGGACCAGGTTGTTCAGGTTCACGACATAGGTGTTGTGGTGCTTGTCGTGGTGATACTCCAGGGTTTCCTTGGAGATGTGCGGCTGCAGGGCATCGTGGGCGTACGGCAGCGGCGGCAATTCAAAAGCCATGGTGGATCTCCTGATTCAGGTCTGTTTGCGGTTTGCGCAAGGCCGATCACGGGCGGCCCGATAAGCGTCGGCGAGTTTGTACTCTTTGCGACGCAAGGGCTGGATCATAGCACCGGGCCCGGCGCATAACCACGCAACAAACATAGGGAATAGAGGTTCCAGAGCGGGTGGCGGGTGCCGACCAGTGGTGCCTGCCACAAAATTGTCAGCGCCTATGAGATCGAGCGCCGCCCGCGCGGCGCTTCGCGGCACAAGGCGCTCCCACATCTGTTTCGGGCCAGTTATTCCTGCTTCCTCCGCACTCGCACCCTGGTTGCATGGCTGCAGATTGCAGAAAAGCACAAGCGACACCTTCAATATTGAGGGGAACAAACAAGGCGGACAGCGGTGACCTCACAGGAGTGACTGGCCCGAAACAGATGTGGGAGCGGGCTTGCCCCGCGAAGCGCCGCGCGGGCGGCGCTCGGTCTCACAGGCGATAAAAAAGCCATGCCGAACCCAGATCAGCTAAAAACCAACTGCGCCGCCACCGCAAACATCATCACCGCCACCATCAGGTCGAGCATGCGCCAGGTCGCTGGTCGCGCCAGCCACGGGGCCAGCCAGGCCGCGCCGATCGCAAGGGTCGAGAACCACAGCAGTGAAGCACTGGCTGCCCCGGCCACATAAGCCCCAGGCTCGGTCTGCTGGGCGCCCAGCGAACCGATCAGCAACACCGTGTCGAGGTATACATGCGGGTTCAGCAACGTCACCGCCAAGGCACTGAGCAGTACCGCGCGGCGTGAACGGGTGCCTTGGCCTTGCTGGTGCTGCAGGCTTTGCTTGGAACAGGCGCTGCGCAAGGCCTTGGCGCCGTACCAGATGAGGAACACCGCGCCGCCCCAGCGGGCGATCGCCAGCAAGGTCGGGTTGTGCGCCAGCACGGTCGCCAGGCCGAATACCCCGGCGGCCACCAGCAGGGCGTCGCAGACAATGCACAGTGCCGCCACCGGCAGATGGTGCTCGCGGCGCAGGCTCTGGGCGAGGACGAAGGCGTTCTGGGCGCCGATGGCCATGATCAGGCCGAAGGCCACCAACATGCCGTTGAGATAGCTTTGCCACATGGCCACGCTCTCCGAAAAAGGTCACAAAAGATGCTGGCTATTGTGCTGTTCGGGGCTGTATAAGAAAAACAAATAAAGCTGATCCCTCATTAGGAAAATCGATGTTCGACTACAAGCTGCTGGCCGCCCTCGCGGCAGTGATCAAACAGGGTGGTTTCGAGCGTGCCGCGCAAGTGCTGGGCTTGTCGCAATCGGCTATTTCCCAGCGCATCAAGCTGCTCGAAGCGCGGGTCGGCCAGCCGGTGCTGGTGCGCGCTACGCCGCCCAGCCCGACTGACGTCGGCCGGCAGTTGCTCAACCATGTACAGCAGGTGCGCTTGCTTGAACGCGACCTGCAGCGCCAGGTACCGGCGCTGGACGAAGAGGGCATGCCGGAACGCCTGCGCATCGCCCTCAACGCCGACAGCCTGGCCACGTGGTGGGCGGGCGCAGTGGGGGACTTCTGTGCGCAGCAGAATGTATTGACTGACCTGGTCGTAGAAGACCAGGACGTGGGCTTGAAACGGATGCGCGCCGGTGAGGTGGCTGCCTGCCTGTGTGGCAGCGAGCGACCGGTGGCCGGGGCCCGCAGCCTGCCCTTGGGGGCCATGCGCTACCGGGCGCTGGCCAGCCCAGGGTTCATGGCCCGGCATTTTCCCCAGGGCTTTGTCGCCAGCCGCCTGGCCCGTACCCCGGCGATCGTGTACGGCCCGGACGACTTCCTGCAGCACCGCTATCTGGCTTCGCTGGGCATCGAGGACGGTTTCCTGCATCACCTGTGCCCATCGTCGGAAGGCTTTCTGCGTATGACCGAGGCCGGCCTGGGCTGGGGCCTGGTGCCCGAACTGCAGGCCCGTGAACAACTGGCTGGCGGGCAATTGGTGGAAATTTGCAGCGATACCCCCATCGATGTGCCGCTGTACTGGCATCATTGGCGCAATGGCGGGCACTTGCTCGCGCAACTGACCGACCACCTGCGCTACGCCGCACGGCAATGGCTGGTGCCCTTGTAGCCACGGCTGGCGTCAGTTGCATCTGAAATTTGGCAAGACGGAGTGTTACATGCGAATTCTGGTCACCGGCGCGAGTGGCTTCATTGGCGGGCGCTTTGCGCGCGTTGCCCTGGAGCAGGGGCTGGACGTGCGGGTCAGCGGCCGCCGTGCCGAAGGCGTCGAGCACCTGGTCAAGCGCGGCGCCCAGTTCATCCCCGGCGACCTCGGTGATGCCGAGCTGGCCCGGCGCCTGTGCCAAGGCGTCGAGGCGGTGGTGCATTGCGCTGGCGCGGTGGGTAACTGGGGGCGTTATCAGGATTTCTACCAAGGCAATGTCGTGGTCACCGAGAACGTGGTCGAGGGCTGCCTGAAAGAGCACGTGCGGCGGCTGGTGCACCTGTCGTCGCCGTCGATCTACTTCAATGGCCGTTCGCGCCTGGACATCCGCGAAGACCAGGTGCCGCGCCGCTTCCATGACCACTACGGGCAAACCAAGCACTTGGCCGAGCAGAAAGTGTTCGGTGCCCAGGAGTTCGGCCTTGAAGTGCTGGCGCTGCGCCCGCGCTTTGTCACCGGCGCTGGTGATGCCAGCATTTTCCCGCGGCTGATGCAGATGCAGCGCAAGGGCCGCGTGGCAATCATCGGCAATGGCCTGAACAAGGTCGATTTTACCAGTGTGCACAACCTCAACGAGGCTTTGCTCAGTGCGCTGTTCGCCGATGAGCGGGCGCTGGGCCAGGCCTACAACATCAGCAACGGCCAGCCGCTGCCATTGTGGGACGTGGTCAACTACGTGATGCGCCAGATGCAGCTGCCTCAGGTGACCCGCTACCGTTCCTACGGCCTGGCCTACAGCCTGGCGGCGTTGAACGAAGCGGCCTGCATGGTGTGGCCGGGGCGCCCGCAACCGACCTTGTCACGTTTGGGCATGCAGGTCATGAGCCGTGATTTCACCCTGGATATCAGCCGTGCCCGGCAGTACCTGGACTATCAACCCAAGGTCAACCTGTGGACGGCGCTGGATGAATTCTGCGCCTGGTGGAAACATCAACCGCTGGGGCAGTGAACCTGGCGCGCCGATGATGGTCATCAGTGCGCCGCGCGAGCGGTTTATACTCCTGTCTCTTTGCTACTACCGCGGTTGAACTTACCCATGCGCAACGATGCTCACGACGATTTCGATGATGTGCCTGCCTTGCGGGCCGGTACCCCTGATGATGACGAGCTGTTGCCGGCGCATGTGTCTCGCAGCCGCCAAAAGGCCGCCAGGCCTGCCAGCACCGGGGCATTGTGGGTACTGCTGGGGGCTTCGTTCATTGCCTTGGCAGGGTTGGGCTGGTGGAGCTTCCAGCAGATTTCGCTGATGGAGCAGCAACTGGTGGCGACCCAGGAAAGCTTTGCCCGCATCAGCGAGGACGCGGCCGGGCGCTTGCAGGCTATCAGTGGCAAGGTTGCGGCCAGCGAGTCGTCGGTCAACACCGGCAGCGAAGCGCTCAAGCTGCAGATCCGCCAGTTGCAGGCCAGCCTGGCCGAGCAGGGCAAGCTGCAGCAAGGCGTCGCCGGCCAGGCGGGCGACCTGGGCAAGCGCCTGGAGCAGGTGCTGGCCGATACGCGTGAGCAGCAGAAGGCCGTGACCGAACTGCAGGACCAGTTGCAGGCGCAGTTGAAGGCCGTGAATGCCGAGCTGGCGGCGTTGAAGTCGGGCCAGGTGGACGGCGGCAAGCTTGACGGGCAGCTCAAGAACTTGAGTGACGAGGTGGCCGCATTGAAGAAGGAGGGTGGCCAGAAAGCGGCCATCGAAAGCCTGGAGCAGGACATGCTGGTGCTCAAGACGCAGATGGAAAACCGCCCGGCGGCGGCGTCCAGTGGGGCCTCGGTGCAAGAGTTCGATGCGTTCCGTGGGCAGACCACACGCAACCTGAACACCCTGCAGAGCCAGATCCAGAACCTGCAGCAGCAGATCAGCGCCCGGCCCTGAGATCGCAGGGGAGGGCTTTGCCCTCCTATCGCGACACAAGGCGGCTCCTACAGGAGATCGCGTTCCCTTGTAGGAGCGGCCTTGTGTCGCGAAAGGGCCGCAGAGCGGCCCCGGCGATTTCAGTCACAACCGCGGATAGTCGATATACCCCACCGGCCCTCTGCCATAGAAGGTCTCGGGATGCGCCTCGTTCAACGGCGCATCCGCCGCCAGCCGCGCCGGCAGGTCAGGGTTGGCAATGAATGGCACACCAAACGCCACCGCATCCGCCTTACCGCTGGCCAAGGCTGCATTGGCACTTGCCTTGTTGAAACGCTCGTTGACGATGTACGGGCCACCGAACGCTTCCTTGATCAGCGGGCCAATGCTGTCGTCAGCCTCCCGCTCGCGCGAGCAGATGAAAGCGATACCACGCTTGCCTAGCTCACGGGCCACATAGGTGAAGGTTTCGGCACGGTCAGCATCGCCCATGTCATGGGCGTCGGCACGCGGCGCCAGGTGTACGCCGACACGGTTAGCGCCCCATACTTCAATGGCTGCGTCGGTCACTTCCAGCAGCAGGCGCGCGCGGTTTTCCAGCGAGCCGCCGTAGCGGTCGGTGCGCTGGTTGGTGCTGCTTTGCAGGAACTGGTCGAGCAGGTAGCCGTTGGCGCCGTGTATTTCCACACCGTCGAAACCGGCCGCCTTGGCGTTTTCCGCGCCGCTGCGGTAGGCCTCGACGATGTCGCTGATTTCTTCGGTTTCCAGTGCGCGCGGGGTGGGGTAATCACTCAGCGGGCGTACCAGGCTGACATGGCCCTTGGCCTGGATCGCGCTGGGGGCCACCGGCAGTTCGCCATTCAGGTAGCTGGGGTGGGAAATACGGCCCACGTGCCACAGCTGCAAGAACATGCGCCCGCCCGCAGCATGCACGGCCTTGGTCACGTTGTTCCAGCCACGCACCTGTTCATCGTTCCAGATGCCGGGGGTGTCCGGGTAGCCGACCCCCATGGCGCTGACCGAAGTGGCCTCGCTGAGGATCAGCCCGGCACTGGCGCGCTGCACGTAATATTCGGCCATCAATGCATTGGGCACGCGGCCTTCGTCGGCGCGGCAGCGGGTGAGCGGCGCCATGATGATGCGGTTGGGCAGTTGCAAGTCGCCCAGGGTGATCGGATCGAAAAGCGTGGTCATATCGGTTACCTGCTGGTCAAAGCGCTTGGCGCAGTTGTTCGAGGAACGCCTGGATGGTGGCTTCGTCGCGTTTGAAGAAATGCCATTGGCCAATCTTCTGGCTGCTGATCAGCCCGGCGCGCTGCAAGGTGGCCAGGTGGGCGGAGACGGTTGACTGCGACAGGCCGCAGCGTTGATCGATCTGCCCGGCACACACACCGTTTTCGGTGCTGTGGTACTGGTCGGGGAATTGAGTTGCCGGGTCTTTCAGCCAGCTGAGGATTTCTCGCCTGACCGGGTGGGCCAGCGCTTTTATGATTTCGTCGAGATCGAGTGGCATCGGTTGGGGCTCGTTGTAGCGGTATATCGCGATAGGGCGAAATGTAAATCGCTGAATCCCGATATACAAATATGAAGATCTTCTGAGCTGAGCACGAATCGCTATATCGCGTTATGACGATATAGGCGGGTGCGGTGCTAGAATGCGCTCATGAACTACCTAGCGCACTTGCACCTGGGCGGCCCGGCGCCGCAACAACTGCTTGGCAGCCTGTATGGCGACTTTGTCAAAGGCTCGCTGGAGGGGCGTTTTGCGCCTGCGCTGGAGGCGGCCATTCGGCTGCACCGGCACATCGACAGTTACACCGACCAGCACCCGCTGGTGCTGGCGGCGCTGGCGCGCTTTCCGCGCGAGCGGCGGCGCTTTGCCGGCATCGTGCTGGATGTGTTCTTTGATCATTGCCTGGCGCGGCATTGGCACGATTATGCCGAGCAGCCGCTGGCTCAGTTCACCGGCGATTTTTATCGGGTACTGCTGGCGGAGCCAGAATTGCCGGGGCGTTTGGCGCGGATTGCACCGTTCATGGCGGCGGATGACTGGCTGGGGGCGTATGGTGATTTCGCCACGCTGGAACAGGTGTTCAACGGCATTGGCCGACGGCTGTCGCGGCCGGAAGGGATGGTTGGGGTGATGGCTGAGCTGGAGCGGTTGTATGAGCCGTTGATGGCGGATTTCCGCGCGTTTTATCCCGAATTGCAGGCGTTTGCGGCGGCGGGGCGGGTGTCTGGCAGTTAGTGTTGTGTTGGCTGTGCCGGCCCTTTCGCGGGTAAACCCGCTCCTACAGGGATAGCGTGATACCAAAGATTGCACGGTCCCCGTAGGAGCGGGTTTACCCGCGAAAGGGCCATAACAGGCAGTGCAAAAAACTCAGGCAGCCCGCGCCTGCCGCCGTGGCGCCATCTCGCCGTTTTCAACCCCGAACAACGCCAGGTGAATCGCCTGCTGCGCCTGCACTGCCAACACCGCACGCTCCTTGCCTACGCTGCCAATCGGCGGCAACAGGTGGATGCACACCTCACCCCGCGGCTGGGCAAACAGGCGCATCAGGTGCGACACCAGGTCTTCATCGCCGATAAACGGCGCAACGGGGTCGATCTGGCCGTCACGCAGGTACTGGATAGCCACTGGCTGCACCGCCACGCCCCGGTCGATGGCCCCCGCCAGCAGGCGGCCGTGGAAGGTGCGCAAGGTGCGACCGCTGGTGGTGGTGCCTTCGGGGAAGATCAGCACCGGCCGGGCCAGGCCCAGTTGCCCGGCGATCTGCTCGCGCAGGCGCTGGCTGTCACCCCCACCACGGCGAATGAACAGGGTGCCGGCCTTTTCCGCCAGCCAGCCCGCCACCGGCCAATGGCGCACTTCGGCCTTGGACAGGAACGACAGTGGCAGCAACATGCCGAGCAGGGGGATGTCAGTCCAGGACACATGGTTGCTGACCCATAGCATCGGCCGCTGCGGCAGCTCGCCGATTACCCGCACATCGAAGGGCAGGGCCGCGACCAGGCGTTTCATGAACAGGCAGGTCCAGCGCTGGCGGCGTTCGATCGGTGCCTTGAAGCCCAGCCGCTCGCCCAGGGCGATCACGCTGGCCATCAGCATGCCCAGCAGCAATACCAACAGCAGTCGGGAGAGGCGGGCCAGTACCCGCAGCTTCGGCATCAGACCGCCGCCTTGAAGTGACGGGCGTAGCGCGGGCACAGTTCATCGCGCTTGAGCAGGATGAATACGTCGGCGACCTGGAAATCCTCGTCCCAGCACGGCTCGCCGCAAATCTTCGCGCCCAGGCGCATGTAGGCCTTGAGCAGCGGTGGCATTTCGGCAATGACATTGTTGGGAAGCGGCAGGTTCGGCAGCGGGTTCTTTGGTTCGGCGCGCAGGTGTTCGGTGCACAGGTAGCGCTCGCGCAGGCGCTGCATCACCGCATGGGCCTGTACGCCACCGTCTTGCATGGGGATGCTGGCACAGCCCATCAGGTAGCTGTAGCGGCCCTCGTTGAGCACTTCGGCCAGTTCGCCCCAGAGCACGGCGATGGTGCCGCCGTTGCGGTAGTCGGGGGCTACGCAGGTGCGGCCCAGCTCCAGGATCGGGCCCTGCAACTGCAACAGGCCGTGCAGGCTGAATTCTTCTTCGCTGTAGAAACGGCCCAGGCTGCTGGCGGCCTGGTGATCGAGCAGGCGGGTGGTGGCAACCAGCTTGCCGGTGCTCAGGTCGCGTACACCAATGTGGCGGCAGTGCACGTCGTAGTCGTCCATGTCCAGGCCGTGCTCGGCACCTTTGAGCTTGGCCTTGAATTCTGCGCTGAATACGTTGTAGCGCAGGGCCTGGGCCTCTTGCAGCGCCGCGGCGCCAACCAGGCGTTCGGCTTGCAGACGGCGTTCAGTGCTGTTATCGCCAGCGTGAGCGATCCGAGTCATTACGAGTCTCCATAAGCCAGCCATGAAGGGTTGCGGCCGGTCGGCTTTGTTGTGCAAAGTCAGCCTAGGTAGACGGGGTGTCACCCCTGTGAATCTTTGGTGATGCTTGCGTGACACCCCCCTGAGCCTTAACCGAATGCCCCCGGAAAGGAGCTGTGCCATGGCTTGGTTGCAACGAATCAACGACCCGCTTCGCCAGGCCCTGGCGGGCACCCTGGGCGAAACCTACGCCGCGCTGCTCGAGCGCCTTGGCCCGGTTGCGCCGTTCGAACTGGCGGTATTGGGCGGGCGCGCAATGGCCACCCCGGGCTTGGCCTTTCTGGTCGGTTACCAGGCGGCCTTGCGCGTGCTGTGGCCCAGTGCGCCGCCCAGCCTTGGCGCGCTGTGTGCAACCGAGCGGCGTAGCGTGCGGCCGGCTGACATGCAGACGCGGCTGGACGGTTTGCGGCTGACGGGTAGCAAGGATTTCGTCACAGCCGGGCTTGAAGCAGAGTGGCTGCTGGTGGCGGCGCGCAGCGAGGCGGCAGGCGCAGCACCGCAATTGAACCTGGCGGTGGTCTACCCCGGTGAGCCGGGGGTGACGCTGGAGCCATTGCCGACCTTGCCGCTGATGCCGGAGGTGGGCCACGGCCGATTGGTGCTTGAGCAGGCGGCATGCGAGTTGCTGGCCGGTGATGGTTGGGATGCCTACGTGAAGCCGTTTCGCTCGCTGGAGGACTTGTATGTGCTCACGGCGTTGACGGCCTGGTTGTATGGGGTGGGGCAGGCGTGTGCCTGGTCGCAAGGTTTGCGCCTGCAGTTGCTCTCGCTGCTGGCTGGGTGTGCCGAGGCTAGCCGGCAGTGTGCCGATAGCACGGGGTGCCATTTGCTGCTGGGCGGGTTGTTTGCGCAGTTCCAGGCGCTGCGCGGGGAAGTCGATGCAGCACTGGCGGCTGGGCCGGTGCAGTGGGCTGAACTTTGGCAGCGCGATCAGGGGGTGATGGCGCTGGCGATGGCGGCGCGGGAGAAGCGGCTGAACAAGGCTTGGGCTGCTGCGGGATTGTCATGAGTGCCTGATAGGTTTGTGTGAACCTATAAATCCTTGGGGCCGCTTTGCGGCCCTTTCGCGACACAAGGCCGCTCCTACAGGGGATCGCGTCAGCTTCAGGCCTGGCGCTGTACCTGTAGGAGCGGCCTTGCGTCGCGAAAGGGCTGCAAAGCAGCCCCAAAAATTGCGAGCCAATAAGGGATGCTGAAAGGTCTACTGCTGCTTTTTTGCATGGCCATGGCATCCGCCAAGGCTGAGGAATGGCCTGATCCCGACTGGCCAATCGACAACGCCACCCTCAACTGGCAAGCCGTCGACACCTATGCCTTCCCCACCCGCACCACCCCCGAGCGCAATGGCATCCGCACCGACGCCCTGCTGATCATCCGCGATGGTCGCATCCTCCACGAGCGCTACGGCGCCCCCACCACTGCCTCCACTGCGCACCTGACCTGGTCGGTAAGCAAGAGCGTGCTCGCCACACTACTGGGCGTGGCCCAAGGCGAGGGCCGCTTCCAGTTGCAAGACGCAGCAAGCCGCTTCTACCCACCCATGGATGCCCACCCTGGCGTGCGCATGGCCGACCTGCTGCACTGGGCCAGCGGCCTGGATTGGCAGGAAGACTACGAATACGCTCCGCTGAAATCCTCGGTGGTGGCCATGCTGTATACCCGTGGTCGCGCGGACATGGCCGCCTACACGGCGGCGCGGGGCATGGCAGCCAGCCCCGGCCAGCGCTTTCTCTACTCCAGTGGCGACAGCAACCTGCTGGCCGCCGCGCTGCGCGGCATGCTCGACCCCGGTCAATATGATGACTACCCCTGGCAGGCACTGTTCAGCCCCTTGGGTATCGAGAGTGCGGTGTGGGAGCGTGACCGTGCGGGCACTTACGTTGGCTCCTCTTACCTATACCTCACGGCCCGCGACCTGGCACGTATCGGCCTGCTGATGCAGCGCGCCGGGCGCTGGCAGGGTCAGCAACTGCTACCCCAGGCCTGGGTGGCCTTCAACCGTACGGCATTTGCCCAGGCCGAAGCGCTGCCCGGCGAGGCTAACCCCGGCGGCCACTGGTGGCTCAACCAGCCGTTGGCCGGCGCCGAACGGCCGTGGCCGAATGCGCCCGCAGACACCTTCGCGGCCCTGGGGCATTGGGGCCAGGCGCTTTATGTGTTGCCTGCGCAAAAGCTGGTGATCGTGCGCTACGGCGATGACCGTGACGGCAGCTACCGTCATGACGAACTGCTGAAACGGGTGCTGGCGGCGTTGCCCAAGGAGGGTGCATGAAGCGCGTGCTGTTACTGGTGCTGGTCGCCCTGCTCGGCTGGGCGTGGCTGGAGCGTCAGGCGCTGGCGGACTTCCCCGGCATCCTCTCGGCCTACTCGGCCAAGGAGTACTGCTCGTGCCGCTTTGTCATGGGCTTCGACGAGGGGTATTGCCGAGGCTATGTGAAGCAATGGCTGCCTTTGCGCCGGTTGGAGGAAAACACCCCGCAGCGTCTGGTTACCGCCGAAGGCCTGGGCCAGCGCAACCAGGCCGCCTGGCAGGGCACGCGCGCGGGTTGCCGCTTGCTGCCGTGAAGGCGGGCGGGTAAGGTTGGCGGCCTGGTTTCACGAGATCTGTCATGTTCAAGCTGCCCCGTCTGCTCCCCGCCCTGTTGCTGGCTTTGTGCCTGCCCGCCCATGCCAACTGGCACCTTGATGGCGAGTCTTCGCGCCTGTCGTTCATTACCGGCAAGAACGGTGATACCGCCGAAGTGCATCGTTTTCTGGTGCTGCATGGCGCGGTCGACCGCAAGGGCGCGGCGGGCTTGCGCATCGAGATGGACTCGGTGAGCAGCGGCATTCCGCTGCGCGACGAGCAGATGCGCGACCACCTGTTCGAGGTCGAGCGGTTTGCCGAAGTCAGCGTGAAGGCGCAAATCGACCTGCGCCCGATCAACGACCTGGCCGACGGGGCGCAGGTCGAACTGCGCCTGCCACTGACGGTGAACCTGCATGGCCAGTCGCACAGTTATAACGCGCTGTTGCTGGCCACCCGCCTGGATGCGCGACGCTTCCAGGTAGTGACCCTTGAGCCAGTGGTGCTGCGTGCCGAGGATTTCGGCCTGCTGCCGGGGCTGGAAAGCCTGCGCAAGTTCGCCAAGCTGAAATCCATCAACCCATCGGTACCGGTGAATGCGGTGCTGATCTTCACCGCCCGCTGACATGGCGGGGCCGGTCTTCCCCTGGCGGGATGGCAACCAGTTCGAGCTGCTGATCGACGGCCCCGAGTTCTTTCCGCGCATGCTCACTGCGATCGTGCGTGCCGAGTTCCAGGTCGACCTGGAACTGTACCTGGTCGAAGCTGGCGCCTGTGCCGAAGCCGTGGTTGAAGCACTTGAGCAGGCCGCCCGGCGTGGCATGCGGGTACGCTGCCTGTTCGATGACTACGGCTCATTGGCCTTCAACAGCAAGTTGCGCCAGCGCCTGCTGGAGGCGGGTGTGTACCTGCGCTGGTACAACCGCCTGCGCTGGAAGCGCGGCCTTCGCAACCTGTACCGCGACCATCGCAAGCTGCTGCTGGTGGATGAGCGCTGGGCCGCGGTGGGCGGCACCGGGGTTACCGACGAGTTCTGGACACCGGGTGATGCCACCAGTGACTGGCACGAGGTGATGGTGCAGATGGAGGGGCCGGTGGTGACCGACTGGCAACTGCTGTTCGACCGCCAATGGCACGCCAACAACCGCCGCACCGCCTGGCGCCCCGCCGAAGGCTTCGGCTTGCCGCGCCTGCCCAAGGTGCCTGCACAGGGGCAGGGTCTGGGCCGGGTAGCCTATGCCGACGCCCGTCAGCACCAGGACATCCTGCATGCGCTGGTGCGGGCGCTGAACAGCGGCAAGCAGCGGGTATGGCTGGCCACGCCGTACTTCCTGCCGACCTGGAGCGTGCGCCGCTCATTGCGTCGCGCCGCCAGCAAGGGCCTGGATGTGCGCCTGCTGCTGACCGGCCCACGCACCGATCACCCTTCGGTGCGCTACGCCGGGCACCGTTACTACCCGCGCCTGCTGCGCGCAGGGGTACGTATTTTCGAGTACCAGCCGTGTTTCCTGCACCTGAAAATGGCCGTGGTGGATGACTGGGTCAGCGTCGGTTCGTGCAACTTCGACCACTGGAACCTGCGCTTCAACCTTGAGGCCAACATCGAGGCGCTGGACCCGCCGTTGACCGCCGCCGTGGTTGCCAGCTTCGAGCGCGACTTTGCCCTGAGCGAGGAGGTTGACCTTGCTCACTGGCATGCCCGGCCGCTGTGGCGGCGGGTCAAGCAACGGGTATGGGGCTGGCTCGACCGCCTGGTAGTGAACGTGCTCGACCGCCGTGACTGATAGCGGCTATCGTGCAATGACTGTTCACGGGCAATGGAAGGAGTGGATGCGATGACGGCGAAGAAAATTCTCATGCTGGTGGGTGATTACGTCGAGGATTACGAAGCGATGGTGCCGTTCCAGGCGCTGAGCATGGTCGGCCACACGGTGCACGCAGTGTGCCCGGAAAAGCTGGCGGGGCAGACGGTACGTACCGCGATTCATGACTTCGAGGGTGAACAGACCTACAGCGAAAAACCTGGGCACAATTTTGCCCTGAACTACGACTTTGTGCGGGTGCGGCCCGAGAGTTACGACGCGCTGCTGATCCCCGGTGGCCGCGCGCCGGAGTACCTGCGCCTGGATGAAAAGGTGCTGGAGCTGGTGCGCGCGTTCGACCAGGCGGGCAAGCCGATTGCGGCGGTGTGCCATGGCGCGCAGTTGCTGGCGGCGGCCGGGGTGCTGGAAGGACGGGAATGCAGCGCGTACCCGGCGTGTGCGCCGGAGGTGCGGCTGGCGGGTGGCACGTTCATCGACATAGCCGTGGACCAGGCGCATGTAGATGGCAACCTGGTGACCGCACCGGCCTGGCCAGCGCACCCGGCGTGGCTGGCGGCCTTCCTCAAGGTGCTGGGTACCCGTATCGCCTGACCGGGCCTCTTCGCGGGTGAACCCGCTCCCACAGGGATTGCACTGTCCTCAGGTTCGGTGGTGATGCTGTGGGAATCTGAATTACCTGCACTGGCCTCTTCGCGGGTGAACCCGCTCCTACATCAATCACAATTCTTTGTAGGAGCGGGTTTACCCGCGAAGAGGCCAGTACAGGCAATACACCCCTGCCAGGCTTAACCGACTTGTTCAATCCAGTCATTGAGGTTGTAATAGTTGGTCACCCGGGCAATCTTGCCGCAGTGAATGTAGAAGAACGCCCCCGCCGGCAACACGTAGGTCTGCCCGTTGGCCGCCGGCAACCCCTCATCATCAGCCAGGTACTCACCGTGTACGGTGAACTCCGCCGCCGCGCGGCTGCCTTCGGCGTTCTGCATCACCACGATATCGGCCAGCCGCTCGCGGTAGCAGCGGTTCATCTTGTCCATGAACGCCGCAAACCTGGCCTTGCCCATCTGCCGCTCACCCTGGTTGATGTCGTGAATCACGTCCTCGCTCAGCAGCGCCAGAAAGCCCGGCATGTCGCCAGCGTTGAAGGCGGCATAGTAAGCATTTACCAGTTCGGTAGCGGTCATGGAACAATACCTGTCGTGTAGGGAAAAGGCGGGTCGTTGCCCCGGATGATAGGGTTTCCCCTCAAGCCCGGCTTAGCCGAGCGCGTCATCCACATCGACAAAACGACCGCCAAGCATGGAAATACGCCTGTTGCACGGCGCCGCTATCGCGCCTTACATCGATGACCTCGCTCGCCTGCGCTTAACGGTGTTTCGCGAGTTTCCCTACCTGTACGACGGCACCCCGGAGTACGAAGCCGACTACCTGGCCAGCTATGCCCGTTCCGGGCGCAGCCTGGTGGTGCTGGCGCTGGACGACGGCAAGGTGGTCGGCGCATCTACCGGCCTGCCGCTGGTGGATGTTGCGCCGCAATTCCAGCAGCCATTCCTGGCCCAGGGCCGCGACCCGGCCAGCGTGTATTACTTCGGTGAATCGCTGGTATTGCCGGAGTACCGTGGCCAGGGCCTGGGCGTGCGCTTTTTCATCGAGCGCGAGTCCTACGCACACAAATTGGCCGAGTTCGATTACTGCGCGTTCTGCGCCGTAGAGCGGCCAGGCGTTCACCCACGCCGTCCGGCCGATTACAAACCGTTGCACGGTTTCTGGCGCAACCGCGGCTTCCTGCACGATCCGTCGCTGCGCACCCGTTATGCCTGGCGCGACCTCGACGAGGCGGAAAGCTCCGACAAGCTGATGTCGTTCTGGACCAAGGAGCTGCCGGTTTGATCCGTCTTGCGGCCTGCCAGTACGCCGTCGAGCTGGATGCCGGGGGACGGGGTGGTGGCGTTGAGTGAGGCGTTGAACCCGCAGAGCAGCCAGTGGCTGGTGTGTGAGGTGGATCTTGAGAAGGTGCGGCGGGTGAGGCAGGAAGGGCAAGTGTTTACCCGTAGAGACTGGCCGGAGCAGTTTGACCGGATTCTGTGAAAACAGGGAGGGCCTCTTCGCGGGTGAACCCGCTCCCACAGCAACATCACAGGTCTCGAAACCTGTGGGGTCCCTGTGGGAGCGGGTTCACCCGCGAAGCAGGCGACACGGTTACATCCAGGCTTACTTCACTTCAACGGCCAGGCTCTGGGCAATCTTGTTCTGCCACAGGGCTGGGCCAGTGATGTGTACCGACTCACCGTTGCTGTCTACGGCAACAGTTACCGGCATGTCCTTGACCTCGAACTCGTAGATCGCTTCCATGCCCAGCTCGGCGAAGGCCAGAACCTTCGACTTGCGGATGGCCTGGGCCACCAGGTAGGCAGCGCCGCCCACGGCCATCAGGTACACGGCCTTATTGTCCTTGATCGCTTCGATCGCGGTCGGGCCACGCTCGGACTTGCCGATCATGCCCAGCAGGCCAGTCTGCTCGAGGATCTGGCGGGTGAACTTGTCCATGCGGGTCGCGGTGGTTGGGCCAGCCGGGCCTACCACTTCGTCACCGACCGGGTCGACCGGGCCGACGTAGTAGATGAAGCGGCCTTTCAAGTCCACCGGCAGTTCTTCACCGCGGTTGAGCATTTCGACCATGCGCTTGTGCGCGGCGTCGCGGCCGGTCAGCATCTTGCCGTTGAGCAGGATGGTTTCGCCTGGCTTCCAGCTGGCGACTTCTTCCGGGGTGATGTCGTCGAGGTTGACGCGACGGGCGCTCGGGCCAGCTTCCCAGACGATTTCCGGGTAAGCGTCCAGCGACGGCGCTTCCAGCTCGGCCGGGCCGGAGCCATCGAGCACGAAATGGGCGTGGCGGGTGGCGGCGCAGTTGGGGATCATGCACACCGGCAGCGAGGCGGCGTGGGTCGGGTAGTCCATGATCTTGACGTCGAGCACGGTGGTCAGGCCACCCAGGCCCTGGGCACCGATGCCCAGCTGGTTGACCTTCTCGAACAGCTCCAGGCGGATTTCTTCCAGGCGGTTCTGCGGGCCACGGGCTTTCAGCTCATGGATGTCGATGGACTCCATCAACACTTCCTTGGCCATGACTGCGGCCTTCTCGGCGGTACCGCCGATGCCGATGCCGAGCATGCCAGGCGGGCACCAGCCAGCGCCCATGGTCGGCACGGTCTTCAGCACCCAGTCGACGATCGAGTCGGACGGGTTCAGCATGGCCATCTTCGACTTGTTCTCCGAGCCGCCGCCCTTGGCGGCGACATCGACCTCGACCTTGTCGCCGGGGACGATGGAGTAGTGGATCACTGCCGGGGTGTTGTCCTTGGTGTTCTTGCGGGCACCGGCCGGGTCGGCCAGGATCGAGGCGCGCAGGACGTTTTCAGGCAGGTTATAGGCGCGACGCACACCTTCGTTGATCATGTCGTCGACGCTCAGGGTAGCGCCGTCCCAGCGTACGTCCATGCCCACGCGCACGAACACGGTGACGATACCGGTGTCCTGGCAGATCGGGCGGTGGCCGGTGGCGCACATGCGCGAGTTGATCAGGATCTGGGCGATGGAGTCGCGCGCAGCTGGCGACTCTTCACGCAGATAGGCCTCGTGCATGGCCTGGATGAAATCGACGGGGTGGTAGTACGAGATGAATTGCAGGGCATCGGCGACGCTCTGAATCAGGTCGTCTTGCTTGATCACGGTCATGCAGCGCGCTCCTCTTAAAGACGGGAACATTCATAGAGACGCTCGACGGTGCCGACCAGCATGTCGAAACGCCTTGCAAAGGCGCGCCGGCAGCATGGCCGACGCAAAAGGGCGCGGCAGTATAGCGTGCCTCACCGCGTGAAACACCTGCGAGTGGTCTGGACCATGGTCGGTTGGGCGCCAGGCATCCTTTTTGCTGCTGACTCATGTGACAGGCCTTAAAATCGATGGGGCTGCTGCGCAGCCGGATCGCGACACAAGGCCGCTCCTACAATTGACCGCGATCTCCTGTAGCAGCGGCCTTGCGTCGCGATCGGGGCGCAGAGCGCCCCCAACACTCTGAAGCTGGAAGAGATACCTGAACATGCCCGAACTTTGCGTGGGCGAGCGCCGCTGGGCGGTGCCGACCGGCAGCAACCTGCTCGATGCCCTGAACGAGGCCGGGCTTAATGTGCCCTACAGTTGCCGCGCCGGCAGCTGCCATGCCTGCCTTGTGCATTGTCAGGCTGGGCAGCCGCTGGACGCCCTGCCCGAAGCCTTGGTCCTGGACAAGCATGCCCAGGGCTGGCGCCTGGCCTGCCAGTGCCGGGTGGTCGAGAACCTGCAGGTAGCACTGTTCGATCCACGGCGCGATGGCGTGCCGGCCAGGATCAGCGGGTTGGACTGGTTTGGCGATGTCTTGCGATTGCGCTTGAAGCCCGAACGAGCGTTGCGCTATCAGGCCGGTCAGCATGTGGTGCTGTGGCTTGGCGAAGTCGCACGGCCGTATTCGCTGGCCAGCTTGCCGGGTGAGGATGATCAGCTTGAGTTCCATATCGACTGCCGGCGACCTGGTGCTTTTTGTGACCAGGCGCGTGGGCTGCAGGTGGGCGATGAGATGCGTCTGGGTGAGCTGAGAGGTGGCGCGTTGCACTACGACCCCGACTGGCAGAACCGACCGCTGTGGCTGTTGGCAGCGGGTACCGGGCTGGCGCCACTGTGGGGCATCTTGCGCGAGGCATTGCGGCAGGGCCATCAGGGCGAGATAAGGCTTGTGCATGTGGCGCGGGACCTGGCCGGGCACTATCTGGCGGAACCGCTGTTGCAGTTGTCAGGGGTTAAGGTGGAGTTGGTGCTGGCGGAGCGGCTTGAGGAAGCGCTGGCCGGGTTGCGGCCGTCATCGCGGCAGACGGTAGCGCTAGTGTGTGGTGCGCCGGGGAGTGTCGAGCGGTTTGCCCGGCGGCTGTTTATTGCCGGGGTGCCGCGGGGGCAGGTGTTTGCTGATGTGTTCGTTGAGCATGTTTGAGAATGCTGGGAGGGCTTCGCCCTCCTTTCGCGACACAAGGCCGCTCCTACAGGGTAATGCGTAACCCCTGTAGGAGCGGCCTTGTGTCGCGATGGCCGCAAAGCGGCCCCATCAGAGCAGCAGATCAACCAACCAGCGGATCACCCACATGCAGGATCTTCATGCCATTGGTGCCACCGATGGTGTGGTAGCTGTCACCCTTGGTCAGGATCACCCAGTCACCTTGCTCCACCAGGCCACGCTTGAGCAGTTCGTCGACGGCTGCCTGGCTGACCTTGTCGGCCGGCAGCGAAGCCGGGTCGAAGGCAATCGGGTAGACGCCACGGAACATGTTGGCCCGGGCCTGAGTAGCGCGGTGCGGCGACAGCGCGTAGATCGGCACGTGCGAACGCAGGCGCGACATGATCAGCGGGGTGTAGCCACTTTCGGTCAGGGCGATGATCGCTTTCACGCCCGGGAAGTGGTTGGCGGTGTATATGGCCGCCAAGGCGATGCTCTCGTCGCAGCGCTCGAAGGTGGTGTGCAGGCGGTGGCTGGACTTCTGGCTGGTCGGGTGCTTTTCGGCGCCCGAGCAGATACGGGCCATGGCCTGTACGGCTTCGATCGGGTAGGAACCTGCAGCACTCTCGGCCGACAGCATCACCGCGTCGGTGTTGTCGAGCACGGCGTTGGCCACGTCGGACACTTCGGCACGGGTCGGCATCGGGTTCTGGATCATCGACTCCATCATCTGGGTCGCCACGATCACCGCCTTGTTGTTGCGGCGGGCGTGCTGGATGATCTTCTTCTGGATGGCGATCAGCTCGGCGTCGCCGATTTCCACGCCCAGGTCACCACGGGCAACCATGACGGCGTCGGAGGCAAGGATCAGCTTGTCCAGGGTCTCGTCGTCGGCAACCGCTTCGGCGCGTTCGATCTTGGCCACCAGCCAGGCGCTGCCGCCGGACTCGTCACGCAGCTTGCGCGCGTATTCCATGTCGCTGGCGTCACGCGGGAACGACACGGCCAGGTAGTCCAGGTCCATTTCCGCGGCCAGCTTGATGTCGGCCTTGTCTTTTTCGGTCAGGGCCGGTGCGGTCAGGCCGCCACCTTTGCGGTTGATGCCTTTGTGGTCCGACAGCGGGCCACCAATGATCACCACGCAGTGCAGGGCATCGGCGGTGGCGGTTTCGACGCGCATGACCACGCGGCCATCGTCGAGCAGCAGTTCGTCACCGACGCCGCAGTCCTTGACCAGGTCGGGGTAGTCGATACCGACGATGTCCTGGTTGCCTTCGGTCAGCGGGTGGGCGGTGGAGAAGGTGAATTTGTCACCGATTTTCAATTCGATGCGCTTGTTGGCGAACTTGGCGATGCGGATCTTCGGACCCTGCAGGTCGCCCAGCAGTGCAACATGGCGGCCGTTCTTGGCGGCGATCTCACGAATCAGGCGCGCGCGGGCCTTGTGCTCGTCCGGAGTGCCGTGGGAGAAGTTCAGGCGTGCCACGTCCAGGCCGGCGAGGATCAGCTGTTCGATCACTTCCGGCGAGTTGCTGGCGGGGCCAAGGGTGGCGACGATTTTGGTACGGCGGATGCTCATGCACAGACTCCTATAGTGAAGCGCAGCGAAAGGCTACTCCTGAATCTCGCTGTAGTCATTGTTCCGTTGCACTACCTGCGACCTTCCGGGATAGGGCAGCTGCAAGCTACAAACGGGCAGCTGCAAGCTACAAGCGGCAAGCTACAAGTAAAAGCGCGAGCGGCGCATACGCTGCTTTTTCTTGCCGCTTGCAGCTTGCAGCTTGCAGCTTGCAGCTTGCAGCTCGCGATTGAAGAAAACCCACTCCAAGCCGATATACTTCCCATCAAAGGAGATCCCCATGCGAGCCCTGATCGTTTTAGCCCTGGCCGTCAGCGCCACCGGCTGCACCCGCTGGTCCATGGACCACCACCTGAACAATGCCTACCGCGCCTACGACCGTGGCGATTGTGCGCGGGTCATGCTTGAACTGTCGCAGGTCGACCGCACCAGCCGCGCACGCCCGTTCATCCACCCCGAGGTGTCGCTGCTGCGTGGCCAGTGCCTGGAACGCCAGGCGTTGTATGTGGATGCTGCGCAGACCTACCAGTACCTGATCCAGCAGTACCCGCGCAACGAGTACGCCTACCGGGCCCAGGCACGTCTGCAGACGCTGGAAAAACTAGGCCACTTGCGCGGCAGCGAAGCGGCTGTGGCCAGCCCGGTGACGACCGCACCTTGGCGCTAACACCAAGGTGTGGTTTATTTCACGAGATTTGCAGCGCGCGCTGCGCTAATCTGTAACTCAGCTGTTACAACAACCGCCAGTACCTTGTATTCCTGGCACCAGGTACGGAATACACCCGCGATCATGTTCAACAAGCGCCATATCGAACGCCATCAGCTGCCTTGTGTCCTCAAGGTGTTCAACCGCTTTACCGGTCAGGAGATCGGCCAGCTGGGCAATGCCTCCGAAGACGGTTTGATGGTCATTAGCCAGCTACCCGTGCTGGTTGGGCCCGATTACGAGCTGCAGTTGCGCATGCCGCTGGTCGGCGGCGGCCACCAGTTCGTCAACCTCACTGCCAGCTGCCTGTGGTGCAGCGAAGACCAGACCCCCGGGCATTACGATTCGGGGTTCATGCTGCTGCAGGCACCGCGCGAGTACGATGATTTCGTCCGTTCGCTGCGCGACTATTTCAGCTTCCGCCCGGCCAACGCCTCTGCCTGAGCCTTGGCGTTGCAGAATCGCGCTAGAATTCGGGTCGACCTTGATACAGGACGACCCCGTGACCTCCAGCATTTTCTGGCACGACTACGAAACCACCGGCATCAACCCGCGCTGTGACCGGCCGCTGCAGGTGGCCGGCCTGCGCACCGACTTCGACCTCAACGAGATCGACGAGCCGATCAGCCTTTATTGCCGGCCTTCGGACGATATCCTGCCGCACCCGGCAGCCTGCCTCGTGACCGGTATCACCCCGCAGTTGCTGGCCGAACAGGGCCTGTGCGAAGCCGAGTTCATGACCCGGGTGCATGCGCAACTGGCGCAGCCGGGCACCTGCGGCGCCGGCTACAACACGCTGCGCTTCGATGACGAAGTAACCCGCTACAGCCTGTACCGCAATTTTTTCGACCCCTATGCCCGTGAGTGGCAGGGCGGCAACAGCCGCTGGGACCTGATCGACATTGTGCGCACCGCCTATGCCTTGCGCCCTGATGGTCTTCAATGGCCGCAGCAGGACGGGCGCACCAGCCTGCGCCTGGAACTGTTGAGCAAGGCCAATGACATTGACCACGGGCATGCCCACGAAGCGCTTTCCGACGTGCGGGCAACCATCGCCCTGGCCCGCCTGATCCGGCAGAAACAGCCCAAGTTGTATGACTGGCTGTTCCAGTTGCGCAGCAAGCATAAAGTGATGGAACAGGTCCGCCTGCTGCAGCCGCTGGTACATATTTCCGGGCGCTTTTCGGCGGCGCGTAATTACCTGGGCGTGGTATTGCCGCTGGCCTGGCACCCGCGCAATCGCAATGCACTGATTGTGTGCGACTTGCATCAGGAAACCCTACCGTTACTAAGGGAAAGTGCTGAAGTTCTGCGTCAGCGCTTGTACACCCGACATGATGAATTGGCCGAAGGTGAATTACCGGTTCCGCTGAAACTGGTGCAGATCAATCGTTGTCCGGTACTGGCGCCGCTGTCGGTATTGCGCCCGGTCGATCAACAACGATTGGGCCTCGACTTGACGTTGTTACAATTGCGCGGCGAACAGTTGGCCAATCAACAGGCGCAATGGCAAGACAAGCTGGAGCACATCTACGGCAAGGAAGACTTTGCCCCGAGTGACGACCCGGAACAGCAGTTGTATGAGGGTTTTATCGGTGATCGCGACCGGCGCTTGTGCGAGCAAGTTCGTACGCTGGACCCTGCACAGTTGGGCAGTGGGCACTGGATGTTCGATGATCCGCGGCTGCCTGAACTGTTGTTCCGTTATCGGGCACGTAACTTCCCTGACACCTTGAGCCACGAAGAGCGACAGCGTTGGCAGGGCTTCTGCCAGCAGCGCCTGAGCGACCCGCAATGGGGCGCACCGAATACCCTGGGTGACTTCGAACAGGCGCGTCAGCAAGCCTGGGAGGGCGCCGACGAGGCGGGCAGGCGAGTGCTGGATGCCTGGCAAGTGCATGCTCGGCAATTGCAGCAACAGTTTGCTATTGCCTGAAAGCCAGGCAAACAAAAAACGCCGGCAATGTGCCGGCGTTTTCTTTTGCGACAAGCAAAGGCGTAGGTGGACAATCAGTCCAGCAGAGTAGCCCAGCTTTCAACCACGTCGCCGCCCCAAGTGGCTTTCCACTCTTTCAGGGTCTTGTGGTTGCCGCCTTTGGTTTCGATCACTTCACCGTTGTGCGGGTTCTTGTATTGCTTGACCTTGCGCGCACGCTTGGTGGCAACAGTCTTGACCGCACCACGGGGTGCTTTGCTCAATTTCGACTCTGGGTCGAGCAGGGCAATCACGTCGCGCAGCGACTTGGAGTACTCGCCCATCAGGGTGCGCAGTTTGCCTTCGAACTCCAGTTCTTTCTTCAGCTTGTCATCCTGCGACAGGTTGGCCAGGCGGGCCTGAAGTTCCTTGATGGCTTCTTCGGTAGCGCGGTACTCGTTGATCAGGGACATGGAGTGTTCCTTAATGCGTGTTCGGAAATGTGTGGGGCAATAATAGACAGCCGATACTCGCAAGTAAACATAATATTGGGCAGTTAACTGTTAATTAAGCTGTGACAATATTTCTCAGGTGAACAAAAATTTACATAAGCGCCGTGACGTTGGTCATGTCTGTCAGACATTGCCCGCAGTGCAGCGCGCTGGCTACACAGACCGCCCTCGCTGCAATCAATACTGCGTTTTTCCTGGTGTGCCGCTAGAATGAGCGCCTTTGCGAAGTTCTGGAGTCTCATTCATGCGCACCTATCGTCTGGTGATCGCCTGCCCCGACCGTGTAGGCATCGTGGCGAAAGTCAGTAATTTCCTGGCCTTGTACAATGGCTGGATCAACGAAGCCAGCCACCACTCCGATGAGCAGAGTGGTTGGTTCTTCATGCGTCATGAAATCCGCGCTGAATCACTGCCGTTCGGTATCGAAGCCTTCCGCGAGGCCTTTGCACCGATCGCTGAAGAGTTTTCCATGACCTGGCGCGTGACCGACTCGGCGCAGAAAAAACGCGTGGTATTGATGGCCAGCCGTGAGTCGCACTGCCTGGCCGACCTGCTGCACCGCTGGCACACCGACGAGCTGGACTGCGAGATCCCTTGCGTGATCTCCAACCACAACGACCTGCGCAGCATGGTCGAGTGGCACGGTATTCCGTTCTTCCATGTACCGGTTGACCCCAAGGACAAAGCCCCGGCGTTTGCCGAAGTGTCGCGCCTGGTCGAGGAACATGCTGCCGACGTGGTGGTGCTGGCCCGCTACATGCAAATCCTGCCGCCGCAACTGTGCCGGGATTATGCCGAGAAGGTGATCAACATCCACCACAGCTTCCTGCCCTCGTTCGTGGGTGCCAAGCCGTATCACCAGGCGTCCCTGCGTGGCGTGAAGCTGATCGGTGCAACCTGCCACTACGTCACCGAAGAGCTGGACGCCGGCCCGATCATCGAGCAGGACGTGGTACGTGTCAGCCATGCCGACAGCATCGAGGACATGGTCCGCTTTGGCCGTGACGTGGAGAAGATGGTACTGGCCCGTGGCCTGCGTTATCACCTGGAAGACCGCGTGCTTGTGCATGGCAACAAGACGGTGGTGTTTGACTGATACAGTCGGGTTGCCTGTGAGATTTTGGGGCTGCTTGGCAGCCCATCGCGACGCAAGGCCGCTCCTACAAGGTGTACGCCGTGCTTTGTGTAGGAGCGGCCTTGTGTCGCGATGGGGCGCAACGCGCCCCCGGCGATCTTGAGGGGTACTACAGTGGCAAAGCAACGCAACCAACCCACCGCCTCACCCCCACCCACCCTGGGCGAAGGTTGCCTGGCACGCTACGACCCCGAAGCCCTGGCCGACACCGACGGCACCGACTTCCCCGGCGCCGCCGAACTCTGGCAACAGCTCAACCCGCCTGACGCCGCCAGCGCTCCAGCAGCGGACGCGCCAGCAGGCACACGAACACCGGCCCACCCGCGAGCAGATAAAAGTAGTAAGTAACCGCCCGCCATATCAGGATCGCCGCCGCGGCGGTCGAACTGCCCACCAGTGGCGTCAGCAGGCTGGCCGAAGTCAGCTCGGCGGCTCCCGCCCCACCCGGCAGCAGGCTGAACTGCCCAGCACTGAGTGACAGCATCTGCACCAGGAAGCTGGGGATCCACGCCAAATCCACGCCCAGCCCGCGCAATACCAGGTACAACACGCTGTAGCGCAAGCTCCAGTGCGCACAGGTCAAGGTGAACACCATTGCCAGCGTGCGTTTGGGCAGGCGCCAGGTTTGCGCCAGTGCGTCGATGAAATGCAGCACCTTGCGTGCCCAACGCCGTTGACGCTGCCTGCCGACGCCCACGCGCTGCAGCAGCTTGCCATTTACGCGCATCACCACGCGTCGATAGCGCATCAGGCCGATTACCCCGGCCAGCGCCGTGCACAGCAGCAATGCACTGCCCAGTAGCATGCTTTCCTGGCTGCGACCCAGGCTGTGGAACAGCGCATAGCCGGCAATCGCCAGCATGGCGCAGAAGAAGAACAGCAAGTCGTTGAGCTGGTCCATGGCGAACACGGCGCCACTGTGCGCCGGGCCGATGCGTTCACGCGCAAGCAGAGCCATGAGGGTCAACGGGCCGCCGCTACCCCCGGGCGTGGTGCAAATGGCGAATTCGGTGGCCATCACCACGCCCAGGCTACGCATGCGCCCAAGCCTTTCACCTTGCTGGCCGAGCAGCAGGCGCAGGCGGATGGCATTGATCACCCAGCACAGCAGGATCATGCCCAACAGCGTCAGCAACAGGCCGGGCTCGAAGCCTTTCAGCCTGGGCAGCAGCTCGCTGCCACCCAGCAGGGTGGGTACCAGCACCGCACCGAGCAGTGCCAGGCCAAGCCAGGCCAGGCGGTTCATGCTTTCGCCTGGCGGTCCAGCCAGGCCGATTTGGTCAGTGGCTCACGGCCTTGTGCCAGCAGGGTGCGCAAGGTGTTCAGCCAGTACTCGCGGGAGGTGCGATGGCGCATGTCCACCGGGTGCAGGCCCAAGCGCAGGGTCTCGGCGTTGTGCCAGCGCCGGCATTGCCAGTCGCACAGTACCCGCGACAACCCTCGGCGCCAGGCACTGCGGGCGCTCCATACCAGCCCCGGTGCCTTGATGGCCGTGAAGTCGGGCAGGCGGTACAGGTGCTGTGGCGTGCTGGTGTAGCGCAGCGGCAGGCTGCGCAGCGCCTGGCGGGTGCCTTCGCTCATCAACCAGGCCGGCGCGACGAAGCCTGCCACCGGCCAACCCTGCTGGTCGAACAGCGCCAGGCCGTGCTCCAGGCGCTGCAACGCCTGTTGCCGGTCGAGGCCGAAGAACTCGCCCTCATGGGTGTAGATGCGGCGCATGAAGTATTCACCGGGCGTACGGGGTGGCGGGCCATTGTCGGCATGGAAATAGCCGTGCAGGGCCAGCTCGTCGCCTTGGGCCAGGCGCCGTTCCAGTAGGCGGCAGAAAGCCGGTGAGCGCAGCAGCGGGTTGCGCTGGTGAAAGTCCGGCACCACCAGCCAGGTCATGGGTACGCCGCCGATGGCGTCGACGGCCTGGACAAAGGGCTGGTAGTCGGACCAGGTCTCGGGCGCGACATCGTGCAGCACCAGCATCAGGCTGCGCGATGGCGGCAGTGGCTCAAGCATGGGCGCGTACCTGTGGCTGGTGACCCAGCACGGCCTGGTAGTGCTGCAGCAGGCCGTTGACCACGTTGTCCCACGCGTAGTGCTGCTCCACGTGGTGCCGGGCCTGCACACCGAGTTTGCGTGTACCGGCCTCGAACGCCTCGCGTACGGCCGCTGCCATGGCGCGGCCATCGTTGGGCGCGCACAGGCGGCCGCACTGTTCGTTGATGATTTCGCCAAAGGCACCGGCGCGCACGGCTACCACCGGTGTGGCGCTGGCCATGGCTTCGAGAATGACCAGGCCGAAGGTTTCCTGATCGCCCGCATGCACCAACAGGTCGGCGCTGGCCATGAACCGCGCGACCTCCGCGGCAGGGCAGAAGTGGTCGATCACGCTGACGTTGTTCGGCACGTTGGCCGGCATGTTCGAGCCCACCAGCAACAAATGGTAGGGGCTGCCAAGCTGTTGTATGCAGTCGAGCAGCACCGGCAGGTTCTTTTCCCGCGAGCCTCGGCCGGCATAGATCAGCAGGCGGCTGGTGTCGGCAATGCCCAGTTCGGCGCGCAGGCGTGGGTCGCGCCGTGCGGGGTTGAAGGTGGCCAGGTCTACGCCCAGGCGCTGTACATGCACGTCACGCACACCCAGCCGGCGCAGCTTGTCGGCCATGACCTGGCTGGGGGCCAGCACCCGGTCGAAATTGCCGTACAGCTTGCTGACATAGGCCTCTACATTCGGCGTAAACCAGTTGCCCATGCGGTTGCTCACCAGCAAGGGCAGATCGGAATGGTAGAAACCGATGACCGGCACATCGAGCTGGCGCCGCGCCTCCAGCGCCGCCCAGGCGGTCAGGTAGGGGTCGCCGACTTCGATCAGGTCGGGCTTGAGTGTGCGTAGTGTCTTGCACCAGGGGGCCAGGCGTACCGGAAAGCGATAACCCTTGCCGAACGGCAAGGGGGGCGCCGGCACGTGGTAGATACCATCGGCGTTGTGGGCGCTGGCACCGGGAATCAACAGGCTGTGGCGTACACCCTGAATGGCTTCGAGACGGTGATGTTTGGCATCAAGATAGGTACGTACGCCACCGCTGGCCGGGGCGTAGAACATGGTGATGTCGGCGATGTGCACGATCAGCATCCCTCCGGGATCGTCTTCGGGTGTGTCATCAAGCGGTAACTTGCCGGCGATGACGCGCCTAAAGGTTGACCTTTCAGAAGAATAGTTTGTTCGATCGGAGTTGGGTGGGAACGGGGATGGCAGGGGCAGCTGTGTGGGCATCTTCGCGGGTGAACCCGCTCCTACAGGGATCACCACGCATTCAAGGGTGGTGGAGATCCTGCAGGAGCGGGTTTACCCGCGAAGCAAGCGACTCAGCCTGACGGTCAGATACGGAAACTGCCCACCAGATGCTTCAGGCGGCCAGCCTGCTTCTCCAGGTCGGAGCACGCCCGCAAGGTCGCTTGCAGGTTCTCCACGCCTTCCTGGTTGAGCATGTTGATTTCGTTGATGTCCATGTTGATTGCCTCGACCACGGCGGTCTGCTCCTCCGTGGCGGTGGCAACCGACTGGTTCATGCCGTCGATCTCGCCGATGCGCACAGTCACGCTGTCCAGGCGCTCACCGGCCTGGTTGGCGATCTGCACGCTGTCCTGGCTGTGACGCTGGCTCTGGTCCATGGTCTCGACCGAATCGCGGGCGCCCACCTGCAGTTCTTCGATCATGGTCTGCACCTGCTGCGCCGACTCCTGGGTGCGGTGTGCCAGGTTGCGCACTTCATCGGCAACCACGGCAAAACCACGCCCGGCTTCACCGGCGCGGGCCGCTTCGATGGCGGCGTTCAGCGCCAGCAGGTTGGTCTGCTGGGAGATGCTGGTGATCACTTCAAGGATCTGGCCGATGTTCACGGTCTTGCTGTTCAGGGTTTCGATGTGCTCGCTGGAGGTGACGATCAGGTCCGACAGGCGGTTCATCGCGGCAATGTTGCGCTCGACCACTTGCTGGCCTTCTTCGGCCAGCAAGCGTGCGGAGCTGGCGTGCTGCGAAGCCTGGGCGGCGTTACCGGCAATTTCCTGGGCGGCGGCGCCCAGCTCGTTGATGGCGGCGGCCACGCTGTTGGTGCGGTTGGACTGCTCGTCGGAGTTGGTCATCGACGAATTCGAGGCGCTGATGACCCGCAAGGCGACTTCGTTGACCTGCTCGGTGGCCGAGGACACTTCGCGGATGCTGCCATGGATACGCTCGACGAAGCGGTTGAAGGCGTTGCCGAGGACGCCGAATTCGTCGTGGTTGTGGATGCGCAGGCGCTTGGTCAGGTCGCCTTCACCTTCAGCGATGTCTTCCATGGCACGGGTCATGGTGTGCAACGGCTGCATCAGTACGCGGATCAGCAGGCCAAGCAGGCCGATGATGATCACCACCGCCACGACCGTGGCGATCACCGCCGAGGTGCGGAAGGTGCTGAGCATCGAGAAGGCCTTGTCCTTGTCCACCGACAGGCCGATGTACCAGTTGGCCGACGGCAGGCCGCTGATCGGGGTGAAGCTCAGCAAGCGGGCCTGGCCATCGCCCTGCACTTCGGTCAGCTCGCTGGAAAGCTTCGGGGTGTGTTGCGGGAACAGGTCCGACAGCGACTTCATCACCAGGTCTTTGTCCGGGTGCACCAGGATCTTGCCCTGGTCGTTGACCAGGAAGGCGTAGCCCATGCCACCGAAGTTCAGCGAGTTGATGATTTGCACCAGGCCGTCCAGTGCCAGGTCGCCGCCCACCACGCCGACACTGCTGGAGACCTTGCTGAGGATGCCGATGACCATCTTGTTGGTGGTCATGTCGATGTACGGCTCGGTCAGGGTTGCCCCGCTGGCATTCATGCCATCTCTGTACCAGGGCCGGGTGCGCGGGTCATATCCATCGGGCATTTTCGAATCTGGGCGCACGCTGAAGCCGCCATCAACCTTGCCCAGGTAAACAGTGAGGAAACTGGAAATCAGCGCATTCTGGCCCATGAGGGTTTCAGCATTGGCCGGGCTCTGGGCAATGTTCTGCGCCAGGTTTTCCACCAGTTTGATACGCCCTTCGAACAGGTTGCGGATGTTGGTCGAAGTGGAGGTGCCCATTTCAGCCAGATAGTTTTCCAGGTCCTCGCGGATCGCATTACGCTGGAGGTAATCGTTGTAGAGGGTGAAAAGGCTGAAGGCGAGTATCACGATCAGTGAAGCCGCCAAAAGAATCTTGTGGCTGAAACGAAGGCTTTTGTTCATGGCGTAATCGGTTCCGCTAAGGTTTTATATCAGGCGTTCGCACGCGTAGAGCCGCAAGGCAGTGCAACATCCCGAAAATTCCCTTTTCGGTTGTTCCTCTCTATTAAGGCGAATATGACCCAAAGGTATCGGCCGAATTAAGCTAAAGCTTGAGCAGAGGATTAAGAGATGTCGGAAAATTCCACCATCGTTGTAGGCGCAGGCCCTGATGGCCAGCCCGTCGGGCAAGCAATGCGGCTGGCCAACCGCCACGGCCTGGTGGCAGGGGCGACGGGGACTGGCAAGACCGTCACCCTGCAGCGGCTGGCGGAGGTGTTCAGTGATGCCGGGGTGGCAGTGTTCGCCGCCGATGTCAAAGGCGACCTCTGCGGTTTGGGCGCTGCCGGTGCGCCGCAGGGCAAGGTCGCCGAGCGCATTGCCGGCATGCCATGGCTGGGGCATACGCCGCGGGGCTGCCCGGTCAGCGTGTGGGATATCGCCGGGCAGTCTGGCCACCCGCTGCGCACCACCCTTAGCGAGATGGGGCCGTTGCTGCTGGGCAACTTGCTGGAACTGACCGACAGCCAGCAGGCGGCGCTGTATGCCGCGTTCAAGGTGGCCGACCGTGAGGGCCTGTTGTTGCTGGACCTCAAGGACCTCAAGGCGCTGCTCGCGCACCTGAAGGACAACCCGCAACTGCTCGGTGAAGACAGTGCCCTGATGACCGCGGCATCCACCCAGGCCCTGCTGCGCCGGCTGGCGACGCTGGAGCAACAGGGCGCCGAGGCGTTGTTCGGCGAGCCGGCATTGCAGCTGGAAGACCTGCTACGCCCGGACCCGGATGGCCGCGGCCGGATCCACCTGCTCGATGCCAGCCGGCTGGTGCATGAAGCCCCCAAGGTGTACGCGACCTTCCTGTTGTGGCTGCTGGCCGAGTTGTTCGAACAGTTGCCTGAACGCGGCGATGCCGACAAGCCGGTGCTGGCGTTGTTTTTCGATGAGGCGCACCTGCTGTTCAACGGTACGCCCAAGGCGCTGCAGGACCGCCTGGAGCAAGTAGTGCGGCTGATCCGCTCCAAGGGGGTTGGCGTGTACTTCGTTACCCAGTCGCCTGGCGACTTGCCGGATGCGGTGTTGGCCCAGCTGGGTTTGCGCATTCAGCACGGCTTGCGGGCGTTTACTGCCAAGGAGCAGAAGTCGCTGCGCGCCGTGGCTGATGGCTTTCGCCCCAACCCGGCATTCGACACCCTGGCGGTGCTGACCGAACTCGGGATTGGCGAGGCGTTGGTGGGTACGCTGGAAGAGAAGGGCACGCCGGCCATGGTCCAGCGGGTGCTGGTGGCACCGCCGCAGTCGCGGATCGGGCCGTTGAGTGCGGCTGAGCGCAGTGCGCTGATTACGGCTTCGCCGTTGGCCGGGCGCTATGACAAGCCGGTGGACCGTGAATCGGCCTATGAAATGCTCACCCAGCGTAAAGGTGAGGCGGTAGAGCCGGCGCCGCAACCGAAGGCGGATGAAGAGAGCTTTGCCGACAAAGCCGGTGAATTCTTGCAGAGTGCGGCGGGGCAGGCTATCAAATCGGCGGTGCGTCAGGCAGCTAATCAGTTGGGGCGGCAGTTGGTGCGTGGGTTGATGGGGTCGTTGTTGGGGGGCAAGAAAAAGTAGTGACTCTCTTGGCTAGCACGGGCCGCTCCTACAAGAAGCGGTTTTTCGCAGAGATGAAAAAAGGCGCCCCCGGGGGCGCCTTTTTCTATTTGCAGTATCACTCAGCCAATGGCTTTGGACGCCAGCCAGAACAGGCCGGCCGCCAGGCCCATCGAGGCTGGCAGGGTGAGCACCCAGGCCATCAGGATGGTCTTGACGGTGCCGCCTTGCAGGCCACTTTTGTTGGCGACCATGGTGCCGGCAACGCCCGACGACAGTACGTGGGTAGTCGATACCGGCAGGGCGAACACGTTGGCCAGGCCGATGGCGCAGGCTGCGGTGATTTGTGCCGACATGCCCTGGGCATAGGTCATGCCTTGCTTGCCGATCTTCTCGCCTACGGTCAGCACCACACGCTTCCAGCCCACCATGGTGCCCAGGCCCAAGGCCAGGGCGACGGCCACGATCACCCAGAACGGGGCGTATTCAGTGGTGGCGGTAAGGTCTTTGCGCAGCTTTTCCAGGTCGGCCTTTTCACGGGCGTCCAGGCCTGGCAGCTTGCCTACTTTCTTCGCCGTGTCATCCAGGCACAACAAGTAGCGGCGCACTTCAACGCGCTTGTCGGCGTCCAGGCTGTGGTAGTCGGTCACGCCTTGCAGCGAGGTTTGCAGGGCGGCAATGGTCGGCTCGGTCTGCTGTGGGTTGCAGCTGAACTGCTCCGGCAGGTCGCTGGCCTTGGCCTTGCCCAGTGCCAGGAACTCGCCCAGGGTGGCGGCGTTGCGCTGGTAGAACTGGCTCATGTGCAGGGTGGCGTCGCGGGTGCGCTCGATCTGGTAGGTGGTGCTGTTCAGGTCGAGGACGAACTTGGCCGGGACGATGCCGATCAGCACCAGCATGATCAGGCCGATGCCTTTCTGACCGTCGTTGGAGCCGTGCACGAAGCTGACGCCCATGGCGGAAACCACCAGGACCAGGCGGTTCCAGAACGGCGGGTGCTTCTTGTCGTCGAGCTTGCGACGCTGGTCAGGGGTCTTGTGCATCTTCGACAGCGGGCGCCACCATTTCAGGCCGATCAGGACCAGGGCGGCAACAGCGAAGCCAGCCATCGGCGAGACCACCAGCGACATGGCGATGTCGATCGCCTTCTGCCAGTTGACGCCGTCGCCCAGCGGGATGTCGTTGATCAGCGCGTTGGCCAGGCCGACACCCAGAATGGAGCCGATCAGCGTGTGCGAGCTGGACGCGGGAATACCAAAGTACCAGGTGCCAAGGTTCCAGGTGATGGCCGCAGCCAACAGCGAGAAGACCATGGCCAGGCCGTGCCCGGTGTTCACATTGATCAGCAGCTCTACCGGCAACAGGTGAACGATGGCATAGGCCACCCCGACACCGCCGAGCAGAACGCCAAGGAAGTTGAACACGCCGGAGAAGAAGACGGCGAGGTGTGGTGGCATGGCTTTGGTATAGATGACGGTTGCTACCGCGTTTGCGGTGTCATGAAAGCCATTGATGAACTCGAAGGCGAGTACGAAGGTCAAGGCGAGCAGCAGGCTCACCAACACCCAGGCATCCAGTCCGCTGAATAAATCGATCATGAAGGTTGTCTGGCGGTCATAGGGGGGCGGGATTATGCCAGAAAACCTTGGCAATCGATGCACCCGCTATAGACCGATGGCAATCTTCATGGCGATGATGCAGCTTGCGTGGAGACGTATCGAATTAGGGGAATGTCGGCTAAAAAGCACAAAAGTCAGTGAAACCAGGCATAAAAGCCGAGTTGAAGCCGTTTCGCTATCGTTCAAACGGTTGTATGAAATTTGTGAAATTCCATTTCACCTTCGGCCTGGCGGTAAAGATCGACCGCGCCCGGGCTGGCCGGGCGACGACGCGCTGGCGTGGCCCTGTGGGTCAGGGCGTATCGCTGCGCAGTTCCTTTTCCATCCGTTCCAGTTCCTGGCTGAACGATTGGTCGCGCACGCTGGCACGTTTGCGCCAAGGTTTGCGTTCCGGATCCGGTTGGGCGGCGTAAGTGGTGACTTCGCCACCGTAAACATCCTTGTAACGTTCAGCCTGGCGCTCGAGTTCTGCGCGCAGTTCATCTTTCGTCACATGCAGTACCTGAATGAAGTGTAATGACTAAAAGTTAGGCGCTGTGCAGCATGCACAGGCTTTGCCGGCCGCAACAGTTCGATACAGCGGAAGGTTCGTTACCGCAGTAACGTCGGGGCCTACGCAACCGATTATAGCAACCGATAATTCGCCGAACAGGGTTATTTACCCAACCCTGACACCCTCTGACGCAAGTTGTGAGATGTGCCTATAAACAATTTCGACCTTTCGTACAAGTTTGAAAGGTTTGGCGGATAAAAGTTCGCCGCAATGTCGAGGGCGGGGCGGGAATGAAAAACGGCCTCGCCAAAGGCGAGGCCGTTGCCTGGGGACTTCTACGGTGGGTACCTGACCAGTCTCTCCAAAGAAGCCACAAGTGGCAGGAGAAAGGTATAAGCAAACGTGTCGGCGGTCAATTGCGATTATCGGCCGTTTGTTCGATAATCGCACGGACCGGCGTTTTTTTTGAGGTGTGCGATGAGTGACGAAACCCAGGGCAACGATTCCGCCAACCCGGAGGCGGCACGACCTGCTTCGGCTGCCATGGCACCGCCGATCGTGGCCTCCCCGGCCAAGCGCATTCAGGCTTTTACCGGCGACCCGGACTTCATGACCTCCCTGGCCCGTGGCCTGGCGGTGATCCAGGCCTTCCAGGAACGCAAGCGCCACCTGACCATCGCCCAGATCAGCCACCGCACGGAAATCCCCCGCGCAGCGGTGCGCCGGTGTCTGCATACGCTGATCAAACTGGGGTATGCCACCACAGACGGGCGTACCTACTCACTGCTGCCCAAGGTGCTAACGCTGGGGCATGCCTACCTGTCATCGACGCCACTGGCCATTTCGGCCCAGCCTTACCTGGACCGCATCAGCGACCAGCTGCACGAGGCGGCCAACATGGCCACCCTTGAAGGTGATGACATCCTTTATATAGCCCGTTCGGCCACGGTGGAGCGGCTGATTTCGGTTGACCTGTCGGTGGGCGGGCGACTGCCGGCCTATTGCACGTCGATGGGGCGTATCCTGCTGGCGGCCCTGGACGACACCAGCCTGCGTGAGTACCTGGACCGTGCCGACCTGAAGGCGCGCACCAGCCGTACCCTGCACGACCCTGAATCATTGTTCGCCTGCATCCAGCAGGTGCGCGCCCAAGGCTGGTGCGTGGTGGACCAGGAGCTGGAGCAGGGGCTGCGCTCGATTGCGGTGCCGGTGTATGACGCTTCGGGGCAGGTGCTGGCGGCGTTGAACGTGAGTACCCACGTTGGGCGGGTGACGCGCAGCGAACTGGAGCAGCGCTTCCTGCCGATTTTGCTGGCGGCCAGCAGGGACCTTTGCCATCAGTTGTTTGGTTGAGATTACCTGGGCCGCAAGCGCCCCCATTCAAATATTGAACAGGCAAAACCGTTTCCTGTGCGATAAACGCACAGTGTCGCTCCCGGTGAATTGCTTCACCTGCGCCCGCTGATTAATGTCTCTCGCAACGGTCGGCTGTGCCGACCGAACAAGAAAAACATAAGAGGCACTTACCATGCATACTGTCCCTTCGCTGCCGCGGCCGCACCCGCACGCAGTCCAGTTGTATCCAGGCTGACACAGGCCATACCCCCAATCATTGCCAATTTGTACCGGTAAACCCTGTGCAGTGGCCTGGCTGTGCCCCTCATTCTGGATAACAACAATGAACCAAGCGCAATCCAACGTCGGCAAAAGCCTCGACGTTCAGTCGTTCATCAATCAGCAGCCGTTGTCCCGCTATCAATGGCGGGTCGTGCTGTTGTGCTTTCTGATCGTCTTCCTCGACGGCCTGGACACTGCTGCCATGGGCTTCATCGCCCCGGCCCTGTCGCAGGAGTGGGGTATCGACCGCGCCAGCCTTGGCCCGGTCATGAGTGCTGCCTTGATCGGCATGGTGTTCGGCGCTCTGGGCTCCGGGCCGTTGGCCGACCGTTTCGGCCGCAAGGGCGTGCTGGTGGGCGCGGTACTGGTGTTTGGCGGCTTTAGCCTGGCCTCGGCCTATGCCACCAACGTCGACCAGTTGCTGGTACTGCGTTTCCTGACCGGCCTGGGCCTTGGCGCCGGCATGCCCAATGCCACCACGTTACTGTCCGAATACACACCGGAGCGCCTGAAGTCGCTACTGGTAACCAGCATGTTCTGCGGTTTTAACCTGGGCATGGCCGGTGGTGGCTTCATTTCCGCCAAAATGATCCCTGCCTACGGCTGGCATAGCCTGCTGGTGATTGGTGGCGTGCTGCCGCTGTTGCTGGCATTGGTGCTGATGGTCTGGCTGCCGGAGTCGGCACGCTTCCTGGTGGTACGCAACCGTGGCACCGACAAGATTCGCAAGACCCTGTCGCCGATTGCGCCGCAGGTGGTGGCCGAGGCAGGTAGCTTCAGCGTGCCGGAACAAAAGGCCGTGGCCGCCCGCAACGTGTTCGCGGTGATCTTCTCGGGCACCTATGGCCTGGGCACGGTGCTGCTGTGGCTGACCTACTTCATGGGGCTGGTGATCGTCTACCTGCTGACCAGCTGGTTGCCAACCCTGATGCGCGACAGTGGCGCGAGCATGGAGCAGGCCGCGTTCATCGGCGCGTTGTTCCAGTTCGGTGGTGTGCTGAGTGCGGTTTTTGTGGGTTGGGCCATGGACCGCTTCAACCCGCACAAGGTGATCGGCATTTTCTACCTGCTGGCCGGCGTGTTCGCCTACGCCGTAGGGCAGAGCCTGGGCAACATCACCTTGCTGGCTACGCTGGTGCTGGTCGCCGGCATGTGCGTGAACGGCGCGCAGTCGGCAATGCCATCGCTGGCGGCACGCTTCTACCCGACCCAGGGCCGTGCCACGGGTGTATCGTGGATGCTGGGCATCGGCCGCTTTGGCGCGATTCTCGGGGCCTGGAGTGGCGCGACGTTGCTGGGCCTTGGCTGGAACTTCGAGCAGGTGCTGACGGCGCTGCTGGTGCCGGCGGCGCTGGCGACTGTGGGCGTGATTGTAAAGGGGCTGGTAAGCCACGCGGACGCGACCTGAGGCCTTTAAAGGGCAAGAAAGGGATCGGTAGGCTCGCAACAAATAGTTCGATAATCGCACAAATAGTCGATTATCGGATTGTAAGCGAGCTGCCAGTCTCCTTAATCTGAGCTTACTGAAGCACCCTGACCAGTAGCCTCCAGCAGACCACCCCCGAACCACTGAAGTCGAGCCGTCCGCCCTGCGTGACCTCGAAGCCCGTACCGCAGGAGAAGCTTAATGCGCGACGTATTCATCTGTGACGCCATCCGTACCCCGATCGGCCGCTTTGGCGGTGCCTTGGCCGGTGTGCGGGCCGACGACCTGGCCGCTGTGCCGCTGAAAGCGCTGATCGAGCGTAACCCCAGCGTGCAATGGGACCAGGTTGACGAGGTGTTTTTCGGCTGCGCCAACCAGGCTGGTGAAGACAACCGCAACGTGGCACGCATGGCGCTGCTGCTGGCGGGCCTGCCAGAGAGCATCCCCGGCGTTACCCTGAACCGCCTGTGCGCCTCGGGCATGGATGCCATCGGCACCGCCTTCCGCGCTATCGCCAGCGGTGAAATGGAGCTGGCGATTGCCGGCGGCGTCGAGTCGATGTCGCGTGCGCCGTTCGTCATGGGCAAGGCCGAAAGCGGCTATTCACGCAACATGAAGCTGGAAGACACCACCATCGGCTGGCGTTTCATCAACCCGCTGATGAAGCGCCAGTACGGCGTGGATTCCATGCCGGAAACCGCTGACAACGTGGCTGACGATTACCAGGTTTCGCGCGCTGACCAGGACGCCTTCGCCCTGCGCAGCCAGCAGAAGGCCGCCGCCGCACAGGCCGCCGGCTTTTTCGCCGAAGAAATCGTGCCGGTGCGTATTGCCCATAAGAAAGGCGAGATCATCGTCGAGCGTGACGAGCACCTGCGCCCGGAAACCACCCTCGAAGCGCTGACCAGGCTCAAACCGGTCAACGGCCCGGACAAGACTGTCACTGCCGGCAACGCCTCGGGCGTGAACGACGGTGCCGCTGCACTGATCCTGGCCTCGGCCGAAGCGGTGAAGAAACACGGCCTGACCCCACGTGCCCGCGTACTGGGCATGGCCAGCGGCGGCGTTGCGCCACGGGTCATGGGCATCGGCCCGGTGCCGGCGGTGCGCAAGCTGACCGAGCGCCTGGGTGTGGCGATGAATGATTTTGACGTTATCGAGCTTAACGAAGCCTTCGCCAGTCAAGGTCTGGCGGTGCTGCGTGAGCTGGGTGTGGCCGACGATGCGCCGCAGGTGAACCCCAATGGCGGCGCGATCGCCCTGGGCCACCCGCTGGGCATGAGCGGTGCGCGCCTGGTACTGACGGCGCTGCACCAGCTGGAGAAGAGCGGGGGGCGTAAAGGCCTGGCGACCATGTGTGTGGGCGTTGGGCAAGGTTTGGCGCTGGCCATCGAGCGGGTTTGACCTGTACTGGCCTCTTCGCGGGCAAGCCCGCCTATACAAGGGACCACGCATCCCTTGTAGGAGCGGGTTCACCCGCGAAGAGGCCGGTATGTTCGACTCAAGGCCAATTGCCAGCCTCAAAGCGGAACGAGGTGTTACCAGGTGTGTCTAGAATTACCTGTGACCCTCCAGGAGTAATCTCACCATGACCTCAACCTATTACACCGGCGAAGAGCGCAGCAAACGCATCTTCGCTATCGTTGGTGCCTCTTCGGGCAACCTGGTGGAATGGTTCGACTTCTACGTCTACGCCTTCTGCGCCATCTACTTCGCCCCGGCCTTCTTCCCCTCCGACGACCCCACCGTGCAGCTGTTGAACACGGCGGGTGTATTCGCCGCAGGCTTCCTGATGCGCCCCATTGGTGGCTGGATCTTCGGCCGCCTCGCTGACCGCCATGGTCGCAAGAATTCCCTGATGATCTCGGTGCTGATGATGTGTTTCGGCTCGCTGATGATCGCCTGCCTGCCCACTTACGCCAGCATTGGTACCTGGGCCCCGGCGCTGCTGTTGCTGGCCCGCCTGATCCAGGGCCTGTCGGTGGGGGGCGAGTACGGCACCACTGCTACCTACATGAGTGAAGTGGCCCTGCGCGGCCAGCGCGGCTTCTTTGCCTCGTTCCAATACGTCACCCTGATCGGCGGCCAGTTGCTGGCGGTATTGGTGGTGGTGATATTGCAGCAACTGCTGACCGAAGATGAACTGCGCGCCTGGGGCTGGCGTATCCCCTTCGTGGTGGGTGCCATCGCCGCGCTGATCTCGCTGATGCTGCGCCGTTCGCTGCACGAAACCAGCAGCGCCGAAACCCGCAACGACAAGGATGCCGGCTCGATCGGCGGCCTGTTCCGCAACCACATGGCGGCGTTCATCACGGTACTGGGCTACACCGCAGGCGGCTCGCTGATCTTCTACACCTTCACCACCTACATGCAGAAGTACCTGGTGAACACTGCCGGCATGACGGCGAAAAACGCCAGTTACGTGATGACTGGCGCGCTGTTCCTGTTCATGGTGTTGCAGCCGTTCTTCGGCATGCTGTCCGACCGCATTGGCCGGCGTAACTCGATGCTGCTGTTCGGCGCCCTGGGCACGTTGTTCACTGTGCCGCTGCTGATGGCGCTGAAAACCGTGACCAGCCCGTTCATGGCCTTCGTGCTGATTACCCTGGCATTGTGCATTGTCAGTTTCTACACCTCGATCAGCGGCCTGGTGAAGGCCGAGATGTTCCCGCCGCAGGTGCGTGCGCTGGGTGTGGGCCTGGCCTATGCGGTGGCCAACGCGGCCTTCGGCGGTTCGGCCGAATACGTGGCCCTGGGGTTGAAGACCATGGGCATGGAAAATACTTTCTACTGGTACGTGACCGCGATGATGGCGATCGCCTTCCTGTTCAGCCTGCGCCTGCCGAAACAGGCCGAGTACCTGCACCATGACCACTAAGGACGCTGCATGAGCAACCAACTGTTCGACGCCTACTTCACCGCGCCGGCCATGCGCGAGATTTTCTCCGACCGTGGCCGCCTGCAGGGCATGCTCGATTTCGAGGCGGCGCTGGCCCGTGCCGAAGCCGCTGCCGGCCTGGTCCCGCACAGTGCCGTAGCGGCCATTGAGGCAGCATGCCAGGCCGAGCGCTATGACGTTGGCGCGTTGGCCAATGCCATCGCCACCGCTGGCAACTCGGCAATCCCGCTGGTGAAGGCGTTGGGCAAGGTGATCGCCACTGGCGTGCCGGAGGCCGAGCGCTACGTGCACCTGGGCGCCACCAGCCAGGACGCCATGGACAGTGGCTTGGTGCTGCAGTTGCGCGATGCCCTCGCGCTGATCGAAGCCGACCTTGGCAAGCTGGCCGAAACCTTGTCGCAGCAGGCCTTGAAGCATGCCGATACACCGTTGGTGGGCCGCACCTGGTTGCAGCACGCCACCCCGGTGACCTTGGGCATGAAGTTGGCCGGGGTGCTGGGCGCCTTGACCCGTCACCGTCAGCGCCTGCAGGAACTGCGCCCACGTTTGCTGGTGCTGCAGTTTGGCGGTGCCTCGGGCAGCTTGGCGGCCCTGGGCAGCAAGGCGATGCCGGTGGCCGAGGCACTGGCCGAGCAGCTCAAGCTGACCCTGCCAGAACAACCCTGGCACACCCAACGTGACCGCCTGGTGGAGTTTGCATCGGTGCTAGGCCTGGTGGCCGGCAGCCTGGGCAAGTTCGGCCGCGATGTCAGCCTGTTGATGCAAACCGAGGCGGGGGAGGTGTTCGAGCCTTCCGCGCCGGGCAAGGGCGGCTCGTCGACCATGCCGCACAAGCGTAACCCGGTGGGCGCTGCTGTGCTGATCGGCGCCGCCACCCGCGTACCGGGCCTGGTATCGACACTGTTCAGCGCCATGCCCCAGGAACACGAACGTAGCCTGGGGCTGTGGCATGCCGAGTGGGAAACCCTGCCGGAAATCTGCTGCCTGGTCTCCGGCGCCCTGCGCCAGGCCCAGGTGATTGCCGAGGGCATGGAGGTGGATGCCGCGCGCATGCGCCGCAACCTCGACTTGACCCAGGGCCTTGTGCTGGCCGAGGCGGTCAGCATTGTCCTCGCCCAGCGGCTGGGCCGTGACCGCGCCCACCACCTGCTAGAGCAATGCTGCCAGCGTGCCGTTGCCGAACAGCGCCATTTGCGTGCCGTGCTGGGTGATGAACCGCAGGTCAGTGCCGAACTGTCGGCTGAAGAACTCGATCGCCTGCTCGACCCTGCCCATTACCTGGGCCAAGCCCGCGTCTGGGTGGCGCGGGCTGTATCCGAACATCAACGTTTCACTGCCTGAAGGAGACCGCTGTGGCGCATTTGCAACTGGCCGATGGCGTTTTGAACTACCAAATCGATGGCCCGGAAAACGCCCCGGTGCTGGTTCTGTCCAACTCGCTGGGTACCGACCTGGGCATGTGGGACACCCAGATGCCGCTGTGGAGCCAGCACTTCCGGGTGCTGCGCTACGACACCCGTGGCCACGGCGCATCGCTGGTCACTGAAGGCCCGTACAGCATCGACCAGCTGGGCCGCGACGTACTGGCCCTGCTCGATGGCCTGGACATTCAGAAGGCCCACTTCGTCGGCCTGTCGATGGGTGGCCTGATCGGCCAGTGGCTGGGTATCAACGCCGGCGACCGCCTGCACAGCCTGACCCTGTGCAACACCGCCGCCAAGATCGCCAACGACGAGGTGTGGAACACCCGTATCGACACCGTGCTCAAGGGTGGCCAGCAGGCCATGGTCGATCTGCGCGATGCCTCGATCGCCCGCTGGTTCACGCCAGGCTTTGCCCAGGCCCACGCAGAGCAGGCCCAACGCATCTGCCAGATGCTGGCGCACACCAGCCCGCAGGGCTACGCCGGTAACTGCGCCGCAGTGCGTGATGCCGATTACCGTGAACAACTGGGCCGTATCCAGGTGCCGGCGCTGATTGTGGCGGGTACCGAGGACGTGGTCACCACCCCGGAGCATGGCCGCTTCATGCAGGCCGGTATTACCGGTGCCGAGTACGTCGAGTTCCCGGCGGCGCACCTGTCCAACGTCGAGATTGGTGAGGCGTTCAGCCGCCGCGTGCTCGACTTCCTGCTGGCTCACTGAGGACACCGCCATGGACGAGAAACAACGTTACGACGCCGGCATGCAAGTGCGCCGCGCGGTGCTTGGCGATGCCCACGTCGACCGCAGCCTGGAGAAGCTCAACGACTTCAACGGCGAGTTCCAGGAAATGATCACCCGCCACGCCTGGGGTGACATCTGGACCCGCCCGGGCCTGCCACGCCACACCCGCAGCCTGATCACCATTGCCATGCTGATCGGCATGAACCGCAACGACGAGTTGAAGCTGCACCTGCGTGCGGCGGCCAACAACGGCGTGACCCGTGAGGAGATCAAGGAAGTGCTGATGCAGAGCGCGATCTATTGCGGCATTCCGGCGGCCAATGCCACCTTCCACATGGCGGAATCGGTGTGGGATGAGTTGGGTGTAGAGTCGCGTAGCTGACTGTTACGCGGTCCCTTGTAGGAGCGGCCTTGCCGGGGCGCCGGACCGGTCGGATGGGCCGCGAAGCGGCCCCAGAATTTCAGCTCCGCAACTGCTATCGCCGGGGCTGCGTTGCAGCCCATCGCGACACCAGGTCGCTCCTACAGAGGCCGCGTAAGTTGTTACAGGGCGCGCACGGCCACCGGCCCGGCGTTGGCTTCGAGAGCCTGCTTCAGGGCCGGGCACAAGCCCAGCATGAACGCCGCTTCAGCCACCACGAACAGCGGCCCGATGATCAACCCGCTGACATCGTCGACAAACGCCGGTTTGCGCCCTTCGTAGTAATGGCCGACGAACTGGATGATCCAGCCCACCACGAACGCCCCCAGCCCGGCAGCGAGCCACAGCCCAGTGGCCTGCACCGCCAGCACCTGGCCTGCCCACAGGCACAGCCCCAACAGCAAACCCATCACCAGCCCGAAGCGCAGGTCCAGGCGCAGGTAAAACCATACCGAAGCGGCTGCTGCCAGCAGGGCAGGGGACAGCCAGATACCGGCGACCTCCCAACCAGGGCGCGACAGCAGGACGGTGACCGCCAGCACGATCATGGGGATGCCGATGAAATGGGTGAGGATGTTGCGTGGGTCGCGGTGGTAGCTGGCGTACTGGCTCAGGTGGTCGACGAGGGTTTTCATGGTTGTGCCTCACTGGTTTGCCTGGTCGATGTGTGGTGCCTGTACGGGCCTATTCGCGGCGGTTCGACGCCTCGATAAACCCGCTCCTACAACGGTTCGCGCAATCCTTTGTAGGAGCGGGTTCACCCGCGAAGAGGCCGGCACAGGCAACCCATATAGCTCAGGATAGCCCGCACCCACCACCATCATCAGCTCAGCGAATGGCAGCAGCCCGCACCGGCATATCCAGCCCCACCAAGGTCTCGATCATCGCCCGCGCCGCCGGCGACAGCCGGTAGCCGCTGCGGCTGACCACCCCGCAACGCACACTCAGCACCTCCAGCGCTGGCGGCAGGTTGCGCCAGTGCAGGCGTACCAGGGTGCCGGCGGCCAGGTCTTCGGCCACCGCTTCCTCGCTGGCGGTGCCGATGGCATCGCTGGCCTGCACCACGCTGCGCAGGATGGCCAGGTGCTCGGTTTGCAGGTGCGGGGTGAAGTCGCTGCGCCCGCTGAGGTTGGCCAGGCGCTTGCGCACACCGGGGGCGAGCAGGGCGCTGGCCAGTGGGTAGCTGAACAGGTCGTTGGTCGACAGGCTGTCCTTGGCCAGCAACGGGTGGCCCGGGCGGCAGAAGAACAGGCCAGGGCGGGGCGACAAAGGTTCGGTGTGGAAGTTGGCGTCGGCTTCGAACGGGCGGATATCGTCGACGAAAAACTCGATCTGCTCCCGCCGCAACGCCTGGCCGAGGCGTTCGGCATTGTCCACCAGCAGCGAGGTGCGAATGCCCGGGTGGCGCTCGATGAAGTGGCGCAGGGCATCAGGCACCAGGCGCACGGCCAGTGCCGGGCCGCTGCCGAAGTGCAACTCGCCCGCGTCGAGCTTGGTCATCTGCAGCACTTCGTTGCTTAGCTGCGCCGCGCCTTGCACCAGACGCCGGGCATGTTGCAGCACCACCAGGCCTTCGGGGGTGGGCGGCAAAGCTTTGCTGGCGCGGTCGACCAGTGGGCAGCCGAAGCTGTGTTCCAGGCCCTGGATGGCGCGGCTGAAGGCGGGTTGAGTGATGCCCATGGCCTCGGCGGCACGGACGAAACTGCGGTATTCGGTGAGGGCGATGAAGTAACGCAGCTGACGGAGGTCCATGTCACGGCTCTGGGGCGGGGGCAGGCGCCTATTCAAGCGGTTACTGCATATGTTGTAAAAGAAGGTTTATTGATTTGTTTATGTCTTTTCGTTATTTGAGGGGCAGATGGCCTCTTCGCGGGTGAACCCGCTCCTACAGAGTTCCCCGCCCGTTGTAGGAGCGGGTTCATCGAGGCGTCGAACCGCCGCGAAGAGGCCAGTGGGCTCAGAGGAGATTCAGCGGGTAACTTACGATCAAGCGGTTCTCATCAAAGGCATTGGTGCTGAAGTCCCGGCGCATGGTGGAGTTGCGCCACTTCACCGAAAGATCCTTGAAGCTACCCGATTGAATGACGTAGGCCAGTTCGGTCTCGCGTGCCCACTCCTTGCCATCGTCCACGCCGCCAGCGGTAACGTTGTCACCCTTTATATACCGGTTCATCAGGGTCAGGCCGGGTACGCCGACAGCGGCGAAGTTGAAGTCATGGCGCACCTGCCAGGAGCGCTCCTTGGCGTTGTCGAAGCTGGAGTTGTAGCTGTCGTTGGCCAGGGTGCCGCCGCTGGTGCCGTTGACCCGCAGCCAGGCATCGTCGCCGCTGACCTTCTGCAGGCCGACGTAGAAGGTGTGGCCCTGGTAGCGCGCCGAAAGCAGCGCGGAGGCGGTGCGGTTGTCCAGCTTGCCCGCGCGCTCGGCGCCGTCTTCCTTGCCGATGAAGTAGCCCAGGTTGGCGCCCAGGGTCCAGTCGCCCAGCGGCTGGCTGTGCGTCAGGTTGAGGTACTGCTGGCGGTAGATGTCCTTGAGCTGGGCATCCCACAGGCCGATCATGGTGCGCTTGTCGTTGAAGGTGTATTCGCCGCCGCCGAAGTTGAAACGGTCGGAGGTGAACGCGGCCCTGCCGTTCAGCGACATGTCTTCCATGCTGGCGTCGTTGCGCGGGCTGTTACCGCGGAACTGGCCGGCGTACAGGGTCAGGCCGGCGATCTCTTTCGAGGTCAGTTGGCCGCCGCGGAAGGTTTGGGGGAGCGAACGGCCGTCGTCCGAACGCAGGATCGGCAGGACCGGCATCCATTCACCGACTTTCAGCTCGGTTTCCGACAACTTGGCTTTCAGCGCCACACCCAGGCGGCCGAAATCATCAGCCGGGCGGCCATCGTCGTGCACGGGCAGCAGGTGGGTGTTGGTGGTGCCTTTGCCGCCGTCGAGCTTGACCGAGTACAGGCCCAGCACATCCACACCGAAACCCACGGTGCCCTGGGTGAAGCCGGAGCGGGCGTCGAGGATGAAGCTTTGCGTCCATTCCTCGGCCTTGCCCTGCGGGTGGGCCGGGTCGACGAAGTTGCGGTTGATGTAGAAGTTGCGCAGGTTGAGGGTGGCCTTGGCATCTTCCAGGAAACCACCTTGGTCGGCGGCGAACACGGGAAGGGTGCAGGACATGGCCAACAGGCCGGGCAGCAGCTGGCGTGCGGGTTGCAAAGTGCTCATCTGTCGTGGATCTCTTGTTTTTATGGGGCGAGCCGGTGCACTGCGGGGTCGAGCCAGCAGGTGCGGGTCTTTTCTTGATGAACTTGGGCAACGTTGCGTGGGGGGATGGTGCGGCGTTCGACGGGGGTGAGGCAATTCGTCGCAAACGGAACGGGGCGATAATCGAACGGAATGTTCCGGTTAGTTAATAGTTTGTCTGTGTCGGCCTCTTCGCGGGTGAACCCGCTCCCACAGGTAATGCACAAGCGTTGGAACCTGTGCGGTCCTTGTGGGAGCGGGTTTACCCGCGAATAGGCCGGCACAGGCAACACAAAACAAAAAGCCCACCGCGAGGGTGGGCTTTATGCTTCAAGCAGCTTCAATCAGCCTTTCGGTGTTTCCACCGATGCCTGCTGGTTCGCCTGCCCGGTCTGCTCGTACCAGCCACCACCAAGCGCCTTGTACAAGTTGACCTCGCTGGTCAGCTGAGACAGGCGATCGCCGATCAGCGCCTGCTGCGCACTGAACAGGTTGCGCTGGGCATCGAGGAAAGTCAGGTTGCTGTCGATGCCGATGCGGTAGCGGCGTTCAGCCAGGCGGTAGTAGTCCTGGTTAGCCTGCACCAGGTCACGCTGGGCCTGCAGCTGCTCTTCAAAGGTCTTGCGCGCCGCCAAGCCATCGGAGACTTCCTGGAAGGCGGTCTGGATGGTTTTTTCGTACTTGGCGACGTTGATGTCCTTCTGGATCTTCGAGTAGTCCAGGCTGGCCTTCAGGCTGCCGGCGTTGAAGATCGGCAGGTTGATCTGCGGCTGGAACAGCCAGGTGCCCTGGCCGCCTGCGAACAGGTGGCCCATGTCGGGGCTCAGGCTGCCGGCGTTGGCCGTCAGGCTGATGCTCGGGAAGAAGGCTGCGCGGGCGGCGCCGATGTTGGCATTGGCAGCCTTGAGCAGGTGCTCGGCTTCCTGGATGTCCGGGCGGCGCTGGAGAATGTCCGACGGCAGGCCGGCCGGTACTTCGGCCAACTGGTCGGCGTTGAGCTCCAGTGGCTTGGCCAGGTCGGCAGGAATACCGGTGCCCAGCAGCACGGTCAGGCTGTTGACGTCCTGGGCGACCAGGCGCTGATACTGCGAGTACTTGACCCGGGCGCCTTCGACGGCGGTGCGCGCCTGGCTCACGTCCAATGCCGAAGCCACACCGACTTCGTTGCTGCGACGGGTAAGGTTGTAGCTCTCCTCGTAGGTCTTCAGCGTTTCTTCGGTCAGCTTGAACAGCGCCTGGTCGGCCTGCCAGGTGTAGTAAGCGTTGGCCACGCTGGCCACCAGGGCAATTTGCGTGGAACGACGTGCCTGCTCGCTGGACAGGTAGGTTTCCAGGGCTTGCTCGGTCAGGCTGCGCACACGGCCGAACAGGTCCAGCTCATAGGCGCTGACGCCCAAGGTGGCCGAGTACTGGCTGGTGATGCCCGATTCACCGGTTTGCGACATGTTCGCCGGCACGCGCTGGCGGCTGCCGCTGCCAGTGGCCGAAACCGCCGGGAACAGGTCGGCCCGCTGGATGCGGTATTGCGCACGGTAGGCGTCGAGGTTCAACGCGGCGACGCGCAGGTCGCGGTTGTTGACCAGCGAGGTCTGGATCAGCTGCTGCAGTGCTGGATCGTGGAAGAACTGGCGCCAGCCCTGTTCGGCGGCGGCAACGTCCGCCGACTGCGTCGGCGAGTACGCAGGGCCTTGCGGCCACTGCTGTGCCACCGGCGCTTCCGGGGTCTGGTAGTCAGGGATCAGCGAGCAGCCGCCAAGAATGAAAGCGGTTACCGCCAGGGACAACAAAGACTTGGTCATTGCCCAGCCTCATAACGTGGAGTTTCAGGGGTGGCGTCTGTTTCCGGCTTTTTGCTGCCGAACACTGACGACACTGCGACGAAGAATAGCGGCACCCAGAAGATTGCCAGTACGGTCGCACTGATCATGCCGCCGATCACACCGGTGCCGATGGCGTGCTGGCTACCCGCGCCGGCGCCACTGGCGATGGTCAACGGTACCACGCCGAGGATGAACGCCAGCGAGGTCATGATGATCGGGCGCAGACGCATGCGGCAGGCTTCGATCGTAGCGTCGTACAGGCTGCGGCCCTGCTCGTGGAGTTCCTTGGCGAACTCGACGATCAGGATGGCGTTCTTCGCTGCCAGGCCGATAGTGGTCAACAGGCCGACCAGGAAGTACACGTCATTGGACAACCCGCGCAGGCTGGTGGCGATCAGCGCACCGATGATACCCAGCGGTACTACCAGCACCACGGCGATCGGGATCGACCAGCTTTCGTACAAGGCTGCCAGGCACAGGAACACGAACAGGATCGAGAGGGCGAACAGCGCCGGCATCTGCGAACCGGAGAGCTTTTCCTCGTAGGACATGCCGGTCCAGGAGTAGCCGATGCCGGTAGGCAGTTCGCCGACGATACGTTCGACTTCGGCCATGGCTTCACCGGTACTGTAGCCAGGGGCTGGTGCACCAAGGATTTCCATGGCTTCGACGCCGTTGTAACGCGACAGCTTCGGCGAACCGTAGGTCCATTCGCCCTTGGCGAAGGAAGAGAACGGCACCATCTCGCCCGCGCCATTGCGCACGTACCACTTCTGCAGGTCTTCCGGGCTCATCCGCGAGTTGGGCTCGCCCTGGATGTACACCTTCTTGACTCGACCGCGGTCGATGAAGTCGTTGACGTAGCTGGCACCCAGGGCAATCGACAGGGTGTTGTTGATGTCGGCAATGGTCACGCCCAGGGCGCTGGCACGCTCGTCATCGATGGTAAGCTGGTACTGCGGCTCGTCGTTCAAGCCGTTCGGGCGCACAGCCATGAGGATCTTGCTTTGCGCGGCCTTGGCCAGGAACTGGTTGCGCGCTTCCATCAGCTTCTCGTGGCCGACACCCGCGCGGTCCTGCAGGAACACGTCGAAGCCGGTGGCGTTACCCAGTTCGAGTACCGCAGGCGGGGCGAAGGCGAACACCATCGCATCGCGGAAGCTGAAGAAATGCTGCTGGGCACGTTGCGACAGGTTGAACACGCTGTTTTCTGCCGAACGCTCGCCCCACGGCTTGAGCATGATGAATGCCATGCCCGAACTTTGGCCACGGCCGGCGAAGTTGAAACCGTTGACGGTGAACACCGATGCAACGGTGTCAGCTTCTTCCTTGAGCAGGTACTCACGCATCTGGTCGACCACCACCTGGGTGCGCTCGGCACTGGAACCGGCCGGAGTCTGCACCTGAGCAAACAGTACGCCCTGGTCTTCTTCCGGCAGGAACGCGGTCGGGATGCGTGCGAACAGCCAGATCATGCCAACCACGATCAGCGCATAGGCCAGCAGGAACGGCGCCTTGTTGCGCAGGATGGTACCCACGCTGCGCTCGTAGCCGTTGACGCTGCGGTCGAAGTTGCGGTTGAACCAGCCGAAGAAGCCGCCTTTGGCCGTGTGGTGCTCACCCTTCTTCAGCGGCTGGAGCATGGTGGCGCACAGCGCCGGGGTGAAGATCAGCGCCACCAGCACCGACAGGCCCATGGCCGAGACGATGGTGATGGAGAACTGCCGGTAGATCACACCTGTAGAACCACCGAAGAACGCCATGGGCAGCAGTACCGCCGACAGCACCAGGGCAATACCCACCAGGGCGCCCTGGATCTGTTCCATCGAGCGCTTGGTCGCCTCCTTGGGCGGCAAGCCTTCCTCGGACATGACCCGCTCGACGTTCTCCACCACGACGATGGCGTCGTCCACCAGCAAGCCGATGGCCAGGACCATGGCGAACATGGTCAGGGTGTTGATGCTGAAGCCCGCGGCGGCAAGGATGCCGAACGTACCCAGCAACACCACCGGTACGGTCATGGTGGTGATGATGGTGGCGCGGAAGTTCTGCAGGAACAGGTACATCACCAGGAACACCAGGACCACGGCTTCGATCAGGGTGTGGATTACCCCGCTGATCGATTCGGTGACCACCGGCGTGGTGTCATACGGGAAGACTGCTTTCACCCCAGGCGGGAAGAACGGTTCCAGGTCCGCGATGGTCTGGCGCAGGGCCTTGGCAGTGTCCAGGGCGTTGGCACCGGTGGCCAGTTTTACCGCCAGGCCGGACGCCGGCTTGCCGTTGAACTGGGCGCTGACCGCGTAGTTTTCACCACCCAGGCCAACCTGGGCGACATCACCCAGGCGCACTTGCGAGCCGTCGCTGTTGACCTTGAGCAGGATCTTCTCGAACTGCTCGGCGGTTTGCAGGCGGGTCTTGCCGATGATGGTGGCGTTCAGCTGGGTGCCCGGCATGGCCGGCAGGCCGCCGAGCTGGCCGGAGGACACCTGCACGTTCTGTGCGGCCACGGCAGTCTTGACGTCGACCGGGGTCAGCTGGAACTTGTTCAGCTTGGCCGGATCGAGCCAGATACGCATGGCGTACTGGGCACCGAACACCTGGAAGTCACCCACACCTGCAGTACGCGAGATCGGGTCCTGCATGTTGGAGACGATGTAGTTGGCCAGGTCGTCCTTGGTCATGCTGCCGTCTTCGGACACCAGGCCGATCACCAGCAGGAAGTTTTTCACTGCCTTGGTGACGCGGATACCTTGCTGCTGCACTTCTTGCGGCAGCAGTGGGGTGGCCAGGTTCAGCTTGTTCTGGACCTGGACCTGGGCGGTGTCGGCGTTGGTGCCCTGCTCGAAGGTGGCAGTAATGGTCATGCTGCCGTCGGAGTTACTTTCCGACGACACATAGCGCAGGTTGTCGATACCGTTGAGCTGCTGCTCGATCACCTGCACCACGGTGTCCTGCACGGTTTGCGCCGAGGCGCCCGGGTAGGTCACGGCGATGGCAATGGCCGGCGGTGCGATGCTGGGGTACTGGTTGATCGGCAACTTCAGGATCGACAAGGCCCCGACCAGCATGATCACCAAGGCGATCACCCAGGCGAAGATCGGGCGATCGATAAAGAACTTCGACATGGTTTACTCCGCTTTGGCGTCTGCTTTCGCCGCGTTGGCCTGATCAGGGCTGCCCGGCTTCTTGACGTTGGTGGCTTCGCTGACTTTGACCTCGACGCCAGGGCGCACATACTGCAGCCCTTCGGTGATCAGGCGGTCGCCTGGGTTCAGGCCTTCCTCGATCAGCCAGTCGCTGCCCAGGGTGCGGCTGGCCTTCAGTTGGCGCAGCTCGACCTTGTTCTCCTGGTTGACCACCAGCGCGGTCGGCGCGCCTTTGAGGTCACGGGTCACGCCCTGTTGCGGGGCCAGGATGGCGTTGGCATTGACCCCGGCCTTGAGCCGCGCATGCACGAACATGCCTGGCAGCAAGGTGTGATCGGGGTTGGGGAATACGGCGCGAAGGGTCACCGAGCCGGTGGTCTCGTCGACCGCGACTTCGGAGAATTCCAGGCGGCCTTCCTGCTTGAACAGGCTGCCATCCTCAAGCACAAGCTGCACCGAGGCTGCGTTTTCACCCGCCTTCTGCAGTTGGCCGCTTTCCAGGTCACGGCGTAGCTTGAGCAGCTCGGCAGTGGACTGGGTCACGTCAACGTACATGGTGTCGAGCTGCTGGATGGTGGCCATGGCATTGGCCTGGCCATTACTCACCAGTGCACCTTCGGTAAATGCCGAACGGCCGATACGGCCGCTGATCGGTGCCAGCACCTTGGTGTAGCGCAGGTCGATCTGGGCGCTTTTAAGCGCGGCCTCGGCCTGCAATCGTTTGGCATTGGCGTCGTCGTATTCCTGCTTGGACACCGCCTGCTCGTCGATCAGCTGCTTGTAGCGCTCGGCCAGCGAGCGGGTAGCTTGCAGGTTTGCTTGGGCATTGGCCAAGGTGGCTTCGTACACGGCAGGGTCGATCTGATAGAGCTGCTGGCCTTCCTTGACGTCGCTACCTTCCTTGAAAAGGCGTTTTAGGATGATGCCGTTGACCTGCGGGCGCACTTCGGCGACGCGGTAGGCGCTGGTGCGCCCCGGCAATTCCGAGGTCAGGGTAAAGGCTTGCGGCTGGATGGTCACGACGCCGACCTGAGGAGCCTGCGCCGCTGGCGCTGCTTCTTCTTTCTTACAGCCACTGAGCAGAGTTGCCAGGGCGACGGCGGAAACCAGAGCGGTAACGGCTGGCTTGAATTGCATGAGGATCCTCGGGTCGCAGGAGCAGGGAGACGCTCAAGAGTAATGGAAGAGTCTTGATCTGGAGAAATTTGCTATCCGGTGGATAAATAGCTTGCTAAGGAATATACTTACATTCATGGTTGTTTGTAAATACCGCTGGGTTGTACTTGGGTACTGCCGCAGCCTTGATTAGTCATCCGTGAGGCCCCCTGCAGAGGTGCCCGCGGAGCGTTTTCCCGTTCGCGCTGCGCGTTCGGGCCAGATGAGGTTGTACTGCCATGGTCCGTCGAACCAAAGAAGAAGCCCAGGAGACCCGCGCCCAGATCATCGAGGCAGCGGAAAAGGCCTTCTATAAGCGCGGGGTTGCGCGAACCACCCTGGCCGACATCGCCGAACTGGCGGGCGTGACGCGTGGGGCGATCTACTGGCACTTCAACAACAAGGCCGAGTTGGTGCAGGCGCTGCTCGACAGCCTGCACGAGACCCATGACCATTTGGCGCGGGCCAGCGAAAGCGAGGACGAACTCGACCCGCTTGGCTGCATGCGCAAGCTGCTGTTGCAGGTGTTCAACGAGCTGGTGCTCGATGCCCGAACCCGGCGTATCAATGAAATCCTGCATCACAAGTGCGAGTTCACCGACGATATGTGTGAAATTCGCCAGCAGCGCCAGGGTGCGGTGCTGGATTGCCACCAGGGCATTACCTTGGCGTTGGCCAATGCCGTACGCCGGGGCCAGTTGCCAGGCGAGCTGGATGTCGAGCGCGCGGCGGTGGCCATGTTTGCCTATGTCGATGGCCTGATCGGGCGCTGGCTGCTGCTACCTGACAGTGTCGATCTACTCGGCGATGTCGAAAAATGGGTCGACACCGGGCTGGATATGCTGCGCTTGAGCCCGGCGCTGCGCAAATGACACTTTGTTAAGGATTGTGAGGGAGTGTTTCCTCTCTGTGTTAAGAGAGGATTAATGCTTCCAGGTACATTGGGCAGCACACAGATCCTGTAGGAGCGGCCTTGTGTCGCGATCGGGCTGCACAGCAGCCCCGGCATTTTTTGCACCGCCGCTGAAATCCTGGGGCTGCTTCGCAGCCCGATCGCGACACAAGGCCGCTCCTACACAAAACGCGCTAGGTTTTAACGGCCGCGCAGTTGCCGGTCCGGCAATGCCACCGCCGCCAGCAGCCCGAGCAGCGCCACCAGCGCACTCCCGATCAACAGCTGCCGGAACGTCTCCAGCAACCGCCCCTGCGTCACCAGGTCCACCTCACCCGCCTTCAAGCTCCCCAGCAACGGATTACCCAGCAATTCGAACCCACCTCCGTGCAGCAGCGCCAACAACAGGCTAGACATGCACGCCACACCCATGGCGCCGCCCAGCGAGCGGAACAGGTTGGTGGTACTGGTGGCAACACCGATGTCCTGGCTGGCCACCGCGCTTTGCGTGCCCACCAGCGAGGTCGGGAACTGCAGCCCGCAGGCTATGCCGGTCAGCAGCATGAACAGTGCACTGAGCCACGCCGACTGCGGTGGGATCAGCGCCATGCCGAGTATGGCCAGGGGCATCAACACTGCCCCGGCGAGGATCTGTGGCTTGTAGCGCCCGGTGCGGCTGGTCATGCGGCCACCGGTAAAGGCACCCATGGGCAGGCCCATGACCAGCGGCAGCAGGTGCAAGGCCGCGCTGTCGGCGCCGGCGCCAGTGATGCCCTGATAGCGCAAGGGCATGAGCATGGTCAGCGAAATCGACTGGAAGCTGGCGAAGAAGATCACCGCCCAGCACAGCACCGCCACCCGGTTGCCGAACAAACCGAGTGGCAGCAGCGGCTCGGGGCAGCGACGCTCATGGGCGATGAACAGCGCCAGGCCCAATACGGCACAGGCAAACAGCGCCAGCACGGCAGGGTCACCCCAGGCATGGCCTTGCCCGACCAGGGTAATACCCAGCAGCAGGCTGCCCAGGCCGAGGATCAACAGCACGGCGCCAAGGTAGTCCACTTGTGCCTCGCGGCGCTGCACCGGCATGCCAGCCAAGGCACGGCGAATCGCGTACAAGGCCACCAGTCCCAATGGCAGGTTGACCCAGAACACCCAGCGCCATGACAAGTACTCGGTCAGCCAGCCGCCCAGTACCGGCCCGGCAACACTGGCCGAGGCATACATGCTGCTGAAATAGCCCTGGTAGCGGCCGCGTTCGCGCGGGGGCACGAAGTCGCCGATGATCGCCTGGCTGACCGAGACCATGCCACCGGCACCAATACCTTGCAGCACCCGGGCCAGCACCAGTTGCTGCATGTCCTGGGCCAAGGCGCAGGCAATCGAAGCCAGGGTGAACAGGCTGATGCCGGTGAGGATCATGCGCCGCCGGCCATACAGGTCGCCCAGCTTGCCGTAGATCGGCACGGCGATGGTCATGGCCACCATGTAGCCGGAAATGACCCAGGCCAGCAGGCCGACATCGTTGAACTGGGCCGAGATTGCCGGCAGCGAGACAGCAACGATAGTCTGGTCAAGTGCGCCGAGGAAGATCGCCAGCATCAGGGCGGTGAGCACGTTGCGCAGGGTGGTGGAGGGCAGGGCGGCGGTCACGGGGATACCTTGTATAGCTGTGGTGGCCTCTTCGCGGGTAAACCCGCTCCCACAGAGGGCGGACGCGGTCACTGTGGGAGCGGGTTTACCCGCGAAAAGGCCAGCATGGTGTACCCGGATTGTAACCTGAGTTAGATAGCTTCCTATGTACTATCTGCATCCCCTATGCCGAATCGGCATTGGCGCATTCATCCAGTGCTGCATGGCCGCGTGATATCGTTGGTATGCCACAGGGGCTGAAAACCGCGGCCTGCACCAGCTTGGTGCAACATCTGCCGCAGGCTTTCTGCCCGCTGTCTCCCACACCTTTTATTCCTCTGCCTGCATGTCGAGCATGACCGCCCAGATGGCGACGGTTGGAACAGGTCAGGTAGACCCGATTACAGGGGTCGGTAGTTACCGTTCAAAATTTCAACTATTAGCGGAGTGACCATGCCCAAGGCTTCCCATCAAGATCTGCGTTTTGCCTTCCGCGAGCTGCTCGCTTCAGGTTCCTGTTACCACACCGCGTCGGTGTTCGACCCGATGTCGGCGCGCATTGCCGCTGACCTGGGCTTCGAGGTCGGCATTCTTGGCGGGTCCGTTGCCTCGTTGCAGGTACTGGCTGCACCGGACTTCGCGCTGATCACCCTGAGTGAGTTCGTCGAGCAGGCGACCCGTATTGGCCGCGTAGCGCAGCTGCCGGTTCTGGCCGACGCCGACCATGGCTATGGCAACGCGCTCAACGTGATGCGCACGGTGATCGAGCTGGAGCGCGCCGGCGTGGCCGCCCTGACCATCGAAGACACCCTGCTGCCCGCCCAGTTCGGGCGCAAGTCCACCGACCTGATCCCGGTCGATGAGGGCGTTGGCAAGATCCGCGCGGCGCTGGAAGCCCGGGTCGATTCCTCGCTGTCGATCATTGCCCGCACCAATGCTGGCGTGCTGACCACTGAAGAAATCATCGTGCGTACCCAGAGCTACCAGAAGGCCGGTGCCGATGGTATCTGCATGGTGGGCGTGAAGGACTTCGAGCAGCTGGAAAAGATTGCCGAGCACCTGACGGTGCCGCTGATGCTGGTTACCTACGGCAACCCGAACCTGCATGACGACGAGCGCCTGGCGCGCCTGGGCGTGCGCATTGCCGTCGATGGCCACGCGGCTTACTTTGCTGCAATCAAGGCCACCTACGACTGCTTGCGACTGCAGCGCGGCAAGCAGAACAAGTCTGAAAACCTCAGCGCTACCGAACTCTCGCACACCTACACCCAGCCTGAGGATTACATCCGCTGGGCCAAGGAATACATGAGCGTCGAGGAGTGACCGGCAGGGCGCCGTCAACTCAACGGACGGCGCTCAAGGTTGCCGTGTGAGGCACACAGTGTGCCTGCTCGCAGCTGGCGGCGGCGCTGGGCTGGCTACGTAGCAGCTCGGCGCGCCAGCAGGCCGAGCCGTACAGCCCTGCGACTGCGGTCAGGGCCATGACAAGGGCGACTCTTCTTGATTTGATGCCCATGGTGCTCACCTCCTGGTACAGCGATAGGTGATACTTCCAGCTTAGGCCAAATTCAGTGATGCCGCTCCTACAAGGGGCGTGAACCTTATAAATCGCGGTCCCACTCCGGCTCGTCCTTGAACCGCTGCACCAGAAAATCCAGCATGCTGCGCAAGGTCGCCGGCATGTGCTTGCGCGACGTGTACACCGCATTCAGGCTCAGCTCGCGTGGCTTGGCGTGTGGCAGCAGGCGCACCAGCTCACCTTTGCGAAGGGCCTCGGCGGCCTGGTAAGTCGGCAGCATGGCGATGCCCGCGCCGGCCAGTGCCGCCTTCTGCAAGGTCATTGCTTCGTTGGCACTGATGTTTCCCGCCACCGGTACGGCAACTTGCTGGCCGGCCACTTCGAAGTGCCATAGGCTATGGCCAAAATAGGCATGGGTCAGGCAGTTGTGCCGGCTCAGTTCCTCGACCAATAGTGGCGTACCCTGCTCGCGCAGGTAGGCCGGTGCCGCACACACCACCGAACGGCACACGCTCAGGCGCCGGGCGATCAGGTTGGGGTCGAGGTCGTTGCTGGTGCGGATGGCCAGGTCGATACGCTCGTCCACCAGGTTGACGGTGCGGTCGAGCATCTGCAGTTCAATCTTTACCCCAGGGTAGCGCCGCACATAAGCAGCGATCGCATCCACCAGTTGTGCCTGGCCGAACGAGGTACTGACGCTGATGCGCAATGCACCCCTTGGTGCATCATCCGGCTGCTGCACTGCAGCTTGCAGGTCACCGGCCAGCTCCAGCAGTTGCCGGCAGCGCGGCAGGGTTTCCTGGCCGGCGGCAGTGAGGCTGAGCTTGCGCGTGGTGCGCTGCATCAGCCGCGCGCCCACCCAGTCTTCCAGCTCGGCCAGGTAGCGCGACACGACCGGGCGCGACAGTTGCAGATGGTCCGCCGCCGCCGACTGGCTGCCCAGGTCGACGACGGTGACGAACACGCGCATGGCGTTGAGACGGTCCATGATTTGCCCGATTTCAGAAACAAACTATGTTCAAGCATGGCATTTTTTGTCACAGATCGGGCAACTAAGCTGTTGGGCATTGTTCAGCTGAAGGCGTTGCCAATGTCCCTGTTCACTCCCCTGCGTGGCCTGCTGCTGGCCTGCGTGACCCTGGCCGGCCCGGTGCGGGCTGCCGAGCCTTTGCAACTGGAGGCCTATAACCCCGGGCACGAGGCGATTTTCCCGGTCAGTTCGGTGATCGTCAGTGGCGAGCACGACGCCGTGCTGGTCGATGCCCAGTTCGGCAAGGCGCAGGCCGAGCAGCTGGTTCAACGCTTGCGGGCGAGTGGCAAGCAGCTGACCAGCATCTACATCAGCCACGGTGACCCGGACTACTACTTCGGCCTGGATACGCTGACCCAGGCCTTCCCCGACGCCAAGGTGCTGGCTTCGGCCGCTACGGTTGCCCATATCCGCCAGACCATGGAGGCCAAGCTGGCGTACTGGGGCCCGCAGATGGGCGCGGACAAACCCGCGCGCCTGGTGCTGCCGCAGGTGCTTGAAGGCAACCGTCTGACGTTGGAGGGGCAGGCCCTCGAAGTGATTGGCCTGGACGGCCCGCAGCCTGAGCGCAGTTTTGTCTGGATCCCGTCGATCAAGGCGGTGGTCGGTGGCGTGGTGGTATCCGAGCACATTCATGTGTGGATGGCCGACACGCAAACGGCCAAGTCGCATACCGACTGGCTTGGCACGCTCGCGCAGATCGAGGCGCTGGCACCGCGCACGGTCATCCCGGGCCATTACCTGGGCGACAGCAGCCGCTCGCTGGAGGCCGTGCGCTTCACGGCCAATTACATTCGTGCTTTCGATGCCGAAGCCGCCAAGGCGAAAGATGCTGACGCGTTGATCAAGGCGATGAAGCAGCGTTACCCGGGCCTGGCCGATGAAAGCTCGCTGGAGCTAGGGGCCAAAGTCGCCAAGGGAGAAATGAAGTGGTAATTCCGTTCAACTGATGGAGCGTAACCCATGAGCAAGATTGCAATCATCGGTGCCACTGGCCGCGCGGGCAGCCAGTTGTTGGAAGAGGCCCTGCGCCGTGGTCACAGTGTGCTGGCCATTGCCCGCGACCCTGCGCACTTACAGGGGCGTGACGGGGTGACCGTCAAGGCGCTGGATGCCAAGGACAGCGCGGCCCTGCAAGCCGCTGTGGCAGGTGTGGACGCGGTGCTGAGCGCGGCGCATTTCTCGACCATCGAGCCGCAGGCCATCATCGAACCGGTCAAGCGCGCCGGGGTCAAGCGCCTGCTGGTGGTGGGCGGTGCCGGCAGCCTGTTGCTGCCATCGTGGCACCGGGTAATCGACAGCCCGGACTTCCCGGAGGCATACAAGGCCGAGGCCTCTGCCGGGGTGCGTTTTCTGGAGGCGTTGCAGCGCGAGCCGAACCTGGACTGGACGTTCCTCTCACCGTCGGCGGAGTTCGTTGAAGGGGCGCGCAGCGGGCACTACAGGTTGGGCAAGGACCATCTGCTGATCGGTGCCGATGGTAAAAGCTGGATCACCTTTGCCGACTATGCGATTGCCATGCTCGATGAGCTGGAGAAACCGCAGCATTCGCGGCAGCGGTTCACTGTGGGTTATTAACTCACTGCGCGTTCCCTGTAGGAGCGGCCTTGTGTCGCGAAAGGGCCGCAAAGCGGCCCCGGGATTTCGGCGCCGATGCACAAATTGCTGGGGCTGCTCTGCAGCCCTTTCGCGACACAAGGCCGCTCCTACAAGGGCCTGCGTACGCCGCTCAGTCTGGAGTAAAGCTCTTATAGACTGGCCTGGCCCTCCAGCCAGTCCAGCAACTCCAGCAACCCCGCCGGCAGGTTCCTGGCCTGGCTCACCAGGTAATAGCCCTTACCGGTCAGCACCTTCAGCGCAAACGGCATGCACAACCGCCCGCCGCGCAGGTCATCGCCAATCAGCGACCAATCACCGATCGCCACGCCTGTCCCCTGCGAAGCCATGGCCATTGCCATGTCCAGCGTCTCGAAGTGCTGTTTCGGCCCCTGTGCCGCCAGCGTTACACCAGCCGCCTGCAGCCACAACCGCCAGTCATGCTCATCCCGCGAGGGGTGCAGCAACATGTGCCGCGCCAGGTCTTCAACCTGCTGCAACGGCAGTGGCCCCTCACGCAATGACGGCGCGCACACCGGCGTCAGTTGCTCGTCGAATAGCTTGCGCACCTGCAGCCCGTGGTTCGGTGCATCGCCGTAGACCACCGCGGCATCAAAGCCCTCGCGGCGAAAATCCACGCCATGCTGAACGGTCGTGGTCAGCTCCACCGGTACGTCCGGGCGCAGTGCCTGCCACTCCATCAGGCGCGGCAGCAGCCAGCGCATCACGCACGTGGGCGCCTTCAACTGCAGGGTCGTGCTGTGCTCTCCCACCTCGCGCACACCTTGCTCGATGAGTGCAAATACCTGTTGTACCCGTGGCAGCCAGTCCTGGCCTTCACGGGTCAGGCTCAAGCCGCGGGCCTGGCGCTGGAACAAGGCATAACCCAGGTGCTCCTCCAGCGCAGCGATCTGCCGGCTGACGGCGCCTTGGGTGATGTGCAACTGCTGCCCGGCACGGGTGAAATTGCAGCACTGGGCGGTGATCAGAAAGGTATGCAGGGCGGGCAGGGGCGGGAGGCGTTTCATCGCAATAAGCCATGATCTCAGGACATGGCTAGTATGTGTTTTTTTGCATTGTGGCGATAGCCGTGGCTTGGGTCCAATAAGCGCATAACCCAACAAGATTCATGGTGAAACCCGATGGCAACCTGCGGCGAAGTACTGGTCAAACTCCTTGAAGGCTATGGCGTGGACCATGTCTTTGGCATCCCCGGCGTGCATACCGTGGAGCTCTACCGAGGCCTGGCGGGCTCGTCCATTCGCCATATCACCCCGCGCCACGAGCAGGGCGCCGGGTTCATGGCTGACGGCTATGCGCGCACCCGTGGCAAACCCGGGGTGTGTTTCATCATCACCGGCCCGGGCATGACCAACATCACCACCGCCATGGGCCAGGCCTATGCCGACTCGATTCCGATGCTGGTTATTTCCAGCGTGCAGTCGCGTGACCAGCTGGGCGGCGGCCGTGGCAAGCTGCACGAGCTGCCTAACCAGGCGGCGCTGGTGGCGGGTGTCGCGGCGTTTTCGCACACCCTGATGAGTGCTACCGACCTACCACAGGTATTGGCGCGGGCCTTTGCGGTATTCGACAGTGCGCGGCCGCGCCCAGTGCACATCGAGATCCCGCTGGATGTGCTGGTTGAGCCGGCTGACCAACTGCTGCCGGGCCGCCCGGTGCGTGGTCACCGGGCAGGGGCTGCACCGCAGGCCGTCGCGCAGATGGCTGAACGCCTGGCCTGCGCAAGGCGGCCATTGATCCTCGCCGGTGGTGGTGCCTTGGCAGCAGGTGCTGTGCTGGCACGCCTGGCCGAACACCTGCAGGCGCCGGTGGCGTTGACCATCAATGCCAAGGGTTTGCTGCCGGCCAGCCACCCGCTGCAGATCGGCTCGACCCAGTCGCTGCCGGCCACACGGGCGCTGGTGGCCGAGGCCGACGTGGTGTTGGCGATCGGTACCGAACTGGCCGAAACCGATTATGACGTGACCTTCAAGGGCGGCTTCGAGATCCCGGGCAGCCTGCTGCGTATCGACATCGATCCCGACCAGACCGTGCGTAACTACCTGCCGGAGTTGGCGTTGGTCGCCGATGCCGAACTGGCCGCCGACGCGCTGCTGGGCGCCTTGCAGGTACAGCCGCAACCGCTGCGTGAGAGCACTTGGGGTGTGGCCCGCGTGGCCAACCTGCGCCAGGCCCTGGCGGCAGGCTGGGACCAGCCGACGCTGAGCCAGACGCGCTTGCTGAGCGCGATTCTCGAACGCTTGCCCAATGCCATTCTGGTGGGCGACTCGACCCAGCCGGTGTACACCGGCAACCTGACGTTGGACATGGATCAGCCACGGCGTTGGTTCAATGCCTCGACTGGTTACGGCACCCTGGGTTACGCCCTGCCAGCGGCCATGGGCGCCTGGTTGGGCAGTGCCGAGCAAGCTGGCGAACGCGCGCCGTCGGTGTGCTTGATTGGGGATGGCGGTTTGCAGTTCACCCTGCCCGAGCTGGCCAGCGCGGTGGAAGCGCAGGTGCCGCTGATCGTGCTGCTGTGGAATAACCAGGGGTACGAGGAAATCAAGAAGTACATGGTCAACCGGGCGATCGAGCCGGTCGGGGTGGATATTCACACCCCGGACTTCATCGGCGTGGCGCGGGCGTTGGGGGCTGCGGCGCAGAGCGTGGCGGATGTGGCGCAGTTGCAGGCGGCGCTGGGGGAGGCGGTGGAGCGCAAGGGGCCGACCTTGATCCAGGTTGACCAGAATCAGTGGCAGGCGGCTGTGCTGGGCTGAGGTATTGCCGTTGCCTGGGCGGGCCTCTTCGCGGGTGAACCCGCTCCTACAGGGATTGCACAAGGCTTGAGGTCCATGCAAAAGCTGTAGGAGCGGGTTTATCGAGGCGTCGAACCGCCGCGAAGAGGCCAGATCAGGCTAAAGCAGCACTCAGCCAGCCGTAGCCCGCAACCGGGCTACATCGCGAATCGGCGGCGCGCCATACAGCCGGCTGTATTCGCGGCTGAACTGCGACGGGCTTTCATACCCTACCCGATAGGCCGCTACCGCCGCCTCAAGCCCGTCGTTCAACATCAACCGCCGCGCCTCCTGCAGGCGCAGTTGCTTCTGGTACTGCAACGGGCTCATTGACGTTACTGCCTTGAAGCGGTGGTGCAAGGTTGAGGTACTCAGGTTGACCTCACGCGCCAGGTCTTCGATACGCAGTGGCTGCTGGTAGTTGTTGTTGAGCCAGGTAATAGCCTGGCAGACCCGGTGGGTCTGGCTGTTGGCCAAGGCAATTTCGTACAGCCGGCAACCCTGCGGCCCACGCAGCAGGCGATAAAGAATTTCGCGGCGGAACAGCGGCGCCAACATCGCGATATCGCGCGGAGTGTCCAGCAGGCGAATCAGCCGCAACAGGGCATCGAGTAGCGCTGCGTCGGTTTTTTCCACAAACAGTCCACGGCCGGAAGGCCGGTTGGGCACCAGCATTGGCCCGCTTTCGGCGATCAGCTGGCTGATCTCGGCCGGGTCCAGGTCCATGCGCAGGCCCAGGCTGGGGTTCTCCGGGCTGGCGTCGAGTTTTACGCCACTCAGCGGCAAGGTCACCGAAACCACCATGTAATGCAGGGGGTCGTAGGCGTATTGCTCATCACCAAGAAACAGGCTTTTACTGCCTTGAGCCAGGATACACAAGGCGGGTTGCGCCAGGGTGGGCACCGAACGCACGTTCTCGGTGTAGCGCACCAGGTACAGGTCAGCGATGGCCGATGCCGGGCCGTGGGGCTCGCCGGCATGGCGGGTAATCAGTTCGGCCAGCTCCAGGCGCTGCTGTTCCAGGGTCGGGTCGGTGGGCGTGGCGGTGGTCATGATGGCTTTCCTCTGCTGACCGTCGCAGCATAGGTTTGGGCAATGGCGGGCGCTAGTCGAAAGCTGCACGACGATTGCCTGATCCTGCCGCGCTGCAGGATCAGGCAATCGACCAGCAGTAATGGCCTAACGCGTCGCGCGGGAGAGCCCCTAACCTTGGCAGCCTGGCTTTTCCGTCCGCCTGCTTCAAGGAGATTGAGCAATGACCTTAAAACAACCGGTCACCCATCTTGCGTTCATTCGTGCCAGCAGCGGGCGCTCGGCGGAGTTGGGCGCGCGCCTGCGTGACCTGCTCGAGCCCTCGCGGCGAGCGCCGGGTTGCCTGAGCTTCACCGTGCAGCGTTCGCAGGCCGATGCCGACCTGTGGCTGCTCAGTGGCAGCTGGCAGGACCAGCAGGCGATGAGTGGCTACTTTGCTTCGCCGACGCTGGACGTGTTTGGTGAGCTGGTGCAGGCGCGGGTGGTCAGCAGCCTGGATCTGCATACCTTTGATTGATTGGCCAGCTGGCGCAGGCCCTTGTAGGAGCGGCCTTGCGTCGCGAAAGGGCTGCGCAGCAGCCCCGGCGATTTGTGCATCTGTGCTGAGACCCTGGGGCTGCTCTGCAGCCCTTTCGCGACGCAAGGCCGCTCCTACAAGGGGCGCGGTGGCTGGGGTAAGATACCGGGCACTGATCAACCAGGTAGAGAGCAACATGGCACGTAGGGAATTCCCGCAGTTCGAAGCGGTTTCGGCGATGGTCCCGGTGGAAGGCGGTGGCTACAACGCGGCCATTGCGGTCAAGGCGCTGGGCATGGGTGGCGCGCCGCGTTTTCACAAAGTCCTCGACGGGCAGGTGTTCAAGGGCGCCGTGGCCGCCGATGAAGCGGCCACTGCCGAGCTGCAACGCCTGCAGGGCGTCAGCGAAGAGGGTGAGCTGATCTGGTGATCAGGCTTGCGGGCGGCCCATCTTGAACAGGTTGCCCAGCTCGAAATAGTCTGCCGGGCCGCCGCCACGCAAAATCGGCTCGGCGGCCACGGTATCGTAGATGCCGTTGTTCAACAGGTGCTCGGCAATGTGCACCGCTACCACTTCCCCAAGGATCAACCAGCTGGGCACCAGCTCCTGGTCGGCCCGCTTGAGCTGGACGATCTGGCTGACCTTGCACTCGAAGGCTACCGGGGTTTCGCCCACGCGCGGCACCTTGACGATGCTCGAGGGTGTGGCAGTGAGGCCGCTCAATTCGAATTCACTTACATCCGCAGCAACCGGCGCGCAGCTCTGGTTCATCTGCTCGGCCAACGGCCGGGTGGCCAGGTTCCAGACGAATTCGCCGGTCTGCTCGATGTTGTTCAGGCTATCTTTGCGCCCGACGCTGCAGAAACCGATGATCGGCGGGATGTAGTTGAAGGCGTTGAAGAAGCTGTAAGGCGCCAGGTTCAGACGGCCTTCGCGGTCCTGTGAAGAGATCCAGCCGATAGGGCGGGGGCCGACGATGGCATTGAACGGGTCGTGGGGCAGGCCGTGGCCTTTGGCGGGTTCGTAGTAATACATCTGTGCTGGGCTTGCGGGCCCTACCTCCTGGTGGACAAGGTGCCTAGTGTGCCAAGCCTGTGCCCGCCTGCAAATGATCAAGCCCGGCAAAAGCCGGGCTGGGTGCTCGCAGCAGGGGTCAGCTGATGCGGTGGGCGTTGGTGCGATCGAAGCCGTCTTCGGCGAAGCGTTGGCCGCCGGTGCGGTCGAAGCCGTCTTCGGCGAAGCGTTGGCCGCCGGTGCGGTCGAAGCCGTCTTCGGCGAAGCGTTGGCCGCCAGTGCGGTCGAAACCATCTTCAGCGTAGCTGGCCGACTGAGTCTGGGCTGCGGCGAAGGTGTGGGCGTTGGTACGGTCAAAGCCATCTTCGGCAAAGGCGCCCGTAGCGAAAACCGAGAGGGCCAGGGTAAGGATCAGTTTGTTTTTCATGGTCGTTGCTCCGAGGGGGTCGTGAGTTGTTTGTTTCTATGGGTTTAATGCTACGCCGATTAATTTGATTAAAAAGCGCAAAAAATGGCGCTTAAAAATCGAATTATTCGATGCGTATGGGTGCGCGCATAGCCAGTCAGCCTGCGGCCTGGCTCTGGGAGCGTCGGCGCATGCGCCAACGTTCTGCCAGCCATTGCAGCTTGATGGGGTTGAATTAATGGGGCGTTAAGAAGGAAAAATCTTACGGAGATGGCTGATGAACGTATTTTTCATTTATCACCAACCGTTTTTTCAGGCATTGCTCAGCACCATCGCCGCACCTAAAACTGGAGCGGCACAACAATGAACAAACTCCCGCAAATCACCTTGGCCTTCTGGGTCATGAAGATCTGCGCTACCACCCTGGGGGAAACGGCAGGTGACTTGCTGTCGATGACCCTGAACATCGGCTATGCACTCAGCTCGCTGTTGCTGATCAGCGTGTTCCTGCTGACGTTGCTTGGCCAGTTGTATTCGCGCCGCTACCACCCGATGCTCTACTGGCTGGTGATCCTCTCCACCAGCACCGCCGGCACCACCATGTCCGACTTCATGGACCGTACCCTGGGCCTGGGTTATGCCACAGGTTCCGCTTTGCTCATCGGCATCCTGCTGCTGACGTTCCTGGTCTGGCGCCTGAGCGGCAACCCGCTGGATGTCGCCCGCATCAAGAACCGTACGGGCGAGCTGTTCTACTGGGTGGCGATCCTGTTTTCCAACACTCTCGGCACCGCGTTGGGTGATTACCTGGCCGATGACTCGGGGCTGGGTTTTGCGGGTGGCGCGCTGTTTATTGGCAGTGCCATAGCACTGGTGGTGTTGGCCCGTTACTGGACGCGAATCCCGGGTGTGGTGCTGTTCTGGGTAGCGTTCGTGCTGACCCGCCCGTTCGGTGCCACCTTGGGCGACTTCCTCACCAAGCCTCATGAAAAGGGCGGCCTGGACTTTGGTACGGTCGGATCTTCGGCAGTGCTGGGCGGGGTGCTGCTGGTGTTGGTGCTGATGGCGACCTGGTTCCAGCGTCGTGAGCCGCGTCAGGCGTTGGAGATGTCCTGAGCCTGCTTTCAGGCACAGATGAGCCGATTAAGTGGGCTATTCGGCTCACATTGTGAGCCGAATAGGGTTTTTAATCGGCTCATCAGGGGCTTTGGAGGTATGGGTTGAGGTTTGCGGTGCTGCTGAGATCGAGCGCCGCCCGCGCGGCGCTCGATCTCACAGGCGCAGAAACGGTTGTGGCGGACACCTGCCAGCCCACCCCCAACCTCAAGACATACTCCCCCAAAAAAAAGGGCGCCCCATGCTCTGGAACGCCCCTTTCATTACTGCAAGCCGGTATCAGTCAGTAGTAATCCGCGAGTGCTGCTTGGTGTCCTTCATGGTCGCATAGACCAGCAGCGAACAGGCGATACAGGCGGTGACATACCAGTAGAAGCCGCTTTCCATGCCAGCGCTCTTGAACCACAGGGCGACGTACTCGGCGGTGCCGCCGAAGATCGACACCGTCAGCGCGTACGGCAGGCCCACGCCCAGGGCGCGGATCTCGGTGGGGAACAGTTCGGCTTTGACCACGGCGTTGATCGAGGTGTAGCCGCTGACGATGATCAGCGCGGCCATGATCAGGAAGAACGCACCCCACCAGGTCTGGATGGTGTGCAGGGTGCTGAGGATCGGTACGGTGAACAGGGTGCCCAGTACACCGAAGGCGATCAGGATCGGACGACGGCCTATCTTGTCGGACAGGCCGCCGATCACCGGCTGCAGGCACATGAACAGGAACAGCGTGGCGGCCGAGATGGTGGTCGAGTCGCTGATGCTCATACCCACGGTATTGACCAGGTACTTCTGCATGTAGGTGGTGTAGGTGTAGAAGGCCAGGGTACCGCCCATGGTCAGGCCGACCACGGTCATCAGTTCCTTGGGGTGGCGCAGCAGGGTGCGCATCAGGCTTTCCTTGGCCTTTTCCTTCTTGGTGAACGAGGCGGTTTCTTCCATGCCGCGACGCAGGTAAAGCGCCACCACGGCACACAGCGCACCGATCACGAACGGCACACGCCAGCCCCAGGCATACAGCTGCTCGGTGGTCAGGGTCTGCTGCAACACGATCAGGACCGCCAGGGCGATGAGCTGGCCGGAGATCAGGGTCACGTACTGGAAGCTGGAGAAGAAGCCACGGCGCTCCTTGCTGGCCATTTCGCTGAGGTAGGTGGCTGAGGTGCCGTATTCGCCACCCACCGACAGGCCTTGCAGCAGGCGGGCGATGACCAGCAGGATTGGCGCGGCGACGCCGATGGTTTCATACCCAGGGGTGAGGGCGATGACCAGCGAACCCGCGCACATCAGCAGTACCGAGGCCATCAGTGCCGCCTTGCGGCCTTTGCGGTCGGCGTACAGGCCCATCAGCCAGCCACCGATCGGGCGCATCAGGAAGCCAACGGCAAAGATCGCAGCGGTGTTGAGCAATTGTGCAGTGGAATCACCGGCCGGGAAGAAGGCTTTGGCGAAGTACAGCGAGAATGCGGCGTAGACGTACCAGTCGTACCATTCGACCATGTTGCCGATGGACCCGCTGAAGATCGACTTCAGGCGGCTGGCGGTAGTTTTTTCCGCGGCAGGCGCGGTGGCCGCCCCGGCGGGCAGGGAGGTGGCGTTATCCATCAGGGATACCTTCTCGTTGTTTTTGTGGAGCGCGCCGTAGCGCAGCTTGCACAGGTGATTGCAGAAGGTGTGCCAAATGGGTGCGGGGTGATCCAAACGGGGGCGTTGTAGGCCCTTCGCGGGCACGCCCGCCCCCACAGGGACCGCGCCGCGACTGATGTTTCACATCTCAGTGTAGGAGCGGGCTTGCCCGCGAAGGGCTGCAAAGCAGCCCCAAAATCTCCAAGTAATAAGCGAATTCTCGCCTACCAAACCCTCACCATAAGCGGATTTCCGCTCATTCGCGCCCAACAAAATCCTCACGTACCAACCCATGCCGCTGCATCTTCTCGTTCAGCGTACGCCGCGGCAGCTGCAACGCCTCCATCACCGCATTGATCGCCCCGCCGTGCTGGCGCAACGCCGCGCGCAGGCACTGCGCCTCGAACGCTTCCATCTGCTCGCCCAGCGACTGCCCGCCAAGCGCCACCTCGATGTTCGGTGAACCCAGCCCCAGCGCATGCCGCTCCGCCGCATTGGCCAGCTCACGCACATTGCCCGGCCAATCATGCGACAGCAGCTGTGCCAGTTGTGCACCCGACAGCGGTGGCGCGGCACGGCCAAGCCTGTCGGCAGCAGCGCGGGCGAAGTGTTCGAACAGCAGTGGAATGTCCTCGCGCCGCTCGCGCAATGGCGCAAGGCGCAACTCGGCGACGTTCAGGCGGTAAGCCAGGTCTTCGCGGAAGCGCCCGGCGCGGGCTTCTTCGAGCAGGTCAGGCTTGGTTGCGGCGATGATGCGCAAATCGACGCTGATGCTCTGGTTGGCGCCCAGGCGCTCCAGCTTCTGCTCCTGGATCACCCGCAGCAGCTTGGCCTGCTGAGCCAGGGGCATGCTTTCGATTTCATCAAGGAACACCGTGCCGCCGTTGGCATACTCCAGCTTGCCGATGCGCTTGCCCTGGGCGCCGGTGAAGGCACCGCTTTCATGGCCGAACAGCTCGGCTTCGAACAGTGCTTCGGGGATGGCCGCGCAATTGAGGGCAACGAATGGTTTGGCGGCGCGTGGGCCAAAGTCGTGCAGGCAACGGGCGACCCGCTCTTTGCCACTGCCGGTTTCGCCACGGATCAGCACATTGACCGGCAGGTTGGCCAGGTCCAGTACCTGGCGACGCAACTGCTGCAGGCCCTGGGACATGCCCAGCAGCGTGCCCTCCAGGCGTGACTTGAGGTCGGCCCGCTCGTGCAACCGGCGGTTTTCCAGCACCAGCTGGCGTTTTTCCAGGGCCCGGCGCAGGCTGCCCAGTAAATGTTGAGGAGTGAACGGCTTCTCCAGGAAGTCATAAGCCCCATTGCGCATGGCCTCCACGGCCATGGGCACATCACCGTGGCCGGTCAGCAGGATCACCGGCAGGTCGGGGTCGTCCGCCTGCAGGCGTTCGAGCAATTGCAAGCCGCCCATGCCGGGCATGCGCACATCGCTGATGATCACCCCGGGGAAATGCTGCGGCAGATTGGCCAGGCACTCTTCAGCACGGGCGAACAACTGCACGCTGAAGCCGGAAAGGCTCAGCCATTGCTCGACTGCCGTACGGATACTGGCTTCATCATCGACGACGATCACTGAATTCAACATACAGGCTCCAGGTCTCGGGGCAGGGTAAGGCTCAGGCGTGCACCGCCGGGCAGGTTTTCGGCCTGCAGCTGGCCGCCGGCCTCGTGGACAATGCCATAGGAAATGGCCAGGCCCAGCCCCAGCCCTTCGCCCACCGGTTTGGTGGTGAAGAACGGGTCGAAGACCTTGGCCAGGTCGGCTTCGGCAATGCCGCCACCCGAGTCCAGCACACTCAGGCGCCACAGCGCGCCGTCAGGCTCGATGCGGATCTCCAGGCGTTTGTAGCGCTTGTCGGCCATGGCGTCGAGGGCATTGCGCAGCAGGTTGATCAGCACCTGCTCAAGGCGGATGGCATCGCCGCGCACCCAGGCCGGGCGCGCCAGGTACAGGGCCACCTCCACCTCTTCGCTGCGAATGCGCGCTTCCAGCAGGTGCAGGGCCTGGTCGACCACGGTGGCCAGGTCGAGGCGCTCGCGCAGGCCCACCGGGCTGTTGCGGGCGAAGGTCTTCAGGTGGCTGGTGAGTGCAGCCATGCGCGTCAGCATTTGCTCCAGCGGCTCCAGTGCCTGGCGCGCTTCGTCGTAGCGGCCGTTGTCGAGCAGCAGGCGCAGGGTTTCCAGCTGCATGCGCTGGGTGGTTAGCGGCTGGTTGATTTCGTGGGCCATGGCCGCCGACATCTGCCCGAGTGCGGCCAGCTTGGCCGATTGCACCAGGCCTTCCTGGGCGGTGCGCAGCTCGCGGGTGCGTTGCTCGACCTGGCGCTTGAGTTGTTGCCGGCTGCGCTGGCGCAGACGGGCCAGGCGCAGGCGCTGGCTGACGAACAGCGCGGCGAATACCAGGCTCAGCCATACGGCAGCTGCGCCGAGGGCGGCGTTGCGGCCGTCGGCGGCGACCTGCGGTTTGCGCAGCAGGTGCAAGGTCCAGTTTTCGCCTTCCAGCGGCAGGCTTTCCCACAAGTATTCGGCACTGCCTTCCGGGCCTTGTACGCGGCTAAGGGTGCTGTTGGCGGCAAAGCGGGTGAGTACCTGATGCTGCAGCGGCACCAGCGGTTGCTTGTCGTACTGGCGGGTTTCGGCGAGCTCGGCACGGTCGGCGCCACTGAGCGGCTGCAGCTCGCGGTAACGCCAGCCGTCCTGGTTGGCGATGAAGGTGATACCACGGGCGTCGCTGACCAGCAGGATATCGTTGCCCTGGCGCCATTCACGCTCAAGCTCGGGAAACTCCAGCTTCACCACCATGGCACCGAGGAAGCGGCCATGCTCGTCGTTGACGGCGCTGGCAAGGAAGTAGCCCGGCACGCCACTGGTAACGCCGACGGCGTAGAAGCGGCCACTGCCCAGGCTGCGGGTTTGCTTGAAGTAAGGGCGGAAGCCGTAGTTGGAGCCGACGTAGCTGCTGGGCAACCGCCAGTTGCTGGCGGCAATGGCCAGGCCGGTGCGGTCGAGCAGCTCGAGGGTGGAGGAATTGGCGGCGCCGTTGATGCGTTCGAGCTTGCGGTTGAGGGCGTCCTGCACCGCCTCGTTTACCGGGCCGCGCAGGGCCGCGATCAATTCCGGGTCCAGGGCCAGCACAGCGGGCAGGGCGCGGTAGCGGTCGATCAGGGTGTGCAGGGTGTTGGCGTACAGGCCCAGTTGCTGGTTGGCGCGTTGGGCGTCGTCTTCCATGGCCTGGCGCTTGGCCTGGTGCATGGCCCAGCCGGCACTGAGGGCGGTGCCTAGCAAGATCAGCAGGGTGATCAGCCCCAGACGCAGGGCGCGAAAGGAAAAGGGCATGGGGCGGATCCGGATGAATGGGATATCAGGGCCGGCCTCTTCGCGGGTAAACCCGCTCCTACAGGTACGGCATAGACGTGTAGGATCGGGTTCACCCGCGAAAGGGCCAGAACAGGCGACCTTTCAGTTACAGCAATTCAAAGCTCTGCTGCTGCACCGCCTGGGAATCCAGCCCGACCTGCACATTGAATTCCCCAGGCTCGGCAACCCGCTGCAGTTGGCCATTGTAGAACTTCAGGTCCTCCTCGCTGATGCGGAAGCTCAAGGTGCGTGTCTCGCCTGGCTTGAGCATCAGTTTCTGGAAGTTCTTCAGCTCTTTCACCGGGCGGCTCATCGATGCCGACACATCTTGCAGGTACAACTGCACCACTGTCTCGCCAGCCACCTTGCCGGTGTTCTTCACCGTCACCTTGGCCTCCAGTGTGTCGCCGCGCTTGAAGTCCTTGTTCGACAACGCCAGGCCCGACAGCTCGAAGCTGCTGTAGCTCAGGCCATAGCCGAACGGGTACAGCGGGCCGTTGGGCTCTTCGAAGTACTGCGAGGTGTAGTTGCCCGGCTTGCCTGGCGTGAACGGCCGGCCGATGCGGGTGTGGTTGTAGTACATCGGGATCTGCCCGACCGAGCGCGGGAAGGTGATGGCCAGCTTGCCGGACGGGTTGTAGTCACCGAACAGCACGTCGGCAATGGCATTGCCGCCCTCGGTGCCGGAGAACCAGGTTTCGAGGATGGCGTCGGCCTGTTCACGTTCCCAGCCGATCGACAGCGGGCGGCCATTCATCAGCACCAGTACCAGCGGTTTGCCAGTGGCTTTCAGGGCTTTGATCAGCTCGCGCTGGCTGGCCGGGATTTCCAGGGTGGTGCGGCTCGACGATTCGTGGGACATGCCACGCGACTCGCCTACCACCGCCACTACCACGTCGGACTGCTTCGCTGCCTTGACCGCTTCGTCGATCAGCACGGCCGCCGGGCGTGGGTCGTCGACGATTTCCGGAGCGTCGAAGTTGAGGAAGTTCAGGTAGTCGAGGATCGCCTTGTCACCAGTGACGTTGGAGCCTTTGGCGTAGACCAGCTTGGCCTTGCCTTCCAGGGCGCGGCGCAGGCCTTCGCGCACGGTTACCGAATGCATCGGTTTGCCGTCGGCAGCCCAACTGCCCATCATGTCGATCGGGGCATCGGCCAGCGGGCCGACCAAGGCGATGGTGCCGGCCTTCTTCAGCGGCAGGGTCTGGTTGTTGTTTTCCAGCAGCACCAGGCTGCGGCGCGCCACATCACGTGCGGCCTCGCGGTGCAGGCGTTCGTTGCCGTAGTAGTCCTTCAGGTCGGTTTCGGCCTTGCCGATGCGCACGTACGGGTCCTTGAACAGGCCCATGTCGTACTTGGCGCCCAGCACTTCGCGGACGGCCTGGTCGAGCTCGCGCTGGGTCACTTCACCGGACTTCAGCAGGCCCGGCAGCTCTTCGCCGTACAGGGTGTCGTTCATGCTCATGTCGATACCGGCCTTGATTGCCAGCTTGGCCGCTTCGCGGCCATCACGGGCGACGCCATGGCGGATCAGTTCCTGGATGGCGCCGTGGTCGCTGATGGTCACGCCCTTGAAGCCCCATTCCTTGCGCAGCAGGTCGTTCATCAGCCAGGTGTTGGAGGTGGCCGGCACGCCGTTGATCGAGTTGAGCGCCACCATTACCCCGCCAGCACCGGCGTCGAGCGCGGCGCGGTAGGGCGGCAGGTAGTCGTTGTACATTTTGGGCAGGCTCATATCGACCGTGTTGTAGTCGCGCCCGCCCTCTACCGCGCCGTACAGGGCGAAGTGCTTGACGATGGCCATGATGCTGTCGGGGTTCCCCGGGCTGCTGCCCTGGAACGAGCGCACCATCACCTGGCCGATTTTCGAGGTCAGGTAGGTGTCTTCGCCGAAGCCTTCACTGGTGCGGCCCCAGCGCGGGTCGCGGGCAATGTCGACCATGGGGGCGAAGGTCATGTCCAGGGCATCGGCCGAGGCTTCGATGGCGGCGGTGCGGCCAACCTTGGCCACGGCGTCCATGTCCCAGGTGGCGGCCATGCCCAGGCCGATCGGGAAGATCGTGCGTTCGCCGTGGATGGTGTCGTAGGCAAAGAACATCGGGATCTTCAGGCGGCTGCGCATGGCCGCATCCTGCATCGGGCGGTTTTCGGGTGCCGTACGCGAGTTGAAGGTACCACCGATGCGCCCGGCAGCGATTTCTTCACGGATCTTCTCGTGGGGCATTTCCGGGCCGATGCTGATCAGACGTAGCTGGCCGATTTTCTCGGCTTCGGTCATCTGGCTGATCAGATGCTCGATGAAGGCCTGCTTGTCTTGCAGGGGCGGGGCGGAGGGGGCGGCGAGGGCCGCCTGACTGGCAAGGCCCATGGCCAGGCCCAGCAAGGACAGTTTCATCATCAATTCCGTTTTGGGGCTTGTGCCGTATCCACGGTGATACGCGCGCGGCCGAAGTTTTCAGGCGGCTATTGTTGTACGATTCGCAGGCAATTCATCCAGCGGCGGATTATGCCTGAATATGTCACCCGCGGACGAAGCCCCGTATGCCGGGACAACAACTATAAGAACGTTCAAGAGACCGACGGCATGACCCCCTTCGACGAATACCATCAGCGGCAGATTGCCGAAGCCATTGCCCGTGCCGAACGGCGTACCGATGCCGAGCTGGTGACGGTGCTTGCCCGGCGTGCCGATGATTACGCCTATTGGCCTTTGTTTTGGGCCGCCATATTGGCGCTGGCTTTGCCTGGGCTGTTGCAGTGGCTGTCGGGTTGGCCGGGTGTGCGCGGCTTGCTGGTGGCCAACGTGCTGGTGTTTGTCTGCCTGTGCCTGCTGCTGCGCAACCCGCGCCTGGCCGGCTGGCTGATCCCTCGGTGGCTGCGTCGCTGGCGTGCCTCGCGCCTGGCCCGGCAGCAGTTTCGCGAGCAGAACCTGCAGCGCACGGCGGGCGCGACGGGGGTGCTGATTTTTGTCAGCGAGGCGGAGCGGCATGTGGAAATTCTGGTCGATCGCGGTATCGAGCACTGCCTGGATGCCGCAGCCCGTGCGGCCATCGTTGCCCGCTTTGCCGAACAGGTGCGCCAAGGCAGGACCTTGCAGGGCTTTGTCGAATGCATCGAGGCCTGTGGCGAGTTACTGAGCGAGCATGTGCCGCCTACCCATTCGCGCAATGAATTGCCCAATCGCCTGGTGATCCTCGATTAATCGGAGCTCAATGGTCTGTGGGAGCGGGCTTGTCCCGCGAACACCGGCAAAGCCGGTGCCAGACACCGGGTTGCCTGCTTCGCGGGACAATCCCGCTCCCACAATGGCCATTGTTCTCTGCGAAACAGCGTAGCCCGGAAGGGCTGGGTGATCTCCCACAGGAAGTACCCTTCCCTGTAGAATGTGCGCATTGCGCCAAGCGCTTCCCGCTATTCGAGGCACCGTTTTTCCATGTCCGCCAGTCATTCCGCTTCCGCCGCGCCGGATGCGCGCGCCCAGTTTCTCGACCTGCTGCACGCTGCTCTGCACGGCAACACCTTGGTCAAGCTGGTGCTGGCGCGCCATGTCGGCGCCGACCAGGCCTTGCAACGGATCATTGCCAAGCCGCTACAGGTCAAGGGCCAGCCGTGCCTGTCGCTGGTCTACCGTCACCAGACCCGCGACATCACCCGCAACCTGGCGCTGGACCAGGCCCAGGCTCTGGTCGCCGAGTTGCTGCCGGACAGCTTCCGCAATGCCCATCTGTTCGACGCGGACGGCGAAGTGCAGCTGACCTTCAGCAAGAAGGGCAAGCCCATGCTGCAGCGCCATGGCGCGCAGGCACCGCGCGAGGTTGCCGCAGGCAGCGGTCATGACCGCGAGAAGAAACGCTACCTGGAGCTGTCGCGGCCGTTTCTGCGCGACCTCGGTGTAACCGACGCACAAGGCGCGCTGATCCCGTCCATGTCGCGCAAGTGGAAGCAGATCAACAAGTTCATCGAAGTCTTCGACCACGCCCTGGCCAGCGCTCCGGTGCCGGCACAGCAGGCGCTGCGGGTGGCAGACTTCGGTTCGGGCAAGGGTTACCTGACCTTTGCCATGCACGACTACCTGCGCAACAGCCTGGGCCGCGAAGCGCAGGTAACCGGCGTCGAATTGCGCCAGGACATGGTCGACCTGTGCAACGCCGCCGCCTCGCGCCTGGAGCACCCGGGTCTGGAGTTCCAGTGTGGTGACGTACGCAGCGTGGTACCTGCAGCCATCGAAGTGATGATCGCCCTGCATGCCTGTGACATCGCCACCGACTATGCCATTCACACCGGCATTCGCTGTAATGCGGCGATCATCATGTGCTCGCCGTGCTGCCATAAGCAGATCCGCCCGCAACTGCACAGCCCAGGCTTGTTGCAACCGATGCTGCAGTACGGCCTGCACCTGGGCCAGCAGGCCGAAATGCTGACCGACAGCCTGCGTGCGCTGTACCTGGAAGCCTGCGGGTATGAAACCAAGGTATTCGAGTTCATCTCGCTGGAGCACACCAACAAGAACAAGATGATTCTTGCGGTGAAGCGGCGCCAGGCGGTGGACAACGGCGCGTTGCTGGAGAAAATTGCCCAGCTCAAGGCGTTCTATGGCGTGCAGGAGCACTGCCTGGAGACGTTGTTGCGGGGTGATGGGTTGCTCTGAAACAACCGTCATGGGCCCTGTATGCGAGGCCTTGTGTCGCGAAAGGGCTGCGCAGCAGCCCCGGGATTTCAGCGTAAACGCACACATTGCTGGGGCCGCTTTGCGGCCCTATCGCGACACAAGGCCGCTCCTACAATAGATCGTGTCAGCGTCGAGTAACGGGCACTTCAATCGCGAGTTCTGCCTGCCCCAATGGATGGGTGCTGGCATCGAAGAAATGCAGTGCCGTCCCCGGCAAATCGCCGAATCGATCAACAAAATGCTGCTTCTGGTTGATCACCGAAGCCTCGCTCAATTGCCGGATAGCGATCGACAGCTGTTTCGGCCCGGCCAGTCGGATGGCTTCAAGCAGGTGCTGGTCAGTGCTGTCCAGGTGCTGACCAAACAGGCATAGGCCCTGATGTTCCTGCGCTAGCTGCCCCAGGCACCAACTTAGGTAGTCCGAGTGACGAATCGCACGCAGTTTCTCTTCGCTGCGGTCTTCGTTGATGAAAAGCGGTACTTCACCCGGAATGTTCACGGCAAAACCATCGAGCAGTTCGGCGCTGTCGGCGCTGCGTTGGCGGGTGGTGCCGTCGGGCAACTTCAGCAGGTGCAGGCCACCGTGCAGGTGCATGACCCGGGTGCCTTCGCTGCGGGTGCGGCGCACGTCAAAGAAGCCTTGCTCGTCGAACAGTTCGGCGAAGCCATGCGGGGCGTGTTGCACTGCCCACGGCAACAATAGGTCGTAGTTGCTGGTGTAGACGCTACGGTAGTTGCGCAGGGCCTGGTTGAGGGTTTCCAGGGTTGCGGCGGGCATCAGCGGCCACGGCAAGTGCACGGTGCGCACGGCGTGGATCAACGCTTCCTTGATCGAGTAGTAGCGGTTCAGCGGCGCGGTGGAGTTGATGGCCAGTGCAGCGTTGGCGCGCACGGTGGTGTTGAGGGTGCTGAGCACTGGCTCGAACAGTTCCGTTGCCAAGGACTTGAACAGGGCCTGGTCGCTGATGGCCAGGCCTTTCTTGCGCCCGGCGCGTTGCGCTTCCTCGAACAGCGAGAAGTAGCCGAACGGCTTCCACACGGCGCGGCTGGCGCCATTGCCCAGCAGCAGGGCGTCGCAGGCGTGGCGGGCGGCGAGTTCTGGCCAAGGGATGAGGGTGGCGTCGAGTGCGGGCATGCTGGGTCCGTTGGGTGGTGCGGGGAACGGGGGCGACTTTAGCATGTCATGCAAGGTGTGCGAGGGTTGCTGTCCAGGCAATAGTCTTGAGTTGCCTATGCTGGCCTCTTCGCGGCGGTTCGACGCCTCGATGAACCCGCTCCTACAAAATCTGCATCAGGCTTGAAACCTGCGCTGGACATGTAGGAGCGGGTTTACCCGCGAAAGGGCCGGATCTGGCAGAGCAAGGCTTACGATAAAGGACTTTCTCATGCACAACCCCTGGTTCAGTTGTTTGGCTTTGATTGGTTTTTTCACTGTATCCACAGCCTCCGCCAACAATGGCCAGGCCCTGGCCGCCGCCCACGGTATCCCGCACCCAGCAGTAATCGCCCACCGTGGCGCCTCGTACGACGCCCCGGAATCCACCACCCCGGCTTACCTGCTAGCGCGTGAGCAGGGCGCCGACTACCTGGAACTTGACCTGCAACGCACCCGCGACGGCGTACTGGTAGTGGTGCATGACGATGTGCTGTCGCGCACCAGCGATGTCGCCGAGCGCTTCCCGGAGCGCAAAGCCAGCCCGGTCAGCGCCTTCACCCTCGCCGAACTCAAGTCGTTGGACGCCGGTAGCTGGTTCAACCACGCCTACCCGGACCGCGCCCGGCCAAGCTTCCGCAAACTGCCGATCCTTACCCTGGATGAAGTCATCGACATCGCCGAAGGCAACCCCGAACGGCAACCCGGTCTCTACATCGAGACCAAGGTTCCCCAGCAGTTCCCCGGCATCGAGCAGGACCTGAAGTCACGGCTTGAAGCCCGTGGCTGGCTCGACCGACCGGGGCGTGTGGTCCTGCAGACCTTCGACCGCAACAGCCTGGCGCTGCTGCACCAGGCCATGCCGCAAGTACCGAAGATACTGCTGCTATGGGTCGGTACGAAAGCCATCAAGCCCGCCTCGGGGCAGGACTTCGTCGAATCGGGCGAAATCGACAAGGCAGCGTTCTACGCCCGCCAGCAGCCGCGAGACCAGGCAGAGTTCCTGCGCTGGCTTGACTACGCCAGGCAAGGCGGTGCTGTGGGGACCGGGCCCTCTGCCAGGCGTACGGGCCTGGGCGAGCAGAGTTACGCCGACCTGATCCAGCCATGGATGAACCAGGCCAGCCATGCGCGAGATCTGCTGGTGCATGTGTACACCCTCGACGAGCCGGTGGATTTCGACAAGGCGATGAAAGCGGGGGTAGACGGGATATTCACCAACCGCGCAGGGGCGTTGCTGCGCTATTACCAGCGCCCGGCGGAGCCTGAGGCAGCAGCGCTGGAAAGGTTGGGTTACTGATCACTTGCAGGCTTTCGTCAGTGCGCCAGGGCCTTCAGCACATGGTCAGGATCATTACGTATCGCACGCAGCAATGCTTTGGCAGGCCCGGTTGGTTCTCGCCGCCCTTGTTCCCAGTTTCTCAGGGTTGCAACCTGTACATCGATGATCTCGGCAAAGCGTGCTTGGGTAAGCCCCGTTGCCTTGCGGATGTTACGGACCTGCAGCGCATCGATCTCGAATTCACGAGAGGGCGCACGGTTGCCCTGGACGATGTCGTCCATCTGTTGAACGCTTTCCATCAGTTCGTCAAAAAAGCGGTTCATGCGTGCCTCCAGTGTTCAATGATCGACCTCAGCGCCTTGCGTTGTTCGCCGGACAGGTCGGGCTGCTCGTTCTTGCCGTAGATGTAGAGCATGGCTATCTGTGATCTGGATATGAAGTGATAGTAGATAACCCTGGCGCCACCGCGTTTTCCGTGGCCGTTCGCAGCCACACGCAATTTGCGCAAACCGCCTGTTCCCTCAATCAAGACGCCTGCCTCGGCTGAAACCATCAGCCTGATTTGCAGCAGGCGATAGGTATCGTCGTCGAGCAGCTCTCTGACTCGCTTGGTGAACAAAGCTGTTTCGGTGAAAAGCATAGCAGATTGTACGCCATTGGCGTAGCTGCCGGTTGTCCAGCGCTACAGAGAAAGGAGTGCCCGGCTGTACTTCAGAGCGGGATAGCGAGGCTAGCGAACCTGGTCGTGCCTAGCCGATCATCCCTTTCCGAGTACCAGGTAGTCCTTTTCTGTACAGCATGCTGACTGCTAGCCAGGGTGGCCCGCTTGACCCTGCCCGGCAACCGGCAGACTGCGGTTGCGATTACGCCACACCCGATACGCCCGAATCCCCGCGCGCACCGAGCCGAACAGCAGTTTGTCTTCCATCTCGCGCGCCATTCCCGAGCGCACCAGCATGCGCAGGAAGGTACCGCGGGCGCGGGCGATGGCGAAGAAGATGCCTTGGGCGGCCAGGGTGTCGCGCACTTCACGCAGGGCGGCCATGCCGCTGACGTCGATGCTGGTCACAGCTTCGGCATCGAACAGCACCGCTTTTGGCTCGGCCTGGCTCTGCACCGCTTCGAGCAGGCGCATCTTGAAGTAGTCGGCGTTGAAGAACAGGATCGCGTCGTCGAAGCGGTACACCACCAGGCCGGGCACGGTGCGGGCATCCTTGAACTTGCGAATGTCGACCTGGCCTTCGGTGCCCGGCAGCCAGCCGAGCACGGCGTCGGTTGGCTGGTAGATGCTGTACAGCAAACGCAGTATCGCCAGTGTCACGGCAAACACGATGCCGGGTAGCACGCCCAGGCCCAATACGCCCACGGTGGTCAGCAGGCACAGCCAGAATTCAAAGCGGCTAAGGCGGCGGATATTCCCCAGCGACTTGATGTCGATCAGCCCCCAACCGGCCATCAGCAGCACCGCGCCCAGTGCCGCCTGTGGGATCCACGCCATGGGCGCGGTGAAGAACAGCAGGATCAGAGCGATCACCAGCGCAGCGATAATGCCCACCAGCTGGCTTTTGCCACCGACCATGTCGTTGACTGCGGTTCGCGAGTCTGCACCGCTGATGGCAAAGCCTTGGGAAGCCCCGGCCGCCAGGTTGCTCACACCCAAGGCGACGAACTCGTGGTTGGCGTTGATTGCGTAGCCATGCCGGGCAGCAAAGCTGCGTGCAGTCAGCATGGCACTGCAGAAACTGACCGTGGCGATACCCAGGGCGTCGCGCAACAGGCTTTTCATTTCTGCCAGGTTGCTATGTGGCCAGGCCAGTTGCGGAATGCCGGCGGGCACCGGGCCGAGGATGGCAACGCCAAAGCGGTCGAGACCCAACAGGCCCACCAGCAGCATGAACAGCGCTACCACGATGAGCGCGGCAGGCAACCGTGGGTAGCGCCGTGGCAGCCAGATCAGCAGGCCCAGGGCGGCCAGGCCGATGAGCAAGGTTACCCAGTGGATTTCACCCAGGCGCTGGAAGAAGTTGATCAGGCTGAGGATAAAACCGTCGGCCTCGATCTTGAACCCCACCACCTTGGACAGCTGCCCGGCAATCAGGCTCAGACCAATACCGTTGAGGTAGCCGATCAGGATCGGCCGCGAGAAGAAGCTGGCGATGAACCCGGCCCGCGCCAGGCCGGCGGCAATCAGCATGACCCCGACCAGCACGGTGACGATTACTGACAACTCCGCGATGCGTTGCGGGTCGCCCATGGCCAGTGGCGCCACGGCACCGGCAATCATCGCGCAGGTGGCAGCGTCGGGGCCGACCATCAACTGGCGCGAGCTGCCGATCAGTGCGTAGACCATCATCGGCAGCACGCAGGCATACAGGCCGTACTGCGGCGGCAGGCCGACGATCTGCGCGTAGGCAATGGCAATCGGGATCTGGATTGCCGCTACCGAGAGCCCGGCCTGCAGGTCGGCGTGGAACCATTCGCGGCGGTAGTGCAGCAGGTTGGCAAGGCCCGGTAGCCAGCGGGAGAGAAACATGCGTCGTCCTTTCGAAATGCTTCACGAAACCATGCACGCATTGAAGCGGATCGGCAGGCACTTGGCCATGCTACTGATCATCGAAAGCAGTAGATCGAAGGGCGGGGCAGAAACGAAAAAAAGGAGCCATGGCTCCTTTTGACAGTGATGACGTTGCTGGAACGCCATGCGGGGATTGCAAATGTGGAGCGGGTAGAGGGAATCGAACCCTCAACTAAAGCTTGGGAAGCTTTCGTTTTGCCACTAAACTATACCCGCGTCTGCGCAGCACTTTTTACCAGAACCTTCCACGAATTAGAAGCCCAAGTTATAAAAAAGCTTGTCGGCGCCCCGTGGCCTGCGGGTATCAGTGTCAGGGCGCCGAACTGCTCAGATGGCCAATGCATGCTGCCCCTGTTGTACCGGCTGATAACGTTGACGGGTTTCACGCACGGTCGGCTTGAGGAACCCTAGCATGACGTTGCGGGTGTCCTCGCAGGCGGCCTTGTTCTCCATGTCCAGGAAGTGGCCCGCATCGCGGATTACGCTGAACTGGCTACGGCCCACATGTTTGCCGAACTGCCGGGCATCTTCGACCGTGGTGTACTCATCGCGGTCACCGTTGATGAACAGCACCGGGATATTGATACTGCGCGCGCCATCCAGCGCCCGTTCCAGGTCGTGTTGCAGCACCTGATTGATGTGGAAGTGCATTTGCTCGTATTCGTGCCTGTCCAGGCTGCTGACGTGCCGGTAGTTGAAACGCTTGAACAGTGACGGCAGGTGCTTGCCGATGGTGTCGTTGACCAGGTTGCCGACCTGGTAGCGGTCACAGGCGGCCAGGTACTGGCAACCGCGGTCCAGGTAGTCGCGCATCGGTTCGTTGATCACCGGCGAGAACGAACTCACCACGGCTTTTTTTACGCAACGCGGCTGGTGCGCCAGCGCCAGCAGTGTGCTTGCACCACCCCACGAGAACGACATCACGTGGTCGGCCTGGAAGTGCTCGATCAGCTCAAGGAGGATATGCGCCTCGGTCTCCTTGCTGATCAGCCGTTCCTGACGGTTGTGTGGCTTGGATTTGCCCGCATAGGGCTGGTCGAACAGTACGATGTTGAACTGCGGATGCAGGTTACGTACCGTTTGGGCGAACGAGGCCGTGGTAGCCAGCGAGCCATTGATCAGAATGATCGTGTTCTCGGCCGCATCCGCGCGATAGAACTCCGTGTAAACCCGATACTGACCTTGGATATCAAGTACAGCGATTTCTGGCCTCATGTCATCGACTCCTGGCGCAAAAAGGGTATTCGCGTCACCTAGGGTGCACGTTCTTTATGACAGGTAGGCATTCGCCTGAAGAGTAACCGGGGGCCCTGTGTCGATCCTTGGCACATGCGTCGACGGTGTTGTTTTTGGCGGGCAATTTGCCGTGCCCCAAGGCATCAAGGCCCTGGGTGGCCGGCAAAAAGTTGTCTTGGTCTGCGATAGTGACTTGGTAGTCACATGCGGACTGACGAATTGGATTCAAGCAGTGGGTCGGGGATACCGCAAGTGCCGTTCGGGGGGAAATGTGACTTTTGTCGCTCAGCGGTCGTATGACGACCCTGCGCAGTCTGTTCCGGCCCTTTCGCGGCGGTTCGGCGCCCCGATGAACCCGCTCCTACAGGTTCGGCGCCCCCTGTAGGAGCGGGTTCACCCGCGAATAGGCCCGAGCAGGCGACCTAGACGGTAGCTATTTCTTCAGCCGTCAGTTCCCGAAAAGCCCCAGGCGCCAACTCCGGATCAAGCCGGATCGCCCCCATGCACTCCCGATGCAACCCCACCACCTTGTTGTCGAAATGCCCGAACATGCGCTTGACCTGGTGATACCGCCCTTCAACGATCGCCAGCCGCGCCTGGCGTGGGCCGAGAATATCCAGCTGTGCAGGCTGGGTAGTGAGGTCTTCAAAGGCAAAGTAGAACCCTTCACGGAACTTGGCCACATAGTGCTCGCCAATCTCATCCTCGGTTTCCACCAGGTAATGCTTGGGCAGCTTGGTAGTCGGCTGGGTCAGGCGCCGCGACCACTGGCCATCGTTGGTCAGGATCATCAGCCCCGTAGTGTTGAAATCCAGGCGCCCGGCAATGTGCAGGCCATCACGCAACATCGCGGGCAGCAGGTCGAGCACGGTACGGTGCTGCGGGTCCTGGGTAGCGCTGACACAGCCGGTTGGCTTGTGCAACATCAGGTAGCGGGCCGGGCGCCCGGCCTGCAGCAACTGGTCGTCCAGCTCCACACGGCTGAATGCGCGCACCTCGGCCAGCGGGTCACTGACCACCTGGCCGTCCACCCGCACGCGGCGCTGCGCCAGCATCAGGCGTGCTTGCTGGCGGTTGTGGCTGGGCAGGCTGGCAAGAAAACGGTCGAGACGCATGGAAAACAGTCAGTGAGTGGTGGACGAGCGCAGTTGCTCTTCAACGGCAGCACAGCGCGGGCACAGGCAAGCCTTGTTGCGCAGTTCGGCAGGCAGGGCCTGGAGCACGGCCGGGTCGATGCTGACACCGTAGCACCAGCAGGCCTGGGTGGCCCGACGTGGGTCGGCCAGGCTGCACTGGTTGAGGGCACCGCAAGCGGGGCAGTGTTGCTGATCAGTCATGGGCTTCACTACAGACACGGTTGCGGCCAGCCTGCTTGGCACGATAAAGCGCACGGTCGGCGCGGGTCGGCAGGGCGTGCAGGGTATCCCCCGGTTGCAGGCTGCTCAGGCCGATGCTGGTCGTCAGGCGCAGCGGATGGTCGTCGTAGCTGAAGGTCAGCTGTTCGGTGCGCCGGCGGATCTTTTCCGCCACCTCGCTAGCCTGCCGGCCTTCGGCTTCACGCAGCAGCACGATGAACTCCTCACCGCCCCAGCGGCACAGTATATCCGACTGGCGCAGGCTGCCTTGCAGCACATTGGCGAATTGGCGCAGCACTTCGTCGCCTGCCAGGTGCCCATGGGTGTCGTTCAGCGCCTTGAAGTGGTCAAGGTCGATCAGCAAGGCCACCAGAGGGCCGCTGTCGCGCTGGGCTTCGTGCAGGGCCTGGGCAGCGAGCAGGTCGAAGCTGCGCCGGTTGGGCAGGCCGGTGAGGCTGTCGAGGGTGGCCAGGGCTTCGGTGCTGGCCTGGTGGCGGCGGACCATGGCATGCACCAGCGCCAGTACCACCAGGGTGATCATCGCGCAGATTGCCAGGTTCAGGTACAGGGAGTGGCGAATGCGGTCGAGGGCACCGGTTTCACGCTTGTCCACCAGCAGGTACCAATCCAGTTCGGGCAGGTGGCGCACGTTGATGAAGTGGCTGTGGTTGTCACTGTCCCGGTATTCGTGGCTGCCTTCGCCGGGTACCGGTTGCTCGGCCAGCACGTCATTCAACTCAGGGTTGGCACTGAGCTGTTGCCCGACCCGCAAGCCATGCGGGCCGCCTGCCGAACCGGTCAGCAGCACCTTGCCTTTGGCGTCGGTGAACAGCACCGCACGCTGGTAACGCTGCTGGTACTGGTCGATCAGCTTGACCACCGACGATACGCTCAGGCCGACACCTGCAGCGCCAATGAAGCGCTGCTGGTAGTCATGCACCTGGTAATTGATGAACACGGTGAGGCTGTCCTGGTTGGCCATGTCCAGGTCAACGTTGATCTCGTAGGGGGCCTTGAGTTCGCGCAGGCGGAAATACCAGGCATCGCGCCAGGTGCCCGGTTCGACATGCTTGAGTACGCCCTTGGCCTGGTAGTAGGTGAGGGTGCGGTCGGAGACGAAGAAGGAGGTGAATGTGTCCTGCTTGCCCATGACCTCGCCCAGGTAGCGGGTCATGCGCGCGGTATCCTGCTCGCCGGACAGCACCCAGTCGCGCAGGAAGGTGTCCTGGGCCATCATCGAGGCGATCAGCACCGGGCGGATCAAGTCTTTCTGGATTTCCGAGTAGACGGTGTCGGAGGTCAGTGGCAGTTCGGTGTTGATGATGCCGTCGCGGATGGCGCTGCGCGAGGCGAAGTAGCTGAGCAGTGAAGTGGCAAGGAAGCCGCAGGCCAACAGTACCAGCAGGGTCAAGATCAGCGAACGCTGCGAGAACAGGGCGGAACGTAAGGGCATGATCTTCCCGTGATGTGTGCCGAGCCTCTTATTCTAGTGAGATGGCTGAAAAATAACTGCAAGTTTTTCAGGGTTATAGCAGCTGTATCAATTTGTTGCAGAAATGGCACTGCACCTCGGCCTCGCTGTCTGATTCAGTGTCGATGAACGTATTTCGCGTCGACGCTCGCCAGCGCCGCTGTTCGGGCACTCCAGCGGTCCAGGAGGCCGCCATGTCCTATCGAATCCTGTTGATCGCCCTGCTGGGGCTGATGACGTCTGCCTGCGCGCCGTACTACGGCAGCGGGGGCTATTACCGTTCGGACTACTACTCCACCGATCGCTATGTGGCGCCGGGTTACTACCGTTATGACCGCTACTATGTGGCCCCACAGCCGCGTTATTACTACCAGCCGGGACCGCGTTATTACCGTTCGGCTCCGGCGCCTTATTACCGCTCGCATCCGCAACCGGGGATGAACCAGTGGCACGGCAACCCGCGTTATGACTATGGCAACCGCCAGCGCAATGACTATCGGGGGGACCGCGACCGGCATGACTATCGTGATGGCAGCCAGCGCTATCAGCAGGGTGACTGGCACTCCAATGGTCAGCGCAATGGCGGCGGGCGTTGGGGTGGCCGGGGTGGACAGGGGCAAGGGGGCAACTGGCAGCGTTAGGTGATTTGAAGCGGGGGCGCTTTGCGCCCCGATCGCGACACAAGGCCGCTCCTACAGGGGAATGCGATCCCTTTGCAGGAGCGGCCTTGTGTCGCGAAAGGGCTGCAAAGCAGCCCCAGGCTCTTGAAGCTAACCCAGATCTGCCAATGGGTGCCGCCCCTCCCACACCTTGGCGAAATGCGCTTCCACCACCGCAGCCGGCACCTGCCCCACATCCGGCCAATGCCAGCGCGGGCGGTTGTCCTTGTCCAGCAAGCGGGCACGAACACCTTCGCTGAACTCCGGGTGACGGCAGCAGTTCAGGCTCATGCAGTACTCCATCTGAAACACCTGCGCCAATGACCGGTGCCGCGCCCGGCGGATCTGCTCCCACACCAGATGCGCCGTCAGCGGGCAGCCTTCATGCAGCCGTTGGCCGGCCTCGGCCAGCAATGGGTCGTCATGCTGCTTGAGCCCCTCCAGCGCACGCCACGCAGCCGCTGCATCGGCCACATCGAGCAACGCGTCGATCGCTTGCCGACGCGGCAACCACTGGGCATCGGGCAACTGGGCCCAAGCACGGTGCTGCTCCGCCTTGAGCAGGCTGTTCAGTTGCAGGGCGGTCTGTTCCTGCCAGTTCAGTTGCAGCAGTTCCTCGATCAAGGCCTCTTGCTGATGCTCACCAAGGAAACGGTCGGCCAGGCCCAGGTCGAGGGCGTCACGGGCATTGATCGGTGCGCCGGTCAGGCCAAGGAACAGGCCCAGCTTGCCCGGCAGGCGCGCCAGAAACCAACTGGCACCCACGTCCGGGTACAGGCCGATGCTGATTTCCGGCATCGCCAGCCGGCTGCTGGCCGTGACGATGCGTACAGTGGCGCCTTGCAGCAGCCCCATGCCGCCACCCAGCACATGCCCGTGGCCCCAACACAGCAAAGGTTTGGGGTAGGTGTGCAGGGCAAAGTCCAGGCGGTATTCGGCGGCGAAGAAGGAGGCTGCCAGTGGCGGCACGCTGCCAGGGTGGTCGCGGCAGGCTTGTACCAGCACGCGTACATCGCCGCCGGCGCAGAAGGCCTTTGTGCCGTTGCCGCGCAGCAGCACGCAGACGATGCCCGGGTCGCGGGCCCAGCTGTGCAATTGCTCACCCAGCGCCTCGATCATCGGCAGGTTCAGGGCATTGAGCGCCTTGGGCGCATCCAGGGTGGCGATGCCGATGCGGGCGCCGTCGGCGCCGGTGAGTACCTCGCAATGAATGGCCATGGACTACCTCGCGCAAGTCATCGCACAAGTATGGCTGGCCTGGCCGATCGTGCCGGTTGTCGGTCGGATCGTTTGACAAGCGGGGAGGGCTTACCTAGTGTCGCGCCATTGTTTATGGAAGGCCCCATGACTGACGACGATCGCATCAAACTCGAACCCAGCTGGAAGGCCGCATTGCGCGGCGAATTCGACCAGCCCTACATGCATCAGCTGCGCGAGTTCCTGCGTGGCGAATACGCTGCCGGCAAGGAAATCTACCCGCCTGGGCCGCTGATCTTCAACGCGCTCAACTCGACACCGCTGGAGCAGGTGAAGGTGGTTATCCTCGGCCAGGACCCGTACCACGGCCCGGGCCAGGCGCATGGCCTGTGCTTCTCGGTACAGCCGGGCGTGGCCACGCCACCGTCGCTAGTCAATATCTACAAAGAGCTGCAGCGCGACCTGAACATCCCGATCGCCAGCCATGGTTACCTGCAGAGCTGGGCCGAACAGGGCGTATTGCTGCTCAACACCACCATGACGGTGGAGCGTGCGAATGCGGCGTCGCATGCCAAGAAGGGGTGGGAGTTCTTCACCGACCGGGTTATTCAGGTGGTCAGCGAGCAGTGCCCGAACGTGGTATTCCTGCTGTGGGGCGCGCATGCGCAGAGCAAGCAGAAGCTGATCGATGGCACCAAGCACCTGGTGCTGAAGTCGGTGCACCCGTCGCCTTTGTCGGCTTACCGTGGCTTCCTTGGTTGCGGGCACTTTAGCCGAACCAACAGCTTTCTCGAACAGCGCGGGATGGCGCCGATCAACTGGGCGTTGCCGCCGTTGTGATCACCTGACAGACCGTGTCGCCTGCTTCGCGGGTAAACCCGCTCCTACAACGGGTGATGAAAACCTGATGTAGGAGCGGGTTTACCCGCGAATCAGGCGGCGCGATTATTCAGGGTTGGCGTTCCACACCCGGAACAACGGCTCCGCCAGAAACAACACAAACAACAACCGCATCACCTGTAGCGCCGTTACCAGCGGCACCGACAACTGCAAGGTCTCCGCCGTCAGGCTCATCTCGGCAATCCCGCCCGGCATCATCCCCAGCGTCAGTGAACGCAAGTCCAGCGCAGTCATCACGCTCAACACCCAGGCAGCACTGGCAGCAATCGCCATGCACAACGCCGTGGCCACCAGCGTACGCCCGAGGAACGACGGCGCACGGCGGAAGAACGCACGGTTGAAGTGACACGCCAGGCCACTGCCGATCAACCACTGGCCGATCTGGCTGGCGCCATTGGGCAGTGCGATCTGCAGGTTGCCGGCAAGGCTCACCGTAGCCGCCACCAGCAACGGCCCGAACAACCACGGGTTGGGCTGGCGCAAGCGCTGCCACAGCAACGCCATGGCAACGCCCAGTGGCGCAATCAGTGCCAGCCAGCCCCAGTTCACGCTGCCTGCGTGATTGAGCGGTACCCCGTCACCCAGCAGAAACTTGAACAGCGCCGGTACGCACAGCACAACCGCCAGCACCCGCAGGCTCTGTGCCGCTGCTACCTGGCTGAGCACCGCGCCATTGCGCGCGCCGAGGTTGACCATTTCACCCGAACCACCGGGCATGCTGGCGAAGAACGCCGTGGCGCGGTCTTCTCCGGTACGCCGCAACAGCCACACGCTGATCACGCTGGACAGCGTGGTGAACAGCGCGCCGAAGAAGATCAGCGCGAAATGGCTGGCCACCTGCTCGATCACCGCCGGGGTGAAGTGCAGGCCGATGCCGATACCGATGATCCACTGCCCGCATTTGCGGCCATTGGGTATTTCCGACAGCTGCCAGGGCGTCAGGCAGCGCACCAGGATGATCGCCAGCAACGAGCCGACCATCCATGGCAAAGGCCAGCCGACCTTGCTGGCGGCAAAACCGCCAGCAAGGCCGACCAGCCCGGTCGCAACGAACAGCGGGAATGACCGATCAGGCATCGGCCATGGCCCGACGCTGTTGGGCGCGTTTGCGCCAGATGCGCAGCAACGGCAGGGTCATCATGCAAATCGTCAATACCCACACCGACATGCTGATCGGGCTTGACCAGAGGATGCCCAGTTCACCGTTGGAGATCGACAGTGCCCGGCGCAGGTTCTGCTCCATCAGCCCGCCGAGGATGAAGCCCAGCAGGATCGGCGACAGCGGGAAGTCCAGCTTGCGCAGGATGTAGCCCATGATGCCGATGCCGACCATCAGGAACAGGTCGAAGGTGGTGGCATGAACGGCGTACACGCCGATCGCGGTGATGATGGCGATCACTGGCACCAGCGCCCAGTTCGGCACGGCGAGGATGCGGGTGAAGATGCGGATCATCGGGATGTTGAGGATTACCAGCATGATGTTGGCAATGAACAACGAAGCGATCAGGCCCCAGACGATGTCTGGCTGCTGTTCGAACAGCATTGGGCCGGGGGTGATGTTGTACAGGGTCAGTGCGCCGATCATCACCGCGGTGGTGCCGGAACCTGGTACGCCGAGGGTCAGCATCGGTACCAGGGCGCCACAGCAGGAAGCACCAATGGCAGTTTCCGGTGCAGCCAGGCCACGGGCGTCGCCCTTGCCGAACTTGCCGCTGGTGCCGGCGATGCGCTTTTCGGTCATGTAGGCCACGGCGCTGGCCAGTGTGGCGCCGGCGCCAGGCAGCACGCCCATGATGAAGCCCAGTAAGCCGCAGCGAATGTTGACCACGAACACCGAGGCCGCTTCCTTGAAATTGAACAGCATGCGCCCGGTGGCCTTGACCGCCTGGTGGCCATGGTGGGTCTTTTCCAGCAGCAGGAGGATTTCGCTGATGGAGAACAGGCCCAGTACCAGCACCACGAACTGGATACCGTCGGCCAGGTGCACGCTGTCACCGGTAAAGCGGTATACGCCGCTGTTGGCGTCGATGCCGACTGCTGACAGGAACAGGCCGATCAGGGCGGCAATGAAGGTTTTAAGCGGTTTGTCACCGGCCATGCCGCCCAGGCAGACAATGGCGAACACCATTAGCACGAAGTACTCGGCCGGGCCGAAGGCAATCGCCCATTTCGCCAGTAGCGGGGCGAACAGCACCATGCCACAGGTGGCGATGAAGGCGCCGATGAACGAACTCCAGGCGGACAGCGACAGCGCCACGCCAGCCAGGCCCTGGCGGGCCATCGGGTAGCCGTCGAGGGTGGTCATCACGGTCGAGGCTTCGCCCGGGATGTTCAGCAGGATCGAGCTGATACGGCCGCCGTATTCGCAGCCCAGGTATACCGCTGCCAGCAGGATCAGTGCCGATTCCGGCGGAAGGCCAAGGGCGAAGGCGATGGGGATCAGCAGGGCCACGCCGTTGATCGGGCCCAGGCCCGGCAGCAGGCCGACCACGGTGCCGATCAGCGTGCCGGAAAGGGCGGTGACCAGGTTGTAGGGGGACAGGGCAACGCCGAAGCCCTGGCCCAGGTAGCTCAAGGTATCCATGTGTCAGTTCTCCAGTACGCTCAGCAGGCCAAGGGGCAGGGGCACGTCCATCACACGGTCGAACAGCCAGTAGAGGAAAATGCTCATGCCCACCACCACGATGGCGCTGTGCAGCCAGCGGCCGCCATACAGGCGGGCCATGGGCAGGCCGACGAGGATGGCGCTGAGAATGAAACCCAGCGATTCGAAGGTGGCAGCGAAGACGATCAGCAGGCCGACGCAGGCGGCGATCTTGATCAGGGTTTCGCGGTCCAGTTCCGGTTCGTCGTCCTTGCGCACGATGGGCGTGGGGCGGATGGCCAGAAACAGCAGGCCCAGGCCCATGAGGCCGAGCATCAGCAGCGGGTAGGCGCGTGGGCCCACCGGTTCGTAGGAGAAGGCGGCCTGGTAGGGCCAGGCCATCACGGCCAGGGCGGCACACACCGCCAGCAGGGCCAGGGCGAAGATGCGTTGCAGGATCATGAAGGAATCCTCGTGTTGTTTGGCAAGACGCAGATCCTTTGTAGGAGCGGCCTTGTGTGGCGAAAGGGCCGCACAGCGGCCCCAGGATTTCAGCAGCGCTGCACAAATTGCTGGGGCTGCTGTGCAGCCCTTTCGCGACACAAGGCCGCTCCTACAAAGAGCGAGCGGCGTGGCGTGTTACTGGATCAGGCCAAATTCCTTGGCCAGTGCCTTGTAGTCAGCCACTTGCTTCTTCACATAACCGTCCAGTTCTTCGCCGGTCATGGCGAACGGGAACAGCTCGCGCTGGTCACGCAGCTGGGCGAAGTCTTCCGAGGCCAGCATCTTGTCGAACGATTGCTTCCACCAGGCGTAGTCCTCGTCGCTCACCCTTGGCCCCAGGTAGAAGCCACGCACCACAGGCCAGACGATGTCATAGCCCTGTTCCTTGGCGGTGGGGATGTCTTTCATCTCCGGCTCGTCCAGGCGGTTTTCCGCGAACACCGCGAGGATGCGCATGTTGCCGCTCTGGATGTGCGGCATAGAGTCGGAAATGTCGGTTGAGCCGACCTGGATGTGGCCACCCAGCAGTGCCGTGGCGATTTCACCGCCGCCTTCCAGGGCCACGTAGCGCAGGTCGCGCGGGTTGATGCCGGCAGCCTTGGCAATCAGCGCGGTCTGCATCCAGTCCTGGCTGCCGACTGTGCCGCCGGAGCCGATCACCACCTTGCTCGGGTCTTTCTTCAGTGCCGCGACCAGGTCATCGAGGGTCTTGTAGGGCGAGTCGCTTTTCACTGCGATGGCGCCATAGCTGGTACCGACCGCGGCCAGCCATTTCACTGCGTTCTCGTCGAAGCGGCCGAACTTGCCTTGGGCCAGGTTCAGCAGCGAACCGCTGGACCAGGCCACCAGCGTGCCGGCGTCGGCCGGGCGCTGGGCGACCACGGCGTTGTAGGCCACCGCGCCGACCCCGCCGGGCATGTAGGTGACGCGCATCGGTTTGCTGAGGATCTTTTCCTGCACCAGAGCGCTTTGCACCAGCTTGCAGGTCAGGTCGAAGCCACCGCCGGGCGAGGCGGGGGCGATGCATTCGGGGCGTTTCGGTTCGGCAGCGAGCGCGTTGCCGGCCAACAGCAGGCAGCCGGTAGCGAGGACGAGGCGGCGCAGTGAAAAGGTCATCGTCGATCTCCGTGAGTGTTGTTGTTATCGGTTACTGCTATTGGCTTACCAAATGGCGACGCTGTAGCTCACCAGCAGCCGCACTTCGTCGGCGTCGCGGGCGAAGTTGGAGCGGAAGGTGGCGTTGCGCAAACGCACGGCGACGTTCTTCAACGGGCCGCTTTGTACCACGTACTTGAGCTCGGTGTTGCGTTCCCATTCCTTGCCTTCGCCGCCGGCAGCGCGGCTGACGTTGTCGCCGCTGATGTAGCGGGTCATGAAGGTCAGGCCGGGTACACCGAGGGCGGCAAAGTTGTAGTCGTAGCGCGCCTGCCAGGAGCGCTCGTCTTTACCTGCGAAGTCGTTGATCTGGACGAAGTTGACCAGGTACGGGTCGGCACCATCGACATACGGGAAGGCGCTGTCGCCCGACAGCTGCTGCCAGGCGGCGCTCACCTTGTGCCCGCCCAGGGCGTAGCTGAGCATGCCGTTGACCGTGGTGTTGTCGATATTGCCGGCCTTGGCGGCACCGGCATCGTCACTGACCGCCAGGCGCAGGTCGGCGCCGAAGGTGCCCGGGCCCCATGGCTGGGTGGCCACCATGCCGATGAAGTGCTGGCGGTAGATATCGTCGAGCTGGGCGAAGTGGTAGCTGCCGGTGATGCGGTCGGTGAACTGGTAATCAAGGCCACCCAGGGTCAGGTTGTCGGCGCTGAACGAGCCACCGAAGCGGCCGTTCTTGTTGTTCAGGGCCAAGTCTTCCCAGTTGGTGTCGTTGCGGTCCTTGGCCTTGTCCAGGCGCCCGCCTGTAAAGGTCAGGCCTTTGATCTCCTTCGAAGTCAGCAGCCCGCCTTCGAAGGTTTGCGGCAGGATGCGCCCGTCGTTGGGCTGCAGGGTGGGCAGTTCCGGGATCAGCGTGCCGATCTTCAGTTCGGTCTGCGAGATCTTTACCTTGCCGGTCAGGCCGAGCTTGGAGTACTCATCGGCCGCCTTGCCATCATCGTGAGTCGGCAGCAGGCCGGTGTCGGTGCGGTCGGGGCTGGAGTCGAGCTTGATGCCGAGCATGCCCAGTGCGTCCAGGCCGAAGCCTACGGTGCCATCGGTGTAGCCGGACTCGAAATTGAGCATGAAGCCCTGGGCCCATTCGTCGCGCTTGGATTGTTGCGCGCTGGTGCCGTCGCGGAAGTCGCGGTTGAAGTACATGTTGCGGGTTTCGAAGGTGGCCGTGCTGTCTTCGAAGAAGGCGGCCTGGCTCATCGGGGCGACACCGGCAAGCGCAAGGGCGCTGGCGATGGCGGAGGGGCGAGCGGCAAAGGAACGGGTAGGCGCGAACGCCTGCGGCTGCGATGACAGCATCGTCGATGACTCCGTTTATTGTTCTTATTCGTTGCACCTTGCTGGTGCTTTTTTCGGCGCGAAGGGCGACCGTGGTGCGATGCTAGGCAACGAACCTTTCGCTAACCTTTCAGCGTGAAAGGTTTGTCGGCAGGGCTTCACAGGCCTGCCGACAGCGGTACACTCCGCGCCACCGCCCCACCCGAGCAGGGAGAATCCGATGCGTGTGCTGCTGGTCGAAGACCACCTGCAACTGGCCGAAAGCGTGGCCCAGGCCTTGAAAAGCCACGGCTTGACCGTGGATGTGCTGCATGACGGCGTGGCAGCCGACCTGGCCTTGGCCAGCGAGGAATACGCCGTGGCCGTGCTGGATGTCGGCTTGCCGCGTATGGACGGCTTCGAAGTGCTGGCGCGCCTGCGCGGCCGTGGCAAGACCTTGCCGGTGCTGATGCTGACCGCGCGCAGCGACGTCAAGGACCGGGTCCACGGTCTTAACCTGGGCGCCGACGACTACCTCGCCAAGCCGTTCGAGCTGACCGAGTTGGAAGCCCGGGTCAAGGCCCTGCTGCGGCGCAGCGTGCTCGGTGGCGAACGTCAGCAACGCTGTGGGCCGCTGGTGTATGACCTGGACACCCGGCGTTTTTCACTCGGCGACGATAACCTGACCCTGACCTCGCGTGAGCAGAGCGTGCTGGAAGCGCTGATCGCCCGCCCTGGCCGGGTGATGAGCAAGGAGCAGTTGGCCGCCCAGGTATTCGGCCTGGACGAAGAGGCCAGCCCTGACGCCATCGAGATCTACATCCACCGCCTGCGCAAGAAGCTCGACGGCCACCCGGTGGCCATCGTCACCTTCCGTGGCCTGGGCTACCTGCTCGAGCACCGCGATGCGTGACAACGGCAGCCTGCGCGGGCGTTTGCTGGGCAACCTGGCGCTGTTGCTGGTGGTGCTGATGCTGGCCAGCGGCCTGAGCGCCTACTGGAATGGTCGCGAGGCCGCCGACACCGCCTACGACCGCACCTTGCTCGCCTCGGCGCGGACCATCGCCGCCGGCCTGTCGCAGCGCGACGGCTCGCTGAGCGCGGACGTGCCTTACGTGGCGCTGGATACCTTCGCCTACGACAGCGCCGGGCGTATCTACTACACGGTGCTGGATATCAAGCAGCGGCTGATTTCCGGCTACGAAAACCTGCCGCCACCGCCGCCAGGTACCCCGCGTACCGACGACTACCCGGCGCTGGCGCGGTTCTACAATGCCACCTACCAGGGCCAGGATGTACGCGTGGTCAGCCTGCTGAAACCGGTGAGCGAGCCGAACATGAACGGCATGGCGGAAATCCGTGTAGCCGAGACGGAGGAAGCGCGGGTGCGCATGGCGCGTGACCTGATGACCGACACGCTGCTACGCCTTGGCATGCTGGCGCTGGGCGCGCTGGTGATGGTGGGTTTTGCCGTGAGTGCCGCGTTGCGGCCGCTGGAGCGCCTGCGCACAGCGGTGGAAGAGCGCCAGCCGGATGACCTGCGGGCCTTGCCGGTGGTGCAGGTGCAGCGTGAGCTAGGCCCGTTGGTGCGGGCCTTGAACCACTTTACCGAACGCTTGCGTGGGCAGTTCGAGCGCCAGGCGCAGTTCATCGCCGACGCCGCTCACGAGCTGCGTACACCTTTGGCAGCGCTGAAGGCGCGGGTCGAGCTGGGCTTGCGCTCGTCCGAACCGCAGGAGTGGCGGCAGACTTTGGAGGCGGCGGTACAGGGTACCGACAGGCTGACTCACCTGGCTAACCAGTTGCTGTCGTTGGCGCGGGTCGAGAACGGCGCGCGGGCGATTGCCGAGGGTGGTGCGCAGCGCCTGGACTTGAGCCAACTGGCCCGTGAGCTGGGGATGGCCATGGCGCCACTGGCGCACAAGCGAGGTGTGGCGCTGGCGCTGGAGGCCGAGGCACCCGTGTGGCTGAAGGGCGAGCCGACGTTGCTCAACGAGCTACTGAGCAACCTGGTGGACAATGCCCTGGCGCATACACCGGAGGGTGGCAATGTGATTTTACGGGTGCTGGCGCCGGCGGTGCTGGAGGTGGAGGATGACGGGCCGGGCATTCCCGAGGCTGAGCGCGAGCGGGTGTTCGAGCGTTTCTACCGGCGTAGTGCGCAGGGCAGCGGGTTGGGGCTGGCGATTGTTGGCGAGATCTGCCGGGCGCACCTGGCGCAGGTGAGCCTGCATGATGGGGCCAATGGCGGGTTGCGGGTGCGGGTGAGTTTTATTGCTGATTGATGGGTTGCTTGTGCTGGCCTCTTCGCGGCGGTTCGACGCCTCGATGAACCCGCTCCTACAACGGGCAGCGCAGCCTTCAAATGCTGCGCAGTCCCTTGTAGGAGCGAATAGGCCAGCACAGGCTGATACCGCTCAGCGCAACATGCTCCGCGCCTCAAGCAGCTCATCCACCTCAAGCTCGGTACCAAACGGCAACCCCAGGTGGCGGTACGCCGGCAGTGCCGCCAGCGGCCGTTGGCGCCCCCGCTGGCTGATGCAGCGGGCAATCTGCACAATGTCGATGTAATCGACCTTCCCAGTCTGCCGGTCAAGGTCCTGAACCTGGCTTGGCAGGTTGACCAGCTGCTCCGGAAACTCCCACGCCTTGAGAATCTTGTCGCCCAGCACTGGCTGGATCTGCTCGATCACGTAATGCAGGCACACCGGGTCGGACAACAGTTCGTTGTGTTCTTCGGCATAGATCAGGACCGGTAGCGCGCCGATCTGGTTGACCAGCCCACCCAGGGTCGCCTGCTCCGGTTTGAGCTGGGTGTAGCGGCGGCAGATTTCGTAACTGATGCCCGCCACTTCCAGGCTATTGGCCCAGATATCGCGAAGTTTCTGCTCAACTGCCGATGAGCGGGCATGGAAAATCTGCTCGATCACCAGGCCGATGGCCAAGTTGCAGCTGTAGTTTATGCCCAGCCGCGTGATGGCGGTGTGCAGGTCGGTAACCTCCACCGCCGCGCGCAGCAGTGGGCTGTTGACGACCTTGATCAGGCGCGCTGAAAGGGCCGCATCGCGACCGATCACTTTGCTCAGGGCCGCTACGCTGATCTCGCTGTCTTCCGCGGCTTCACGGATGCTCAGGGCAACCTCGGGCAGGGTTGGCAGGACCAGGTCATCCTTTTCGATGGCATCGAGCAACTGTGCTTGAACCATCTCGGCCAGCTTGTTCATGGGCGTGTCTACCGCAGTGGTGGTGCGGCCCCGCCACGCGGGCGGGGCAGGCTGGTCAGCGTTGGATTTCCCGGTCGCGGTCCAGTTCGTAAGGCAGGGTCAGCACCTGCAGGCGTGGGCCTTCCAGGCTGTCCAGGTGCAGGTTATTGTCCTCAACTGCGTCGGCGCTAAGCACCGCGAGCAGCTCGCAGCCCGCGCCGTTGCTGGCTGCAATCACCACTTCACCGACCGACGAGCCATGGGTAGGCGAGAAAATTTCGGCTCCCGGGGCCGGAATGGCTCGCTGGTCCAGTGCCAGGCGGTACTGGCGGCGCTTGAGCTTGCCCAAGTACTGCATGCGCGCAACAATTTCCTGGCCGGTGTAGCAGCCTTTCTTGAAGCTGACGCCATCGACGGCCTGCAGGTTGATCATCTGCGGGATGAACAGCTCACGGGTTGGCCCCATGACCTGGCCGATACCGGCGCGAATCTGTCCCAGCAGCCAGTCGTTGATCGAGCCTTCCGGCAGGGCAGCGGTGAGGGCCTGGCGCACAGGCTTAGCCTTGTCCGCCGGCACCCACAGCTCCACCCGGTTAGTAGACACGGCAATGGCGATCAGCCCGTCTTGGCGTACGGTGCTGCCAGCGGCTGCCGGCACTTCGAGCCCCAGCGCCTGCAGTGCCGCATCGCCACCTTGCAGGCCGAAACGTGCCCAGGCGGCGCTTTCATCGGTCAGCTTGGCCTTGGAGAACACGGCGTACTTCTTCAGGTCGGCCAGTTGCGCGTCGAGCAGTTCGCTGGCCATGGCCAACAGGTAGCCGTCGCCTTCGGGCAGGATGCGGAAGCTCGACTGCATGCGCCCCTTGACCATGCAGCGGGCGCCAAGGCTGGCGTGTTCCAGGCTGAGGTAGTTGATATTGCAGGTCAGCTGGCCTTGCAGGAACTTGCCTGCATCGGAGCCGCGGACGGCGAGGATGCCCTCGTGGGACAGGGGGCAAAAGAAAGCGGAATCGGCCATGGGTCATCGCGGTGGCTAAAGACTGGCGGCCATCATAGAACGCCGGTAACAAAATAGGTAGGTGACTAGACCAACGCCCGGTGTCGCTTCGCTCGCCTGGCTGTATACTGGCGGGCCATTCGAGGAGGGCCCCATGGTCGAACAAACTGAACTCAACCGGCTTTTCTGGCACAGCCGCCGCGGCATGCTGGAACTGGACGTACTGCTGGTGCCTTTCACCCAGGAAGTCTACTCCACCCTCAACGAGACCGACCGCGAACTGTACGTGCGGCTGTTGAGCTGCGAGGACCAGGACATGTTCGGCTGGTTCATGGAGCGCACCGAGTCTGAAGACCCGGAGCTGCAGCGCATGGTTCGCATCATCCTGGACCGTGTCCAGCCCAAGTGAGTGCTTCGAATGCCGCTGGCAAGGCTCGCGCCTGCTGCTAGTGGCCTACCTGGCGTGCCAGGTGCTGGCGTGGCTTGCCGTGTGGGCGAGCCCGCTGCCCGGGTGGTTGGCCTTTTGCGTTGTTGCCGCCTGTCTTGCCCACGCTGCCTGGGCTGTTCCCCGACGTATTCTGCTGACCCATGAACATGCCGTAGTCGGCCTGCGCCGTGATGTGCGCGGCTGGCAAGTGTTCAGCCGTGGTTGTGGCTGGCAGCCGGTGCGGTTGTGTCGGGACAGCGTGGCGTTGCCGGGGTTGGTGGTGTTGCGTTTTGTGCGCGCGGGGCGTTGGTTGGGGGAAAGCCAGTGCGTACCGCGGGGTGCGTTGGGAGCGGATGAGCATCGGCGTTTGCGGGTGAGGTTGAAGTTCAGCCGGCGGCGCTGGGCTGAGGTGGGAGTGAGTCGGGGCTGACAGGTGTTCGCCGTGGCAGGTTTGGCGCCTGTGAGATCGAGCGCCGCCCGCGCGGCGCTTCGCGGCACAAGGCCGCTCCCACATTTGTTTCGGGCCAGTCACTCCTTTGAGGTCACCTCTGCCCGCCTCGTATTTTCCATTCGATATCGAAGGTGTCATCTGTGCTTTTCTGCTATCTCCAGCCATGCATCCAAGGAGCGAGTGCGGAGGCGGCAGGAGTAATTGGCCCGAAACAGATGTGGGAGCGGGCTTGCCCCGCGAAGCGCCGCGCGGGCGGCGCTCGATCTCTCAGGCGCTACAGCTTTCAGGCAGGACCAAGAATCGTGTCCTTCGCCTCGTCCAGCATCCCCGGGTAATCCAGCGTGTAATGCAAGCCACGGCTTTCCTTGCGCTGCATCGCCGACAGGATCATCAACTCGGCCACCTGCGCAAGGTTACGCAGTTCGATCAGGTCACGGCTGACCTTGTAGTTGCTGTAGAACTCATCGATTTCATCCAGCAACAGACGAATACGGTGCTGCGCCCGCTGCAACCGCTTGCTGGTGCGCACGATACCCACGTAGTCCCACATGAACCGCCGCAACTCATCCCAGTTGTGCGCAATGATCACGTCCTCGTCCGAATCGGTCACCTGGCTGGCATCCCAGCCCGGCAGGGCCTCGGGCATGGCCACCTGCTCCAGGTGCGCCTCAATGTCGGCTGCGGCGGCGCGGCCATAGACGAAGCATTCCAGCAGCGAGTTGCTGGCCATGCGGTTGGCGCCGTGCAGGCCGGTAAAGCTGGTTTCGCCAATGGCATACAAGCCAGGCACATCGGTGTGGCCACGGTCGTCGACCATCACCCCGCCGCAGGTGTAGTGCGCCGCAGGCACCACCGGGATCGGCTGGCGGGTAATGTCGATGCCAAACGCCAGGCAGCGCTCGTACACGGTGGGGAAGTGGCTCTTGATGAACTCGGCCGGCTTGTGGGTGATGTCCAGGTAGACGCAGTCCACACCCAGGCGCTTCATCTCGTGGTCGATGGCGCGGGCCACGATGTCGCGTGGGGCCAGTTCCTCGCGCGGGTCGAAGCGCGGCATGAAGCGCTCGCCATTGGGCAGGCGCAGCAAGGCACCCTCGCCGCGCAGGGCTTCGGTGACCAGGAAGCTCTTGGCCTGCGGGTGGTACAGGCAGGTCGGGTGGAACTGGTTGAACTCCAGGTTCGCCACCCGGCAACCGGCGCGCCAGGCCATTGCGATACCGTCGCCACAGGCACCGTCAGGGTTGCTGGTGTAGAGGTAGACCTTGGCCGCGCCGCCAGTGGCCAGCACGGTGAAGCGTGCGCCAAAGGTGTCCACCTCGCCCGTGTTGCGGTTGAGCACGTAGGCACCCAGGCAACGTTCGCCTGGCAGCCCCAGGCGACGCTCGGTGATCAGGTCGACGGCCACGCGCTGCTCCAGCAGCTGGATGTTCGGGCGCCGGCGGGCCTGCTCCAGCAGCGTGGTAAAAATGGCTGCGCCAGTGGCGTCGGCGGCGTGGATGATGCGCCGGTGGCTATGGCCGCCTTCGCGGGTAAGGTGGAACTCGAAGCCGCCGTCGTCGACGCTGTAGTGCTCGTCGCGGGTAAAGGGCACGCCTTGCTCGATCAACCACTGAATCGCTTCGCGGCTGTGCTCGACGGTAAACCGCACCGCGTCTTCATGGCACAGCCCGCCGCCAGCATTGAGGGTGTCCTCGACGTGCGACTGCACGGTATCGGTATTGTCCAGCACCGCTGCGACACCGCCTTGGGCCCAGAAGGTCGAGCCATTGGCCAGGTCGCCCTTGCTCAGCACGGCAACGCGCAGGTGGCGGGGGAGGTTAAGTGCCAGGCTGAGACCGGCGGCACCGCTGCCGATCACCAGGACATCATGTTGGAATTGTTGGCTCATGTCGGGACACTAGTAATCTTTGGAGGGGGCGCGGCACAATAGTCACGCGCAGGTGGCATTGTGAAACTATCGTTAAACTTGGCCGGGTTGCCTTTATAGCAGCCCCCGGTGGCCAATTTCCATGCCGCTTGGCCACTTACCGAGGCGCGCGTCAACCTTTGTGGGAACTTTCCGACATGGCCGGAAATCCTATGAAGGCTGCCCGCACGCCACAAATTGCCGCGGCGACGCAGGGTGGCAGGCCTTTCCGGGCTGACCCCTGCGTATTCGAAACCTGATTATCGACGTAGCCGGCCGTGTCCGCGCCGCGTCTTCCGTGCAAGCCGACCAAGGGCTGCAGGAAACTTGCTTGGAGGGGAGAACTTTTGCGCAAAGCCCGAGTCTATGGTTGCAAGCCTGAACGATGGCTGCTGCAACGCTCCTTTGAGTTCACTGAGGAGTGTTCATGCTAACCCAGGAAGAGGATCAGCAGCTTGTCGAGCGCGTTCAGCGCGGCGACAGGCGAGCGTTCGATCTGTTGGTGCTGAAGTACCAGCACAAGATTCTCGGGTTGATCGTGCGGTTCGTTCACGATACCCACGAGGCCCAGGACGTAGCACAGGAAGCCTTCATCAAGGCCTACCGTGCGCTTGGCAATTTCCGCGGCGACAGTGCGTTTTATACGTGGCTGTACCGCATCGCCATCAACACGGCGAAGAACTACCTGGTGTCCCGTGGAAGACGGCCACCAGACAGCGATGTCAGCTCCGAGGATGCGGAGTTTTACGACGGCGATCATGGCCTCAAGGATCTCGAGTCCCCAGAGCGCTCGTTGTTGCGGGATGAAATCGAAGGCACCGTCCATCGCACCATCCAGCAACTGCCCGAAGATTTGCGCACGGCATTGACCCTGCGTGAGTTTGACGGGCTGAGTTACGAAGACATTGCCAGCGTCATGCAATGTCCGGTGGGTACCGTGCGCTCTCGAATCTTCCGCGCTCGGGAGGCCATAGACAAAGCCCTGCAGCCGTTGTTGCAGGAAACCTGAGACAGCGGCGACAGCCAAGAGAGGAACCGCCATGAGTCGTGAAGCTTTGCAGGAATCGCTGTCCGCGGTAATGGATAACGAAGCGGACGAACTGGAACTGCGTCGGGTGCTTAGCGCCGTCGACGATGCCGAAACCCGTGCCACCTGGTCGCGCTACCAGGTGGCCCGTGCAGCCATGCACAAGGAGCTGCTGCTGCCCAACCTGGATATCGCCTCGGCGGTGTCTGCGGCGCTGGCTGACGAAGCGGTGCCGGCCAAGGTCAAGAAAGGCCCTTGGCGCAGCATTGGCCGCCTGGCGGTCGCGGCTTCCGTCACCGTGGCTGTGCTGGCCGGGGTACGCATGTACAACCAGGACGAGATTACTGGCGCCGAGCTGGCTGCCCAGCAGCCGGTCCAGCAAGGCCTGAGCGTGCCACAAGCACAGGGCCCGGCTGTTTTGGCAGGCTATAGTGAGAGCAGTGAGCAACCGACCGGGCCAATGGCCAACGGCGTGCTGCAGAACCAGGCCGGCTGGGATCAGCGTTTGCCAGGTTACCTGCGCCAGCATGCCCAGGAATCTGCGCTCAAGGGCACTGAAACCGCATTGCCATATGCCCGCGCTGCCAGCCTGGAAAACCGTTAAGTAAGGAGGATCATGCGCGCGCTACCTCTCCTGTCGCTGCTGATTGGCAGCTGCATGACGGTGCCAGCGTTGGCAGCCAACTCTTCGCCTGAGGCGAGTGAGTGGCTGAACAAGCTGGCACAGGCCGAGCAAAAGCAGAGCTATCAAGGCTCTTTCGTTTACGAACGCAACGGCAGCTTCTCCTCCCACGATATCTGGCACAGGGTCGAGGACGGCAAGGTCAGCGAGCGGCTCTTGCAGCTCGATGGCGCTGCCCAGGAAATCGTGCGCGTGGATGGCAAGGTGGAGTGCGTCAGCGGGGCCTTGGCCAGCAGTGTCACGGCGCCGCCAGATACTGCACAGCGTGTGCTTGATCCACTGAAACTGATGGGCTGGTACGACTTGAGCGTGGTAGGCAAGTCGCGGGTCGCCGGGCGCGACGCCGTGATTGTTACCCTGGCCCCACGTGATCAGCACCGTTACGCCTTCGAACTGCATCTGGATCGAAGCAGCGGCCTGCCGCTGCGCTCGTTGATGCTCAACGACAAGGGGCAGTTGCTGGAGCGCTTCCAGATGACCCGCCTCGATACCGCAAAACTTCCCAGTGACGCGGATATGCGCCCCAGCGCAGCCTGCAAGCCGGTGCAGCCTGCCACCGCCGTCAGCAATGACACCGTCGCTGGCTGGCGCTCGGACTGGCTGCCGCCTGGCTTCGAACTGGTCAACAGTTCGGTGCGCCGCGACCCCAAGCGCAACAGCTCGGTCAGCAGCTTGATGTATGACGATGGCCTGGCGCGCTTCTCGGTGTTTCTCGAACCGGTGAAAGACGACGGCGGCACCGACATGCGCACCCAATTGGGCCCAACTTCAGCGGTTTCGCGCCGCCTGAACACGCCCAAGGGCAAGGTGATGGTGACTGTGGTTGGCGAAATCCCTCTTGGAACGGCAGAACGCGTCGCGCTGTCAATGCGCCCTCAGGATGCCCAGGCGCGCCAGTAATGGTGCGCTTTTGCGGGCGATGCCAAGGCGGGCGGACATACGGCTGAAATGAAATTAAAGCATTGTCATTTGCAATCCATCGGCAAATTTTCTATAGGTCAGGCTTTCAGGAGCCTGGCCTTTCCTGCTTTGTGCAGGGGTCTTTCTAAACTACCGCTCGTTTTGACGGGAGCCGTATGTCAATACCACGCTTGAAATCCTACCTAACGATGTTCGCCGCCGTGCTGATGCTCGGCCAGGTGCTCAGCGCCCAGGCCGAGGAAGCCCTGCCGGACTTCACCACCCTGGTCGAGCAGGCCTCGCCGGCGGTGGTCAACATCAGTACCAAGCAGAAGCTGCCGGACCGCCGCGTTGCCCAAGGGCAGATGCCGGACCTGGAAGGCCTGCCGCCAATGTTCCGCGAGTTCTTCGAGCGCAACATGCCGCAGCAGCCGCGCTCGCCGCGTGGGGACCGCCAGCGTGAGGCGCAGTCGCTGGGCTCGGGCTTCATCATTTCCAGCGATGGCTACGTGCTGACCAACAACCATGTGGTGGCCGATGCCGACGAAATCATCGTCCGCCTGTCGGACCGCAGTGAGCTGCAGGCCAAGCTGGTTGGCACCGACCCGCGTACCGACGTGGCCCTGCTGAAGGTCGAGGGCAAGAACCTGCCGACCGTGAAGCTGGGTGACTCCGAGAAGTTGAAGGTGGGCGAGTGGGTGCTGGCCATCGGTTCGCCGTTCGGCTTCGACCATTCGGTAACCAAAGGTATCGTCAGCGCCAAGGGCCGGACCTTGCCGAATGACACCTACGTACCGTTCATCCAGACCGACGTGGCCATCAACCCGGGTAACTCCGGTGGCCCGTTGTTCAACATGAAGGGCGAAGTGGTGGGTATCAACTCGCAGATCTTCACCCGTTCCGGTGGCTTCATGGGCCTGTCGTTCGCCATCCCGATCGATGTGGCGATCGATGTTTCCAATCAGCTGAAGAAAGACGGCAAGGTCAGCCGCGGCTGGCTGGGCGTGGTGATCCAGGAGGTCAACAAAGACCTGGCTGAGTCCTTCGGCCTGGACAAACCGGCCGGTGCACTCGTGGCGCAGGTGCTGGAAGACGGCCCGGCAGCGAAGGGTGGCTTGCAGGTAGGTGACGTGATCCTGAGCATGAACGGTCAGCCAATCGTCATGTCGGCCGACCTGCCGCACCTGGTCGGCAGCCTCAAGGATGGCGAAAAGGCCAAACTTGAGATCATCCGCAATGGCAAGCGCCAGAACCTCGACATTGCCGTTGGCGCGATGCCGGATGACGATGCCGACATCGGCACCGGCACTGGCGCGCAAGGCAGCGCCGAGCGCAGCAGCAACCGCCTGGGTGTCTCGGTGGCCGACCTGACCGCCGAGCAGAAGAAATCCCTGGAGCTCAAGGGCGGCGTGGTCATCAAGGAAGTGCAGGATGGCCCGGCAGCGCTGATCGGCCTGCGTCCGGGTGATGTCATCAGCCACCTGAACAACCAGGCCATCGGCTCGGCCAAGGAATTCACCGAAATCGCCAAGGAGCTGCCGAAAAACCGTTCGGTGTCGATGCGCGTGCTGCGTCAGGGTCGTGCCAGCTTCATTACCTTCAAGCTCGCTGAATAAGCGGGCCGGCAAGGGAAAAGGGCAGCCTCGGCTGCCCTTTTTCATGAATATTCACAATTGTACGGATAATTGCTGTGTACAGTCGGACAGAGGAATCTCCCATAACCCAGCAGCTTAAGGTACAATTCCCGGCTATTTTTCGGCGGGCGTCCGGCTCGCAGCCTTTTCGAGTGTTGACCTGTGAGTGATTTGAGTCATATCCGCAATTTCTCCATCATCGCCCACATCGACCATGGCAAGTCGACGCTGGCCGACCGTTTCATCCAGATGTGCGGTGGCCTGTCGGCGCGCGAAATGGAAGCTCAGGTCCTCGACTCCATGGACCTGGAGCGTGAGCGCGGTATCACTATCAAGGCCCACAGCGTCACGCTGCATTACAAGGCGCAGGACGGCAAAACCTACCAGCTGAACTTCATCGACACCCCCGGCCACGTCGACTTCACCTACGAAGTCTCGCGTTCGCTGGCGGCCTGTGAAGGCGCACTGCTGGTGGTCGACGCCGGCCAGGGCGTCGAAGCCCAGTCCGTAGCCAACTGCTACACCGCCATCGAGCAGGGCCTGGAGGTAATGCCGGTCCTGAACAAGATGGACCTGCCCCAGGCTGACCCGGACCGCGTCAAGGACGAGATCGAGAAAATCATCGGTATCGACGCCACCGACGCCGTGGCCTGCAGCGCCAAGAGCGGCATGGGCGTGGACGAGGTGCTCGAGCGCCTGGTGCACTCCATCCCGCCGCCTGAAGGCGAAATCGATGCACCGCTGCAAGCGCTGATCATCGACTCCTGGTTCGACAATTACCTGGGCGTGGTCTCGCTGGTGCGTGTGCGCCAGGGCCGCGTCAAGAAAGGCGACAAGATTCTGGTCAAGTCCACCGGCAAGGTGCACCTGGTCGACAGCGTCGGTGTGTTCACCCCGAAACACACCCAGACCGCTGATCTGAAAGCCGGTGAAGTAGGCTTCATCATTGCCAGCATCAAGGACATCCATGGTGCACCGGTTGGTGACACCCTGACCTTGTCCTCCACCCCGGAAGTGGAAGTACTGGCAGGCTTCAAGAAAATCCAGCCGCAGGTCTACGCCGGCCTGTTCCCGGTCAGTTCCGATGACTTCGAAGACTTCCGCGACGCGCTGCAGAAGCTGACGCTGAACGATTCGTCGCTGCAGTACATGCCGGAAAGCTCCGATGCCCTGGGCTTCGGCTTCCGCTGTGGCTTCCTCGGCATGCTGCACATGGAGATCATCCAGGAGCGCCTGGAGCGCGAGTACGACCTCGACCTGATCACCACAGCGCCAAGCGTAATCTATGAGCTTGAGCTCAAGACTGGCGAAACCATCATCGTTGACAACCCGTCGAAGCTGCCGGACGTGTCTTCGGTCACCGACTTCCGCGAGCCGATCGTCACCGCCACCATCCTCGTGCCGCAGGAGCACCTGGGCAACGTCATCACCCTGTGCATTGAAAAGCGCGGCGTGCAGCGTGACATGCAGTTCCTCGGCAGCCAGGTGCAGGTGCGCTATGACATGCCAATGAACGAAGTGGTGCTCGACTTCTTCGACCGCCTCAAGTCCACCAGCCGCGGCTATGCTTCGCTGGACTATCATTTCGATCGCTACCAGTCGGCCAACCTGGTCAAGCTGGACGTGCTGATCAACGGCGACAAGGTTGATGCCCTGGCATTGATCGTGCACCGCGACAACGCGGCCTACAAAGGCCGTGCGTTGACCGAGAAGATGAAGGAACTGATCCCTCGGCAGATGTTCGATGTGGCGATTCAGGCAGCCATTGGCGGCCAGATCATTGCGCGGACAACCGTCAAGGCGCTCAGAAAGAACGTACTGGCCAAGTGCTACGGTGGTGACGTCAGCCGTAAGAAGAAACTGCTGGAGAAGCAGAAGGCCGGTAAGAAACGCATGAAACAGGTGGGCAACGTGGAGATTCCACAAGAAGCCTTCCTCGCCGTGCTCAGGTTGGATAGCTAGGTCCTATGTCGCTAAATTTCCCGCTGTTGCTGGTCATCGCCGTATTCGTCTGCGGTCTGCTGGGCTTGATCGACCTGCTGTTCCTGGCCCCGCGCCGGCGTGCGGCAATTACCAACTACCAGGGCAGCGTCAGCCAGCCCGAGTTGGCCGTGGTCGAGCGCCTGAACAAGGAGCCGTTGCTGGTCGAGTACGGCAAGTCGTTCTTCCCGGTGCTGTTCATCGTGCTGGTGCTGCGCTCGTTTTTGGTCGAGCCGTTCCAGATCCCTTCGGGGTCGATGAAGCCGACCCTGGAAGTGGGCGATTTCATTTTGGTGAACAAGTTCTCGTACGGCATTCGCCTGCCGGTGATCGACAAGAAGGTCATCGAGGTGGGTGACCCGCAGCGCGGGGATGTGATGGTGTTCCGCTACCCGAGCGACCCGAACGTCAACTACATCAAGCGTGTGGTTGGCCTGCCGGGCGACGTGGTGCGCTACACCAACGACAAGCGGCTGTTCGTCAACGGCCAGCCGATTGCCGAACAGCTGGTGGGCAGCGAGCCGGGTACCTTGGGCAGCGCCGAGCTGTACAAGGAAAAGCTCGGCGAGGCCGAACACCTGATCCGCAAGGAAATGAGCCGCTATCGCATGCCACCGGACCAGCAGTGGACCGTGCCGGCAGGCCATTACTTCATGATGGGCGACAACCGCGACAACTCCAACGACAGCCGTTTCTGGGATGACCCGAACATTCCCAAGGAACTGCACGGCATGGTTCCGGACCGCAATATTGTCGGCAAGGCCTTCGCAGTGTGGATGAGCTGGCCAGAGCCGAAACTCAGCCACCTGCCCAACCTGTCGCGGGTTGGCCTGATCCATTGATACCCATCGGCGCTGTCCAGTAGACAGCGCCGAATGCATTTCTGACATAGGCTGTGTTCTCAGGGATCGGGAGATTCGCCGCACATCGCGTGGCGAACCACAGCCAAACAGTCTTTCAGGATGTTGATTTGAACAACGCGTTGAACAACCAACGGGTGGCCGCATGAGTGCTTCCCTTGCCAATCTGGAGCGAAAGCTCGGTTACACCTTCAAGAACCAGGACCAGATGCTCCTGGCGCTGACCCATCGCAGCTATGCCGGGCGCAACAACGAGCGCCTGGAGTTTCTCGGTGACGCCATTCTCAATTTCGTCGCCGGCGAAGCGCTGTTCGAGCGTTTTCCGCAGGCCCGCGAAGGCCAGCTGTCGCGTCTGCGCGCACGCCTGGTCAAGGGCGAGACCCTGGCCCGCCTGGCCCGTGGTTTCGACCTGGGTGAATACTTGCGCCTGGGGTCGGGCGAACTCAAGAGCGGCGGTTTTCGTCGTGAGTCGATCCTGGCCGACGCGCTAGAGGCACTGATTGGCGCCATTTATCTGGATGCCGATATGGAAACGGCCCGAGAGCGCGTGCTGGCCTGGCTGGCCAATGAGTTCGAAGGCCTGACCCTGGTCGACACCAACAAAGATCCAAAAACCCGCCTGCAAGAGTTCCTGCAGTCGCGCAGCTGTGAGCTGCCGCGTTACGAAGTAGTGGATATCCAGGGTGAACCGCACTGCCGCACCTTCTTTGTCGAATGTGAAGTGGTGCTGCTGAACAACAAGAGTCGTGGCCAGGGCGTTAGCCGGCGTATTGCCGAGCAAGTCGCTGCCGCGTCTGCACTGATCGCCCTGGGCGTGGAGAATGGCAATGACTGATAACACCCCGACCCGCTGTGGCTACGTAGCCATTGTCGGCCGCCCCAACGTCGGCAAGTCGACCCTGCTTAACCACATCCTCGGCCAGAAGCTGGCGATTACTTCGCGCAAGCCGCAGACCACACGCCACAACATGCTCGGCATCAAGACCGAGGGTGACGTGCAGGCGATCTACGTCGATACCCCCGGTATGCACAAGGCCAACGACAAGGCCTTGAACCGCTACATGAACCGCAACGCTTCGGCGGCCCTGAAGGACGTCGACGTGGTGATCTTCGTGGTCGACCGTACCAAGTGGACCGACGAGGACCAACTGGTACTGGAGCGTGTGCAGTACGTGACCGGCCCGCTGATCATCGCGGTCAACAAGACCGACCGCATGGAAGAGAAGGCCGAGTTGATCCCGCACCTGCAGTGGCTGCAGGAGCAACTGCCGAATGCCGAGGTGATGCCGATTTCCGCGCAGCAGGGGCATAACCTCGAAGCGCTGGAAGCACAGATCGCCAAGCACCTGCCGGAAAACGATCACTTCTTCCCGGAAGACCAGATCACCGACCGCAGCAGCCGCTTCCTGGCTGCGGAACTGGTGCGCGAGAAGATCATGCGCCAGTTGGGTGCAGAGCTGCCGTACCAGATCACCGTGGAAATCGAAGAGTTCAAGCAACAGGGCCATGTGCTGCACATCCACGCGTTGATCCTGGTTGAACGTGACGGCCAGAAGAAGATCATCATTGGAGACAAGGGCGAGCGCATCAAGCGCATTGGCTCCGAGGCACGCAAGGACATGGAAGTGCTGTTCGACTCCAAGGTCATGCTCAACCTGTGGGTCAAGGTAAAAGGCGGCTGGTCCGACGACGAGCGCGCCCTGCGTTCGCTGGGCTACGGCGACCTCTGAGCCGCGCGCTCGCCCCTGTAGGAGCGGCCTTGTGTCGCGATAGGGCTGCGCAGCAGCCCCAGCAGTTTATGCTGCGAAGCTGAGAACCTGGGGCCGCTTTGCGGCCCTATCGCGACACAAGGCCGCTCCTACAAGGGCCAGTGCAACCTTGGGGCGAGTGATCTTTCATGGAACAACCTGTCGGCCAGCCAGCCTATGTGCTGCACAGCCGTGCCTACAAGGAAACCAGCGCGCTGGTGGACTTTTTCACCCCGCAGGGCCGTATGCGCGCGGTATTGCGCCGTGCACGCGGCAAGGGTGGCAGCCTGGTGCGGCCGTTCGTGCCACTTGAGGTAGAGCTGCGCGGGCGCGGCGAGCTGAAAAATGTCGGGCGCATGGACAGCGCTGGCATCGCCGCCTGGCTGCATGGCGATGCACTGTTCAGCGGGCTGTACCTCAATGAACTGCTGATGCGCCTGCTGCCTGCCGAAGCGCCATTCCCGGCGCTGTTCGAGCACTACTCCCTGACCTTGCAAGCCCTGGCCGAAGGACGACCGCTGGAGCCTTTGCTGCGCTCGTTCGAATGGCGGCTGCTAGATGAGCTCGGTTATGCGTTTTCCCTGAGCCAGGACGTCAACGACCAGCCCATCGCCACCGATGGCCTGTACCGCTTGCGCGTGGATGCCGGCCTGGAGCGGGTCGAACTGGCACAACCCGGCCTGTTCCGCGGCACCGAACTGCTGGCCCTGGCTGACGCCGACTGGGACGCGCCCGGCGCCTTGCTTGCTGCCAAGCGCCTGATGCGCCAGGCACTGGCGGTTCATCTGGGGGCAAAACCGCTGGTCAGCCGGGAACTGTTTCGCAAGCGCTGATCACGACGTATGCTGTGGGGCTCAATCTTCAGGAGAGCCTTTCGTGACTCACAGCAACCGCATGCTTCTTGGCGTCAACATCGACCACGTGGCGACCCTGCGCCAGGCCCGCGGCACGCGTTACCCTGACCCGGTCAAGGCGGCCCTGGATGCCGAGGAAGCAGGCGCCGATGGCATCACCGTGCACCTGCGCGAAGACCGTCGGCACATCCAGGAACGTGATGTGGTGGTGCTCAAGGATGTGCTGCAGACGCGCATGAACTTCGAGATGGGCATCACCGAAGAGATGATGGCCTTTGCCGAGAAGATTCGCCCGGCGCATATCTGCCTGGTACCGGAAACCCGTCAGGAGCTGACCACCGAGGGTGGCCTGGACGTGGCGGGCCAAGAGGCCCGGATCAAGGCGGCGGTCGAGCGCCTGGCACGTACCGGTGCCGAAGTGTCGCTGTTCATCGATGCCGACGAGCGGCAGATCGAGGCTTCGCGCCGTGTTGGCGCGCCGGCCATCGAGCTGCATACCGGCCGTTATGCCGACGCCCAAACCCCGACCGAAGTGGCTGAAGAGCTGCAGCGCATTGTCGATGGTGTGGCGTTTGGCGTAGGCCAGGGGCTGATCGTCAATGCCGGCCATGGCCTGCATTACCACAACGTCGAGGCGGTGGCGGCGATCAAAGGGATCAACGAGCTGAACATTGGCCACGCGCTGGTGGCGCATGCCTTGTTCGTTGGTTTCAAGGCGGCTGTGGCCGAGATGAAGGCGCTGATCGTCGCGGCTTCGCGCTGATTTGCCGGTTGCCTGTACTGGCCTATTCGCGGGTAAACCCGCTCCTACACAAGCACCACGATCTGTGTAGGAGCGGGTTCACCCGCGAATAGGCCGGCACAGGCAGCCGATTATTCGGCAGGAAACACCAGGCTGAAGCAGGTAGGCCCCAAGAGGCTGCTGCTCACTTCAACTCGCCCCCCATGCAACTGCATGATCGACTTGACGATCGCCAGCCCCAACCCGGTCCCACCTTCCAGCCGCGAGCGCCCCGAGCCGACCCGGTAAAACCGCTCGAACAAGCGAGGCTGATGCTCGGCGGCAATGCCAGGTCCCTGGTTCTCTACCGAAAGCCGTACCTCACTGGCCACACGCTCGATATGCAACTCGACCGGCACGCCCTCAGGACTATGCCGAATGGCATTGCTCAACAGGTTCGACAGCGCCCGCTGAAACATCAGCCGGTCGCCCAGTGCCGTGCCCCAGCCCTGAACCCGCAGCTCAACGGCCTTAATCTCGGCACTGAAGGCAAACAACTCGACCACCCGCACCGCCTCGTCAGCCAGTGCCAAGGGTTTCAGCGCCACCTGAGTCTGTGGCTGGCTGACCTGGGCAAGAAACAGCATGTCGTTGATGATGCGGTTGAGCCGGGTCAGCTCTTCGATGCTGTCTTCCAGCACCTCTCGGTAATTGGCGTTGTCCCGCTCACGGGCCAGTGTCACCTGGGCCTTGCCCATCAGGTTGCTCAGCGGCGTACGCAGCTCATGGGCCAGGTCATCGGAAAACTGCGACAGCTGGCTGACACCCTGGTCGAGGCGGTCGAGCATCACGTTGATGCTGCGTGCCAGTTCCGCCAGCTCCAGCGGCAGGTCGGTGGTGGGCAGGCGATGTTGGAGGTCCTGGGGCGAAACCTGCCCGGCGATCCGCCGAAAGCGCCGCAGCGGTTTCAGGCCACGCTGCATCAGCCACCAGGCGCCCGCACCAATCAGCACCAGCAGCAACGGCAACGCCAGCAAGGTGGAATGCAGGTAGGCCTGGAGCAGGGCGTTATCGTCGGCACGGTTCAGCGACATCATCACCTTGACCGGGGTGTTGTCGCGCAGGTGCATCAGCCGGGTTACGGTGAGGATCTGGTTGCCGATGCTGTCGCGCCAAGGGTAAAAGGCCAGGCGGGCAACGGTGGGCAGTTCAGCGACCCGTGATTCCAGGGCAGGCCCCAGGCTGAGCAGGTGCGGGTGGCGGCTGTCCAATGCCAGTACGCTAAGGCTGAGGTTGTCGTGCCCCATCACCAGATCGAGCAGCGGATGGGCGCGGCTGCCCAGGTCCTCGCTGCGCAGGTCGACGCGCAGGTTGTGCTCGACCTGCAGCATCTTGCGCGCCAGGTCTTTGCGGGCGCGGCTGTCCAGTTCGTGATCAAGGGCGAATACCGCCAGGCAGGCCAGCAGCAGCACCAGTGCGGCGCCCATCAGCGTTACGCTCAGGCCCAGGCGTAGCGACAGGCTGGCCTTTTTCAAAAACGGGCCTCCAGCACATAGCCGACGCCACGTAGGGTATGGATCAGCTTGCTGTCGAAGGGGTCGTCGATCTTCGCCCGCAGGCGCCGGATCGAGACCTCGACCACATTGGTGTCGCAGTCGAAGTTCATGTCCCATACCAGCGAGATGATCTGGGTGCGCGACAGCACTTCGCCGGTCTGGCGCATCAACAGGTGCAGCAGGGCGAACTCCTTGGCCGTCAGGTCGATACGCTGCCCGCTACGGTAGGCGCGGTGGCGGCCGGGGTCCAGCTCCAGGTCGGCGACGCGCAGGGTGCTGGGTTGCAGTTGCTGGTCGTTGCGGCGCAGCAGGCTGCGGATGCGTGCCAGTAGTTCAGGGAATTCGAAAGGCTTGAGCAGGTAGTCATCGGCGCCCAGGTCCAGGCCCTTGACCCGGTCGGCCAGGCGGCCATGGGCGGTGAGCATCATTACGCGCGTGGCCGACTCGGCGCGCAGGCGCTGCAGCACGGTCCAGCCATCGAGTTCGGGCAGGTTGACGTCGAGGATGACCAGGTCGTAAGGCTGCTGGCGAGCCAGGTGCAAGCCGTCGGTGCCAGTGTGGGCGCAGTCGACCACGTAGCCGTTTTCGCGCAGGCCTTGTTGCAGGTAGTCGGCGGTACGCAGCTCGTCCTCGATGATCAGTAGGCGCATGGGGGGCTCGGAGTTATGAAAGGGGACGATTCTCGACCCTGTAGTGACATCAGGGTCAAGCGGAAGGATGTTACGGCATGAGAATGGGGCTGCGGCGTAGATAACGGATTTGTAATCCTGGTGTTATCTGGCTGCCTGTTCCGGCCCTTTCGCGGCGGTTCGACGCCTCGATGAACCCGCTCCCACAGGTACAGCACAGATGCTGAATGTTGTGGTTTACCTGTGGGAGCGGGTTTACCCGCGAAAGGGCCGGAACAGGCAATAGCAGCTCACATTGCAGGACTGTAATCCCCGCCTCACCTTGCCGTTAGCTAGCCCTCGCTAGGATGGCCCTGTCTGATCGGTTATCACGAGGCAAACACGATGAACCTGACCCAATACCTGCTGTTGGCCACCCTTGCCCTGGGCAGCGCCAGCGTTTACGCCGAGGGCGGTGCGGAGCGCTCCAGACAGTTCTGGCAAGCCTTCCGCGAAGACCAGCAGCGGCTGCACGGCGACAAGCAACTGGCCGTTGCCGAACGCGAACGCAAGGCGCAAGAGAAGGCCCGCGAGCTAGCAAAGGATTGAGGTAACCGCACCTGCGCCGCGACAGCTCCTCGACGCAGGTGTTTTCAGGCGCCCGAACGGGCGCCTTTTTTATTTGCGTGCCACCAGCGTGGCGCGGCGTGGGGCGGGCAGGCCTTCGATGGTCTTGCTGTGGTCGTTAGGGTCGAGGAAGTCGCCCAGTGACTGATAGCGCATCCAATCGGTACTGCGCTGCTCTTCGACGCTGGTCACGCTCACATCGACGCAACGCACATCGCTGAAGCCGGCACGGCGCAACCAGCGCTCCAGCGCGGGTACCGACGGCAGGAACCAGACGTTGCGCATTTGCGCGTAGCGGTCCTCAGGGACCAGCACCTGGTTTTCGTCGCCTTCGATCACCAGGGTTTCAAGTACCAGCTCACCACCCTTCACCAGGCAGTCCTTGAGCGCCAGCAGGTGCTCGATGGGCGAGCGGCGATGGTAGAACACGCCCATGGAAAACACCGTATCGAAGCCTTCCAGGTTGGCCGGCAGCTCTTCCAGCGCGAACGGCAGGTGCCAGGCCGCAAGCGCTGGCAGGTACTGCTGCACGGCCTGGAACTGGCAGAAGAACAGCCAGTTGGGGTCGACGCCCACCACCATGTCGGCGCCGGCACCGAGCATGCGCCACTGGTAGTAGCCGTTGCCACAACCCACATCGAGCACACGCTTGCCCTTGAGGTCCAGGTGCGGGCCGACCCGTGACCATTTCCAGTCCGAGCGCCATTCGGTGTCCACGTGCACGCCAAACAGGTCGAATGGCCCCTTGCGCCAAGGCGCCAGGCCCATCAGCGCCTGGCGCATCTGCGCGCGCGTGGCGTCGTCGCAGTCACAGTCCAGGCGTAGCCCGTTGACCAGGTCGATTTCGCTCGGTTGCAAGGCGGGCAGGGCGTCGAGTGCGCCGCGCCAGCGGTCGAGGTCACCGTGGCCTTTCTCCAGCTTGGCTTCCAGTTGCGCTTGCAGGCCTTGCGACCAAGAAGCCAGGGGCGTGCCCGCCAGGCGGCGGACGAGGGGGGACAGATCGATCATGGCAGGGCTATCAACGAGGCGAAGTTAAGGCATTGGAACCAGGGCACCACTTTCGAGAAACCGGCGGCACGCAGGCGCTCTCGATGGGCTTCGAGGGTATCGGGGCGCATCACGTTTTCAATGGCGCTGCGCTTCTGGGCGATTTCCAGTTCGCTGTAGCCATTGGCCCGCTTGAAGTCCAGGTGCAGTTCATTGAGCAGGTCCTGCTCGTGCTCATCGGCAAAGCGCAGCTTCTCCGAGAGGATCAGCGCGCCGCCCGGCAGCAGCGCCTGGCGGATACGGCCGAGCAGTTCCAGGCGCTGGTCGGGGGCGATGAACTGGAGCGTGAAGTTCATTGCCACTACCGAGGCGGGCTCGAAGGGCAAGGCGAGGATATCGGCTTCCAGTACTTGCACCGGCAGCAGCTCCTGGAACATGGAGTCCTGCGCGGTGAGGTACTGGCGGCAGCGCTCGACCATGGCCGCGGAGTTGTCTACCGCGATAACCCGGCAGCCGTCGCTGCGCACATGGCGGCGCAGCGACTGGGTGACTGCACCCAACGATGCGCCCAGGTCGTACAGCGCGGTGTTTGCCTGGGCGAAGCGGCCAGCCAGCACGCCGAGGTTTTCGACGATGGTCGGGTAGCCCGGCACCGAACGCTTGATCATGTCCGGGAATACTCGCACTACGTCCTCGTTGAAGACGAAGTCGGGCACCTGCTCCAGAGGGTGGGCGAAGAGGCGGTCGGGTTGTTTGCTCACGGTGAATCCAGGCGGCGGCTGATGGGCAGGGGGCGCATTCTAGCCAAACTGCCGCCTGGATGCATGGTCGGCTGACCAGCGCTGTGCGTTCAGTTGACCCGGATGGCGCAATCGAAGGTCTGCACTGGGGGCACTTCCAGGGCCCATGGCTGTTGGTAGACCAGTACCAGGTTGCCTTCGCCAGTGGCGCGGGCCTGGTAGCGCCAGGTCGAAAGGCCCGAGCTGCCGACCACATCGCTGTCTTCGGGAGCGCTGTAAACCTCGGGGCCTAGGCTTTGCAGCACATTGGATGCTGGGTTCTGTACCCGCCAGCGATAGCCGGTGGAGGGGTTGCCAGGCAAGCTCAGTGTCAGGCCCTGGCCCACCTGCAGGCGCGTCGGGCATTCGCTTTCGGCGTCCAGTTCAACGGGCTGCGTGGGTTGTTGGGCGCAGGCAGAAAGCAGGGCGAAGCTCAGGGGAACGAGCAGACGAGGGGAGGTCATGTTGGCTCCGGAGGCTGACGATTGCCTGAGGATAACCGATGATCAAGGAAATTTGTGTTGCCTGTGCGGGCCTCTTCGCGGGTAAACCCGCTCCTACAGGTACTCCACTGGTTTCAAATCCAATGGAGTACCTGTGGGAGCGGGTTCACCCGCGCAGTGACCGGTGCAGGCTAGAACAGCACTTTTGCCACGTCGGCAAAGCGCTTGGCGAAATGCACCGTCAAGCCTTCGCGCAGGTAGTCCGGCAGCTCTTCGAAGTCACCCCGGTTAGGCTCCGGCAGGATCAGTTCGAAGATCTTCTGCCGCCGCGCCGCAATCACCTTCTCGCGCACGCCGCCAATCGGCAGCACCTGGCCGGTGAGGGTCAGCTCGCCGGTCATGGCCACGCCTTTTTTCGGTGCCTGGTCGCGGGCCAGTGACAGCAGGGCGCTGGCCATGGTGATACCGGCACTCGGGCCGTCCTTGGGCGTAGCGCCTTCGGGGACGTGCAGGTGGATGAAAGCCTCGTTGAAGAAGCCCGGGTCACCGCCAAACTGCTTGAGGTTGGAGCTGACGTAGCTGTAGGCGATTTCCGCCGACTCTTTCATCACGTCCCCCAGCTTGCCGGTCAGCTTGAAGCCGCGGTTGAGGGTGTGAATGCGAGTCGCCTCGATCGGCAGCGTGGCGCCGCCCATGCTGGTCCAGGCCAGGCCGGTGATCACACCTTTGCCGGCCAGTACCTGCTCGCTGCGGAACACTGGCATGCCGAGCGCGGCTTCCAAGTCCTTCGGGCCGATCTTCAGCTTGGCATCGGGGTTGTCCAGCAGCTTGACCACCGCCTTGCGCACCAGTTTGCCCAGTTGCTTTTCCAGTTGGCGCACACCGGCCTCGCGGGCATAGCCCTCGATGACCAGGCGCAGGGCGCTGTCACTGATGCTGAGGCTGGTTTTGGCCACGCCGGCTTTTTCCAGCTGCTTGGGCCACAGGTGGCGCTTGGCGATGGCCAGTTTTTCTTCGGTGATGTAGCCAGACAGGCGAATCACTTCCATGCGGTCAAGCAACGGCCCGGGGATCGAGTCCAGGGTGTTGGCGGTACACACGAATAGCACCTTGGACAGGTCCAGGCGCAAGTCGAGGTAGTGGTCGAGGAAGTCGACGTTCTGTTCCGGGTCGAGGGTTTCCAGCAGCGCCGAGGCCGGGTCGCCCTGGTAGCTCTGGCCCATTTTGTCAATTTCGTCGAGCATGATCACCGGGTTCATCACTTCGACGTCTTTTAGGGCCTGCACCAGCTTGCCGGGCTGGGCGCCGATGTAGGTGCGGCGGTGGCCCTTGATTTCGGCTTCGTCGCGCATGCCGCCGACGCTGAAACGGTAGAACGGACGGCCGAGCGACTCGGCGATCGACTTGCCGATGCTGGTCTTGCCAACCCCGGGCGGGCCTACCAGCAGCACGATCGAGCCGCTGATTTCGCCCTTCCAGGCGCCTACGGCGAGGAATTCAAGGATGCGTTCCTTGATGTCGTCGAGGCCCGCGTGGTGCTGGTCAAGCACTTTGCGCGCATGCTTGAGGTCGAGCTTGTCCTTGCCGTAGACGCCCCAAGGCAGGGCGGTGGCCCAGTCCAGATAGTTGCGGGTGACGGCATATTCCGGCGAGCCGGTTTCAAGGATGGCCAGCTTGCCCATCTCTTCATCGATGCGCTTTTGCGCCTGGGGCGGCAGGGTCTTGCCTTCGAGGCGCTGTTCGAACTGTTCAAGGTCGGCACTGCGGTCGTCCTTGGTCAGGCCCAGCTCCTGCTGGATGACCTTGAGCTGCTCCTTGAGGAAAAACTCGCGCTGGTGTTCGCCGATCTGCCGGTTGACCTCGGCCGAGATCTCGTTCTGCAGGCGCGCGACTTCTACCTCTTTGCGCAGCATCGGCAGGACCTTTTCCATGCGCTTGAGCATGGGCACGCAGTCCAGCACTTCCTGCAACTGGTTGCCAGTGGCCGAGGTCAGTGCGGCGGCGAAGTCAGTGAGCGGTGACGGGTCGTTGGGGCTGAAGCGGTTGAGGTAGTTCTTCAGTTCTTCGCTGTACAGCGGGTTGAGCGGCAGCAGTTCCTTGATCGCGTTGATCAGGGCCATGCCGTAGGCCTTGACCTCGTCAGTCGGCTCCGCCGGCTGGCGCGGGTACTCGACTTCGACCAGATAAGGCGGGCGGTGGTGCTTGAGCCAGGTGCGGATGCGGACCCGGGTCAGGCCCTGGGCGACGAACTGCAGCTTGCCGTTTTCACGGCTGGCATGGTGCACCTTGACCAGCGTGCCGTACTGCGGCAGCGCTGCGGTATCGAAGTGGCGGTGGTCTTCTGCCGGGGTGTCCATGAAGAACAGTGCCAGGCAGTGATCCGGTGACTTGGCCACCAGGTCGAGGGTTTCGGCCCAAGGCTCTTCGTTGACGATGACCGGCAGCACCTGCGCCGGGAAGAACGGGCGGTTGTGGATCGGGATCACGTAGACCTTGTCCGGCAGCTGCTGGCCGGGCAGGGCGAGGGCGTGGCCGGGTTCGGCCTGAGTGGTGGTGTGTTCGACTTCGCTGTGTTCGTCGGGGTGTTCCGGGAAATCCTGCTGGTCGCTCATGGGGCACCTGCGTGAATGACTATGGTGCTTAGATGGGGCGGAGGGGGATGGGTTTCAAGCTTCAAGCTTCAAGCTTCAAGCTGCAAGCTGCAAGCTGCAAGAAAAAAGCGGGACCGCATTGGCCCCGCTTTTACTTGCGGCTTGTAGCTTGTGGCTTGCAGCTTACTCAGCGAGTTTGTAAGCGATGATGTAATCGCCCATTCTGGTACCCAGCGAGCCATGCCCGCCGGCTGTCACTAGCACGTACTGCTTGCCATCCTTGCCGGTGTAGCTCATCGGCGTGGCCTGGCCACCCGCTGGCAGGCGGGTTTTCCACAGTTCCTTGCCATTGTTCACGTCATAGGCGCGCAGGTACTGGTCGAGGGTGCCGCTAAGGAAACCGACGCCACCTGCGGTTACGATCGAGCCACCCATGCTTGGCACACCCACCGGCAGGCCGATCGGCACCGGGGTACTGTCGCGGGTGGTGCCGTTCTTGTGCTTCCACACCACCTTGTTGGTGAACAGGTCGATGGCGGCGACATAGCCCCAGGCCGGGGCCTGGCACGGTACACCCAGCGGCGACATGAAGGGGTGCATGGTCACTGCATACGGTGCCCCGGTGTTCGGCTGCACACCGCTGGTCTCGCTTTCGCGCTTGCTGCCTTCGGCAACCTGCTCACGCGGGACCATCTTCGACACGAAAGCCATGTAGTTGGGCGAGGTAAACAGCAGCTGGCGCACCGGGTCGACCGACACGCTGCCCCAGTTGAATACGCCGACGTTGCCCGGGTAGACCAGTGAACCCTGCTCGGACGGCGGGGTGTACTGGCCTTCGTAGCGCAGCTCGCGGAACTGAATGCGGCACAGCATCTGGTCGAACGGCGTGGCGCCCCACATGGCCTGTTCGGTCAGCTCTGGGCCAAGCAGGTTGAGGTCGGAGCGAGCCTGGGTCGGCGAGGTGTGGTCGCCTTTCACCGCACCTTGCGGGGTGGGAATTTCGCGGATTGGCACGATCGGCGTGCCGTCGCGGCGGTCAAGCACATACAGGCTGCCTTGCTTGGTCGGCACGATGATCGCCGGCTTCACGCCATCGTCGGTCTTCAGGTGCACCAGGGTCGGCTGGCTGCCGACGTCCATGTCCCACAGGTCGTGGTGGGTGAACTGGTAGTTCCAGCGGGCCTTGCCGGTGGCCAGGTCCAGGGCGACCACGCCGGCGCTGTACTTCTCGGCACCCGGGGTACGGTTGGCGCCCCACTGGTCTGGGGTCTGGTTGCCCAATGGCAGGTAGATCATGCCAAGGTCTTCGTCGACGCTGGCGATCGACCACATGTTGGCCGAGTTGCGGCTGTACATCTTGCCGGGTGCCAGCGGCTTGGTGTCATCCGGGTTGTTGCTGTCCCAGTTCCACACCAGGTGGCCGTCGTGCACATCGTAGGCGCGGATCACGCCGGACGGCTCGTTGGTCGACTCGTTGTCGGTGACGTGGCCACCGATGATCACCAGGTCACGGGTGACCGCGGCAGGCGAAGTGGAGTAGTAGCCACCGGCGGTGAACGGGCCAATGCCGGTGGTGAGGTCGATCACGCCCTGGTTGGCGAAGCCTTCGCAAACCTTGCCGTTGTCGGCGTTGATGGCGATCAGGCGAGCGTCAGCGGTAGGCAGGTAAAGGCGACGCGGGCAGGCCTGGGCTACGGCTTGGCCTGCGTCGGTAATTTTCGGCGCCGGGCTGCCGTCGCGGCTGACATAGCGGTTTTCGTCATAGTACGAAACGCCGCGGCAGGTCATGTGGGCAAAGCCTTTGAAGGTACCGGTCGGGCTCTTGACCTGCGGGTCGTAGCGCCAGATTTCCGCGCCGGTGTCCGGGTCCAGAGCCAGCAGGCGGCTGTGCGCGGTGCAGGCGTAGAGCATGCCGTTGACCTTCAGAGGGGTGTTCTGGTTGGTCAGCTCCACCGGGTCGTTTTCGGTCGGCAGGTCACCGGTGCGGATGCGCCAGGCTTCTTCCAGGCGGTAGGCGTTCTGCGGGGTGATCTGGCGCAGTGGCGAGTAGCGGTCGCCATGCTCGGTGCGGCCGTAGGCCTGCCATTCGCCATCCGGCATGGCCGGGGCAGCGCTGGCCATTTCGCTGCTATCGCGGCCCAGTTCGCCGAACACTTCACCGGGGTGGGTGAACTGGCTGCCCAGGGCGCAGGCGCCAGAAGCGACCACGGCCACGCTGAGCAGGGCCGTGTTGGCCTTGCTGGCCGGGCCGGTCAGCGGGCGACGTGCCCATGGCAGCAGCAGTACCACACCGATGGCGAACCACAGGGCCAGGCGCGGCACCAGTTGCCACCAGTCGAGGCCGACTTCGAGCAGCGCCCAGACGGTACTGCCCAGCAGCACCAGGCCGTACAGGCCCAGGGCGATGCGGCGTTGGGCCAGCAGCAGTGCGCCGGACAGGGCAAAACCGATACCGGCGATCAGGTAGTACAGCGATCCGCCCACCTGGCTCAGCTTGATGCCGCCGGCCAGCAGGGCCAGGCCCATCAGTAACAGCAACACGCCGATCAGGCGCGGTAGCCAGCGGCTTCCATGGTTGGCACCTTCAGTGCTCATCGTAGGTTCTCCGTCAGGTCAAAAAAGGGGTTAGAAACTGCTCTGGATCTTCAGGCCGCCGATCAGGGCGCCATCGACTTGCGACACCCCGCCCGGGTGGCGGATGTACTGCAGGTTGGGGCGTACCGTGAGCCAGTCGGCCAGATGGATGCCGTAGTACAGCTCGGCGCTGTACTCGGTGTCCTGCACAGGCAGGAAGCCGGGGTTGTCGTAGCCGTCGAGGCCGGCGGCCTGGTTGGCCAGGCGGGCGTTCTTGCGGTAACCAGGATTGACGTGCACACGGGCCAGGGCGAAACCGATGTCGTCCTTGGCGCGGGCGTCGAAGGGCCCTTTGTATACCAGCCCTGCCTGTACATAGTTGTCGATGGCATTGGTCTTCTTGTCGTGCACCGTGGCGTTGGCGAACAGGCTCAGGCCGCGCGACTGGTCGGATGCCAGCGATGTCACTTGCTGCTGGGCGCCGATCCACAAGCCGTGCTTGCTCGAGCTGCTGCGGTAAGCGGCGCCGCTGAGGGCTGCGGGCTGACCGTTGCTGTCCTTGAGAACATCTTGTGCCTTGGCATTACTGTAGTAGTAGCCGGCGCGATATTCCCCTTTCAGACCTTGGATACGTGGGCTCCATACCAGTTCGATCGGCATTACTGCGCCCTGGGTGCCGCTGCCGCTGAGCTTGAAGCCGTTACCCGATTCGAGGTTGGAGGGGTTCTGTTCGAACACGCCAACCTGAGCATAAAGCGCGGGGTTGAGGTTGTAGCGCACGCGCAGGGCCCACTGGCTGACCGGCCAGTTGTACCAGATGCCACCCACCCAGTTACCGACCTGCGAGCCGCAGAAGGCCAGGTTCTGGAAGTCGCAAGGGAAGCTGTTGAAGTCCTCGCCTTCACCGAAACGGCCGAATTTCATGTCCAGTGCGCCATCGAAGTACTTCTGCTTGATCCATAGCTGCGTCAGCCGCCAGGTTTCGCCGCGGCCCCAGACTTCCTGGGCGGAGGTGAAACCGCCCACGCGCGGGTCGTTGATGCGGTCGTTGCTGATGTTGTCGCCATGGCGCTCGGTGACGGTCAACTGCAATTCGGTGTCATGCCAGCCGAGGATCTTCTGCAGGTCCAGGTGGCTGCCAAAGGTGAACTGGTCGCTGTAGCGCGCGGTGCGGTCGTGGTCGTAGCCGCCGTGCAGGTTGCTGCCCATCTCGCCGGTGTAGCCGAGGGTGAAGTCGTAGCCTTGTTCCAGCAGCTGGCTGCGGGTACCGCCCCAGTCGCCGAGCATCCAGGGTGAGTCGCTGGCGAACATTTCGCTGGCGCCGACGGGGGCGGTCAAGGCACTAAGGGCAAGGCCGATGTAACAGGTTTTGGGCAGTTGGAGCATGAGATAGCGCTATCTTCTGATTATTGAAAAAACGGCAAGCGCATCGAAGGCTGGGCCCTTCAATGGGTATGGCGACTGAGGTGTCTGAGTGAAGCGTTTCAGCTTGCGGCGGGGAGGATATAGGGGAAGTTGTAAGAAAAAAAGACAAATTGTCGCAGTTGATTGTTGCTGATCTTGCAACAGTTCATGGTTGTCCGAGGGAATGCACAACTTGTAGGAGCGGGTTCACCCGCGAATGCGATGGTGAGGCTGCTGACGCATTCGCGGGTAAACCCGCTCCTACAATGAATCGAGCTGAATTAAAAAGTGGTACGCAGGCCCACTTCCACGCTACGCCCCGGCGCCGGCGCAATATCACGCAGGATCGAGCTGGCATAGCGCACGGTCTGGTCGGTCAGGTTTTCCCCGCGTACAAACGCGAGCCACTGGCTCTGGCCAACTTCGAAGCGGTAGCCAACGCTGGCGCCCAGCGTGGTGTAGCCATCGGTGCTGGTTTCGTTGGCGGGCTTGCGGTGCTGCGATGCCGCGTGCTGTACGTCCACTCGCGCCTGCCAGCGGTCCAGTTCCCAGACCAGGCCGCTGTTCAGGCGCAGCGGAGCGATGCGCGGAAGTGGTTCGCCGCTGTCGAGGTTCTTGGCCCGGGTGTAGTCACCAGACAACTCCAGTGCAAAGCTGCCATAACGGTTCTCGACCAACTGCCAGCGGTCCTGGGCCTCGATGCCGTAGAAGCGCGCCCGCACGCCCTGATACTGGTATTCCGGGAAGCCGTCGTCGTGATCATGGTCGTGGTCATGGTCATCTTCGTCATGCCCGTGGTCATGCCCGCCTTCGCGCAGGTTGCCGGTACCGATCAGGCCGATGTAGTTGCGGAAGTGGCTGTAGAACAGCCCGACGCTGCCTTTGTGCGTGCCATTGTCGAAACGCAGGGCCAGGTCGGCGGAAATGGCTTTTTCCTTGTTCAGGCTGGCATCGCCCACTTCAAAGGCGCCGGTGGCCACGTGCGCGCCGTTGGCGTACAGCTCGTAGAAGGTCGGGGCACGCTCGGTGTAGCCGAGGTTGGCCGCCAGCGACCAGATCGGGTCGAGCTGGTACACCGCGCCCGAGGACAGGCTGAAGGCGTTGAAGCTGCTGGCGCTGTTGGCGTCGACGAAGTTCTCGTTGCCCTTGGCGTCCGGGTCTACACGCGTGTGTTCCATGCGTGCGCCCAGGCTCAGGTTCAGGCGCTCGGTGGCTTGCCACTGCTCAAGCATGAACAGCGCCAGGCTGTCGGTATTGGTATGCGGAACGAAGGCTTCCTCGCCCAGGGCAGAGAATTCGTTGCGGCTGACCTGCGCACCAATTACCCCTTCCACAGGCCCGAGCGGCTGATGGCGGGCTTCGATACGCGCTTCGTAGCCTTTGTTCTTGAAGGTGGTGTGCACCTCGCCTTCTTCGATTTCGCTGTGTTCGTAGTCGGTGTAGCCGGCATCGAGCTTGACCGAACTGAACGGGCCGTCGAGGTCGCGCAGTTCGGAGGCGAAGGCGTAGTGGTCCTGTTTCATGTCCAGACGCACGCCGGATTCGGCCACCGAGCCATAGTTGCTGTCGTAGCGGCTGTACGACAGGCCGGCGTAACCGTGGTCCCAATGGTAGGCACCACCGATGGCGCCGCCGTCCTGGCGCCCATCGCTGTTTTCCAGGCGGTGCTTGCTGCCGGGTTCGTCGGCATCGCGCACCTTGGCGCTGCGCGCGTAGCCAGGGATGCGCAGGTCATTGAACTGGCGGCTGTTGGCGTCCAGGTGCAAGGCGAACGCGCCGTTGCCGGCCTCCAGTTTACCGGCGCTGCTGCGGGTGGTGTCGGCGCCGCCGTAACGCAGTTCGCCGGCACCGTGGATGCCCTCGATCGGCGAGTCCGGAATGCGGTTGTCGAAGGTATTGACCACGCCGCCGATGGCGTTGCCGCCATACAGCAGGGCGGCCGGGCCCCGGACGATTTCGACGCGGTCGACGGTCACCGGGTCCAGCGGTACGGCGTGGTCATAGGACAGCGACGAGGCATCCAGTGCGCCTACGCCGTTGCGCAGGATGCGGATGCGGTCGCCGTCCAGGCCACGAATGACCGGGCGGCTGGCGCCGGGGCCAAACCAGGTCGAGGCGACACCGGGTTGTTTGTTCAGGGTTTCACCCAGGCTGCCGTGCTGCTGTTGCAGCAGGTTGTCACCCTCGAGCACGGTGCTGGGCGCGGCCAGTTGGCGGTTGCCCAACGGGTTAGCGGTGATGACCTGGGGTTCGAGTTCCACGGCCTGGCTGGGTGATGCGGCCAGGCAGAGCGCGACGGCAAGGGGGGAGAGGCGGAGCGGTGTGTACAGCATGGGAGTGGGGCGTTCCTTGGCAGATGCTTTTATAGTGTTACAACATAACATAACTATTTCAGCACAGAGGTTTTGCTCGTGGCCAGCAGTTTTTCTGTCTACTTGCCTGATCCCACCCGCCACTACACTCGTGTAAGGTGCGCATCTTTCCTACGGAGCACAGCATGAGCACGGCCCAACACAACGCGCTGCACGGCAAGACCCTCGAACAGATCCTCACCGAGCTGGTGGCGCACTACCAATGGCAGGGCCTGGCCGAGCGCATAGACGTGCGCTGCTTCAAGAGCAACCCGACCATCAAGTCGAGCCTGACCTTCCTGCGTAAAACACCCTGGGCGCGGGAAAAGGTCGAGCAGTTGTACGTGAAGCTGCAGCGTCAGGCCTGACATGCCGCGCCGCCCTTGGCTGACCGGCATGGCAGTGCTGGGCTGGTTCGGCCTGGCCGTGCAGGTGTACCTGGTGCTGCTGGCGCGTTGGCAGGAGCAGGCCAGCCTGATTGGCGGCCTGATCAATGTGTTCGGCTATTTCACCGTGCTGACCAATACCCTGGTGGCGACGGTGCTCAGTTATGCGGCGTTCGGTCATGAAGGCCATGCCAGGCGTTTTTTCCTGTCGCCGTCGGTGAGTTCCGCAGTGGCTGCCAGTATCGTGCTGGTAGCGCTGGCGTACAGCGTGTTGCTGCGGCACCTGTGGCAGCCGCAGGGCTGGCAGTGGCTGGCGGACGAGTTGCTGCATGACGTGATGCCGGTGCTGTACGCCTTGTACTGGTGGTGCGAAGTGCCCAAGGGACGGCTGCGGTTATGGCACCTGGCGCCCTGGGCGCTGTACCCGGCGGTTTACTTTGGCTATGCCCTGTGGCGGGGGAGCGAGATTGGCGTGTATGCCTACCCGTTCATCGATGTGGCGAGCCTGGGGTATGGACGGGTGATGCTCAATGCCCTTGGGGTACTGGCGGGGTTCTGGGTGATCGGGTTGGTGTTGCTGGGGCTGGATCGGTGGCGTGGGGTGTACAGGCGTGCTTAGCCTGTGCCGGCCTATTCGCGGGTAAACCCGCTCCTACAAAGGTACCGCGCAGGTTGCGGGCTCACGCTTTACATCTGGGAGCGGCTTTAGCCGCGAAGAGGCCAGCGCAGGCGACGTGCATCACTCGTCGTCCGCAGCCCCGTCAGCCCGCCAGTAGGCCGCGGCCTTCAAAGCATCCTCAGGCACACCCTTCTCCAGCAACAGCGCCTTGGCCTGGCGGGTGAGTGCCTTTTCCAGCGCCACCCAGCCGTACAAACGGCCTTGCGGCAAGGTCAAGTTCTTCACCAGTGCCAACAAGTCTTCCTGCTGTCGACGCACCCAGATCACTTCCACCTGGGCCTTGCTCGGCAGCGGCTGGCGTTCCTGTTCGTCCTCGATCTGGATCACCGCCAGCACCTGGCGGCCTGCGGGCAACTCCTCCAGCCGTCGGCCAATCGCCGGGATGGCCGTCTCGTCACCAATAAGCAAGTAGCTGTCAAAAATATCCGGCACCACCAGCGAAGCCCGTGGCCCGGCGATGTTCAGGGTTTGCCCGGGTGCGGCCTGCGCGGCCCAGGTAGAGGCAGGGCCGTCGCCGTGCAAGACGAAGTCGATGTCCAGCTCATTGGCCACCAGGTCAATGCGCCGTGGCGTGTATTCGCGCATGGTTGGCCGTGCGCCGCCCTCCTTGCCCAGGTTGCGTGCCTCGATGGCCTGTTGCTGCTCTGGCGTTTCGCCGAACAGCAGCTTGATATGGTCGTCGCTGCCCACGCTGGTGAAGCCCTGCAGCTCGGCACCACCCAAGGTGATGCGGCGCATGCGCGGGGTCAGGTCGGTAACCCGCAGCACTTGCAGGCGGCGCTGGCGGATCTCGTGGTTGACGCGGTGAATGCTGTCACTCATGGGGAGTCTCCCTGACAGGTTCGGCCGGCCCGGAGGCAATGGCCTTGGCGGTATGGTTGAGCAGGTCGCGGACCCGCTCGATTTCTTCTGCTGTCCAGCGGCCGCTGTGCATGTGCAGTGCGTGGCGCAGGTTGCCGACTGCTTCATGAATTTCTGGCGGGCGGTCGTGACCGCGCAGGGCGCGCTTGCTGACTTCGATGCGCATGCGCACGCCGTCCAGTGCCACAGCCTGCTCGGCCAAGGCGTTGCGACCGGCGTCGGTAATGGCATAGAGGCGTTTGCTGCCCTGCACCTGGCCGCTGATCAGCTCGGCTTCTTCAAGAAAATTGAGCGTGGGGTAGATCACTCCGGGGCTGGGGCTGTAACTGCCGTCGAACAGGTTCTCGATCTGGCGAATCAGGTCGTAGCCGTGGCCAGGCTGCTCGGCGAGCAGGTCCAGCATCAGCAGCTTGAGGTCGCCGGGGGCGAATACGCGGGGGCCGCGCTCGCCACGGCCGGGGCGCCGCTCAAAGGGGTCATGGGGGGTATGTTCGCGCATAAGGATAGGGCTTCGTCGTTTGCGATATATCGTAAGATATTACTCAAGATATATCTAAAGACAAGCCCTTTAATGCCGATGATTATCATCTAGTTCGTCGATGCATTGCCTTCCTTTACCGGGGCATGCACGGCAACCTCGGGCGGTTTGCACTCATTCGGATTGCCCGGCTGCAGGTACGGCATCAGGATCGGCGCCATGCCCTTGAGCACCTGCACCGGCAGCGCCGAGGTAAATTTGAACGCTTCCGCCGAGCGCCCTGGGACGAAGGCGGTCAGGGTGCCGAAGTGGTTTTCGCCGAGGAAGAACACGAAGGTGGCCGTCCTGTTCAACGAACGCGAGCCGATCAGCCGACCCCCGGCACCAAAGCTTTCGATGCGGTTGTCACCGGTACCGGTCTTGCCGCCCATCACCAGTGGTGTGCCGTCCTGCAGCTTGAAACTACCGGAAATGCGCCGCGCTGTACCCGCATCCACCACCTGCGACATGGCGCCTTTGAGTGCGCGCGCCACTTCGACCGGCAGAATTCGCACACCGCGGTCCGGGTCGGTGAGCAGCTTGGTCTCGTAGGGTGTATTGGCAGCAAAGTGCAGGGTATCGATGCGCAGTGTGGGCAGGCGGACGCCGTCGTTCTGGATGATGCCGACCAGTTCGGAGAGGGCCGCAGGGCGGTCACCCGAGCTGCCGATGGCGGTAGCCAGCGACGGCACCAGGTGGTCGAACGGATAGCCCACGCGCTTCCAGCGCTGGTGGATGTCGAGGAAGGCTTCGATCTCGACCATGGTGCGGATGCGGCTGTCACGGGCGCCCTGATGGCGGCTCTTGAACAGCCAGCCGTATACCTCCTGGCGCTCGAAGCGGCTGGCGTTGACCATTTCGGTCAGGGTCGAACCCGGGTTCTTCAACAGGTAGCCGAGCAACCACAGGTCCAGCGGGTGAACCTTGGCGATGTAGCCCTGGTCGGGCAGGTCGTACTTGCCCGGGCCATAGGCTTCGTACATTTCCGACAGGCGACCGTCTGTCAGCTTGCCCAAGGCGATCTTGTCACCCTTGAGGTGGGCACGGACGAAGGCGTTGAAGGTTTCCTGCCCGGCCTCAGGGAACAGGTAGCGGTGCACCGCCGCCAGCCGCTGCGGGGTCACGCGCATGCTGTCGAGGAAGGTATCCAGGCGCTGCTGCGAAGTCTTGCGCTGGTACTTCTTCCAGAAGCGCATCAGGTAGTTGGTGCCTTCCTTGTCGGCAAAGCGTGCCAGGTATTCCTGGCGGCGCGGGTCGGCGTCGTCCTTGAGCAACGGTACGCGGTTGTACGGCTGCTGGTAGGTCACATAGCGCACCAGGTCGCGCATCAGGCGGATGAACGGCAGGTTGATCGATTCGCGCAGCGCGTCCTTGAGGGTGGGGTTGCGGTTGTTGTCTTCCTTGCGGAAGTTGTTGAACACGTGCATGCCGCCGCCGGTGAAGAACGCCTCGCCGGTGTTGGCCGAGTACTTGCGCTCCAGCGCGGCGTCGAGCATGGCGTCCAGGCTCTGGTTCTTGCTGTTCTGCGCCAGCCATTCCAGCGACCACTGGGTGATGCGGTCGAGTTCGGCGACTTCCACCATCTTCAGCTCTGCGGGCGGCTTGCCCGCGTATTTGTCGTGCAGCTCGGCGATGATTTCCAGGTAGGTGGTCAGCACCCGCAGCTTGGCCGTGGAGCCCAGCTCCAGCTTGCTGCCTTCGTTGATGTCGAAGGGCTGGTTGGTGCTGTCGGTCTGTACCCGTACCCGCGAGCCGTCAGCGGTGCGCTCGAACAACGTAAAGCTGTAGCTCACCTGGTCGGTGGTCTTGGTGGTGAGCAGGCGTTCGCCAATCAGGCCGATCTGCGCCGCAAAGGCCGGGTCGGCCAGGTTTTTCAGGTACTGGCTGACCTGTAATTGCAAATCGGCCTGCAACGTACTGGTGGCCGAAACGTCGAGGCGGTCCAGGTCATACAGCGGGCGGTTGAGCATGGCCGCCAAGCGGTTGCGCGCCAGGCTGATGCCCTTGTTGGTAACGATCGGCACGATGGTCGGCTGTGCTACCCAGTCGCGGTACACCGCCTTGCTGGCCAGCGCGGCATCGGCCAATGGTTGTTCGATGACCTGGTTGGCGGCGAGTACGCGGATGTGCGAATTGGTGAGTTCGGCCAGCTCGACTCGTCCTTTGGACAAGTAATGCGAAGGCCGGCGCTGGGCAATCATCAGTGACAGCACCTGGCGCAGGGCCAGCCCTCGGGCGGCCATGCTTTGCGGGTCGCTGGCGGTGGCGTTCAGCGCCTGGTTGACCTGGTCGAAGTCGGCGCCGTACCACACCCGCAGGCCCTCGGCCATGCCATGCACTTCGCCGTGCCCGGGCACGGCCGACAACGGTACGCTGTTGAGGTAGTCACGCACGATGCGCTTGCGCGCCTCGGTGGTGTCGGGGCCGCCCTGGTAAGCGCGCACGCTGGCTGAGACCATCTGGCGGATCTTTTCGGCACCCGACACGGTCAGGCCATCCGGTGAGTGACGGTATTTTTCCAGCTGCGTGGCCAGCGTGCTGCCACCGGCCGACTGGCCAGGCAGGGCCAGGTACTTGGCCACCTGGCTGTAGGCGGCCTTGGCGAAGCGCGGCCAGTCCACGGCCGGGTTGTTGCGCGGGTCCTGGGTATCGAGCAGGTCGCGGTTCTCGATGAACAACAGGCTGTTGACCATCACCGGCGGGATCGCCGCAAAGTCCGGGTACAGGTGCTGCGGGTAGTTGTACTGGTACAGCATGTCGCCGCGGCAGTCGGTGATCGACAGGCCGGCCTGAATCTTCTCGATATAGGGGGCGAACAGCCCATGATCGACGTAGTTCATCAACGCCGGCGAGAACCTCACCTGCTCGCTGATCAGGTAGTCGCGCTTGAGCAGGCGCGGCAGGAACTCGCCCAAGGCGCTGTAGCCCAGGCGTTTGTCGAATGGCCCGTCGCCGGGGTAGATGATGGCATCGCTGGGCCCGGGCTGCAGCGAATAGGTCAGCGTGCCGGCCAGTTTGCTGAATTCGCGCGATTGCAGCTCCGAGGTGCGGAATTCGTCATACGCGGCAACGCCGATGGCAATCAGTGCCACCAGCAGGATGAGGATGATAAGCCGCCACCATAGCCGACGCTGACGGGGGGACTTGGGTTGTGGCGTCTCGGCCGGAGGTATCTCGGGTGCTTCCGTTCTGCTTGGTTCCGATTGCCACAGTGCGCCCATAGTCTTCTATCCGGCCAGGTGTTTTCGTCTTGCTTGCCTGAAGCTTAGACGTTGAGCGGGTAGGGTGAAAAATTTGTAGGAAGTGGCAAAAGGTTGCGCAGGGCTATGCGGCTTTGGTGTGGGTTTCTTGGTACGGGGATGTTGTTATGGTGCCGGAGCGATTTTTTGGGGCCGCTGCGCGGCCCATCGCGACGCAAGGCCGCTCCTACAAGAGACAGCGGCCCCAGAGAACTCGCTGATTATTCCTGTATATACAGCGAAAAACCCTACAACGGTCTTCCTATACTGCTCGGCCCCTTCGCCCTGCCGGGTGCTCTATTCCGGCATACGGGCCGGCCCACGAGGCCAGCCTGGCAAGCCAACGTCACGCCTATCGGCATGGCCGGTGCTGCACGAAGGTCAAATCCAATAACAAAATGAGGTTGTATTGCTATGCCAGTCGGCAACCACCCTGCCCATGGCCAAGCCACTGAAGGCGGCCCGCTCAAGCGTGAACTGGGCGAACGGCACATCCGTCTGATGGCGCTGGGCGCCTGTATCGGTGTCGGTCTTTTCCTTGGCTCGGCCAAGGCTATCGAAATGGCCGGCCCGGCCATCATGCTGTCTTACATCATCGGCGGCCTGGCCATCCTGGTGATCATGCGCGCCCTTGGCGAAATGGCCGTGCACAACCCTGTCGCCGGTTCGTTCAGCCGCTATGCCCAAGACTACCTCGGCCCGTTGGCGGGCTTCCTTACCGGCTGGAACTACTGGTTCCTGTGGCTGGTGACCTGTGTGGCCGAAATCACTGCAGTGGCCATCTACATGGGCATCTGGTTCCCGGACGTGCCGCGCTGGATCTGGGCCCTTGCGGCGCTGGGCAGCATGGGCGCGGTCAACCTGGTGGCAGTAAAGGCCTTCGGTGAATTCGAGTTCTGGTTCGCCCTGATCAAGATCGTCACCATCATCGCCATGGTTCTCGGCGGCATCGGTGTCATTGCCTTCGGCTTTGGCAATGACGGTGTTGCAGTCGGTATCTCCAACCTGTGGAGCAATGGCGGCTTCATGCCCAACGGCGTGACCGGCGTGCTGATGTCGCTGCAGATGGTGATGTTCGCCTACCTGGGCGTGGAAATGATCGGCCTCACCGCCGGCGAAGCACGCAACCCGCAAAAGACCATTCCGCAAGCCATTGGCTCGGTGTTCTGGCGCATCCTGCTGTTCTACGTTGGCGCGCTGTTCGTGATCCTGTCGATCTACCCATGGAACGAAATCGGCAGCCAGGGCAGCCCGTTCGTCATGACCTTCGAGCGCCTCGGCATCAAGACCGCCGCCGGCATTATCAACTTCGTGGTCATCACCGCCGCATTGTCGTCGTGCAACGGCGGCATCTTCAGCACCGGGCGCATGCTCTACAGCCTGGCACAGAACGGCCAGGCACCGGCACCTTTCGCCCGCACTTCGAAGAATGGCGTGCCGCGCAATGCGCTGCTGCTGTCGATCGGCGCGCTGCTGCTGGGCGTGCTGGCCAACTACCTGGTGCCTGAGAAGGTATTTGTCTGGGTGACCTCGATCGCCACCTTTGGCGCGATCTGGACCTGGGTGATGATCCTGCTGGCGCAGCTGAAGTTCCGGGCCGGGCTTACCACTGCCGAACGCAAGGGGCTGAAGTACCGCATGTGGCTGTGGCCGCTGAGCTCGTACCTGGCGCTGGCGTTCCTGGTGCTGGTAGTCGGCCTGATGGCGTACTTCGAGGATACGCGTGTGGCGCTGTATATCGGCCCGGCGTTCCTGGTGCTGCTGACGGTGCTGTATTACGCGTTCCGCCTGGCGCCAAAAGAAGCGCAGGGCGTTGCCAGCCCGGTCTCCTGATTGAAAGGCGGGGGCTGCTCAGCAGCCCCCGCTGCAATCGGGTGGCTTGAAGTGTGTTCGATCACAACATCGACGAGCCGCCGTCAAACTTCGTCAGGGTGGTCCAGGTACGGGGCATTGGTTTGCAAAATTTGCATGCGTAGCGGTAGCGGGGCACCCCCATCAGCCGTGATGCAGGTGTAGGCCTTGGACTGGCGGTCTTTACCAGCGTGTGTGTCAAGATTGCGAACTCGCCTGCTGATTGGCTTTTTGGTGATGGCGGAAATCAGATTGAAACTGTACCAATCGTTTGGGTTGATAGCCTGTTCGAGCGGAATAGCCGATAGCGCTTCCGAGTCGACATGGAACAGCTCTGCGTCGCTGTCACTGTCAGCTTCGAATGCCCCAAGGTAACCGTCTTTGCGGCTGATCGTCTTGCGGTGGTAACTCCGGCTGCGGATATAGAGTTTGTATCCTTTTTCTGTGTATCGGAAATAAAGTTGCAAAGGGGTTACCGCTCGTGAGTCGGATGTATGGCAAAGCATGTTGCCTAGTCTCGCTGGCTTTAGCGCAAACCATGAAAAATCGTAAGGGTCAAAGGGCGAGATGTCATGCAGCGCCGAGATGAACCCTAACGTCCCTTCTTTAGCGGCAATTCGTGCGATAAACGAGCGTTGGCGATTGGTCAGTGACATACGTTCTGGATTCCTTGGTGTCAGCGTTTATTCCCAAGGCATACTTGCAGTCGCCAGCAAAACACTGTGGTAATTATCCGACACCTCTGGCCAGCGGCCGGTTACCTCAATGGAGCGTTGTTGTCGGCGGAATGCGTGAGGTGCCGCCGACAATCGACTGATGGACAGAACCAGAAATCAGGCCACTGCCTCGGTGTGCGGCTCAAAGCTGTCCGCCCGCGCCAGTTGCCACATGCGCGAATAGAATTGGCCATTGACCTCGCCAGTCAGCAATTCCCCCGGCTTCAAGAACACATGCATTTGCGAGAACAGCTTGATCTCGGTGGCCGATATGCGCCGTACCAGGTGCTTGGCTTCCAGCTGCTCGGGATGGTTCAACCCCGCCGCAGCCAGCATCTCTGCCAAGGCACGCAAGGTGTTGTGGTGGAAGTTCAATACCCGCTGGGCCTTGTCCGGTACCACCAGCGCGCGCTGGCGTAGCGGGTCTTGGGTGGCCACGCCGGTCGGGCATTTGTTGGTGTGGCAGCTCTGCGACTGGATACAACCGATGGCAAACATGAAGCCGCGTGCCGAGTTGGCCCAGTCGGCGCCAATCGCCAGCACGCTGGCGATGTCGAAGGCGCTGACGATCTTGCCGCTGGCGCCCAGCTTGATCTTGTCGCGCAGGTTCAGGCCGACGAGGGTGTTGTGCACGAACAGCAAGCCTTCACGCAGCGGCACGCCGATATGGTCGGTGAACTCCACGGGCGCGGCACCGGTGCCGCCTTCCTTGCCATCAACGACGATGAAGTCTGGCAGAATGCCGGTTTCCAGCATGGCCTTGGCGATGCCCATGAACTCCCACGGGTGGCCCAAACAGAACTTGAAGCCCACCGGTTTGCCGCCCGACAGTTCACGCAGCTGCGCGATGAACTGCATCATCTCGATGGGGGTAGAGAAGGCGCTGTGGCGCGACGGCGAGATGCAGTCTTCGCCCATCAGCACGCCGCGGGTTTCGGCAATTTCTCGGGTGACCTTGTGTTTGGGCAGGATGCCGCCATGGCCGGGCTTGGCGCCTTGGCTCATCTTGATCTCGATCATGCGTACCTGCGGGGTGCGCGCCTGGGCGGCGAAGCGCTCGGGGTCGAAGCGCCCGTCCGGCGTGCGGCAACCGAAGTAGCCACTGCCCAGCTCCCAGACCAGGTCACCACCGTGTTCGCGGTGGTAAGGGCTGATGCTGCCTTCGCCGGTGTCGTGGTGGAAGTTGCCCAGCTTGGCACCCTGGTTGAGGGCGCGGATGGCGTTGGCGCTGAGCGAGCCGAAGCTCATCGCCGAGATATTGAACACCGATGCCGAGTACGGCTGGCTGCACTGTGGCCCACCCACAATGACACGGAAGCTGGCCGGGTCGGTCAGTGGCGCCGGGCGCATGGAATGACCGATGAACTCGAAGCCGGATTCGTACACATCGATCAGGGTGCCGAACGGTTTGTCCGAGGCTTCATTCTTGGCCCGGGCATACACCAGCGAGCGCTGCGCGCGGGAAAATGGCAGGGCGTCGCTGTCGGACTCCAGCAGGTACTGGCGGATTTCCGGGCGAATGGCTTCGACCAGGTAGCGGATGTTGCCCAGGATCGGGTAGTTGCGGCGCACCGCATGGCGCTGCTGCAACAGGTCGAACAGGCCGATCAGGCTGAGGATGCCGGTGGTCAGGGTGAACGGCCACAACCATTCGTGGTGGATGAAGGGCAGGCTCGCCAACGTGAACAGTACACAAGCGGCGAAGAAGGCGTAGCGGCTGAGAAGTGACAGGCTCATACGGGGTCCTTGCGATGGCGCGGTCAGGCTCAGGGCCTGGGGGCAAACCCCGACCATAGCCAAGTTGCCAAGCCCTGCAAATTAAAATCGGGGTAGCGAAAATCATTCTCGAACCGAACCGAATCAATGGAACCGGACACATGCCGTTGTAGGAGCGGGTTTACCCGCGAATGCTATGGTGAGGCCAACGACGCATTCGCGGGTAAACCCGCTCCCACAGCGTACGCTTGGCGTTTTCGTTTATACCCAATACGCGTCGCGCAGCAGCTTCTGCCGCCAGCTGTCCTGCTCTTGTGCCAGCGCCTCGACCAGATACGAATAGCGCCCGGCCACCCGCACCGCCACCGGCACCCCGTCGCGATACAGCAGGCGATTTCCCCCCACCGCCGGTACCTTGGCCCCCGGCAGCAACGAGCCGATCAGGTTCAGCGGGTCGCTGGCACTCACCACCAGCAGCGCGCCGTCCGTTTCACGACGGCGTACCTGGCGCAGCAACCCCACCGCCTCCGGCAAGGCGAACTGTTCGCCGGCCAGCCCGGCAATGAAGCGCCCGCCCCGAATCTCGCCACGTGCCTCCAGCCGCTGATAGCAGCGCAGCAGCTCACGCCAGGACGGCAGCACATCACTTTCGCGCTCCAGCAGCCGCCAGCAAACCACGCCGTAGCGGCGTAACAGCGTGCGGGCGATATGTTCCAGGCGCTGGCTGTCATCCACTGTGCCCCTGCGCAGCAAGGCCCAGCGCCCGGCATGGGCCATGCTGCTGGACAAGGGCGCATGGCCGCGTCGGCTGTTGCGTGACGTGCGTTTCGCCGCTGGGGTAATCAGGCTGCGCAAGCCGGTAAAGCTGTCGGCGCCCACAAGGCCGGCGCCTACCAGTTCCTGCAGTGCTGTTTCCAGTTCGCTGGGCAGCAGGTGTGCATCGTGTGTCAGTTCGTCAAAGAACAGCGCGCCCTGTGCCTGCAGCACCTCGTACACGCGTTGCGCCCGCGGCCCAAGGCTTTCCAGGGCGGGTACAGGGGCAAGGCTGCGCCACAGGTTCAGGTGCTCACGCGGTAGCAGCACCAGCGGTGTGCTGGACAAGGTATTGCTCGCCACAGTCGCGGCCAGCCTGCTCCAGGCGAACTGCCCGTTGCGGCAGGCATCATCGAGCCAGTGCGGGCTGTAGTCCTTGATGCGCGCCGGCAGCAACTCGGCCTCCCAGGCCCCGGCCGCGCAGGGGAAGCCCTGCAACTGGCCCAGCACTTCGGCCACCGCTTGCGGGCCACGCAGGCGTTCGTCAGTCGCCATATGCTGCCAGTCGAACAGAAAACGCATGAAGTCCTGCAAGCTGACCGGTTCGATCTCGCGGCGCAGGCGTTTGACCGTGTAGCGGTGGATGCGCGCCAGCAGATGGCGTTCGCACCATTGCAGGTCGCTTGCACCAGGGCTGAAATGCCCGCGCAGCACATAGCCTTCGGTTTCCAGGCGGGCCAGCGCCTGCCCGATGTCGCTTGCCGATTTGCTCAAGGGCGCAGCGATTTGCGCCTGAGACTGCGGGCCATGGCCACTCAGGCGGGCGCGCAGCAGCTCGCTCAGTGCGCTATCGGCATCGATGGCCTGGTCGAAGCCGGGGAGTAATTCCAGCGCGGGTTCCAGTCGCGCTGCCGGGTAAAGCGCCAGCATCAGGTTCAGGCGTTCGCGAGCCGACCACAGTGTGGGCTCGGCCAGGCACAAGGCACGCCCGGCCTTGGCCAGTTGCCTCAGTAGCAGATCCCAGCCGGGGTTGGCCTCGACTTCCGCTTGGCTGATGGCGCCCAGGCTCATCAGCGCTTCGTGCATTTCGTCGGGATTGCCCGGCTGCGGCCAGGCCTCGGCCGCGACCGCGGCAATGGCATCGACGTCCAGCGCACCCAGGTCGTCGCCGCTTTGCACTTCGTTCCAGCGCCGGTTCAGCACTGCCTGGGTACGCCGCTCTTCTAAAGGCGCATCGTCGAGGAAGGCGTACGGCCGGGCATTCAGAATCCCCGCAGCCAGCGGCGAGGGGGCGGGCAGGTCGCGACACAGCAGGCGCACTGCGCCGCTTTCCATACGCCGCAACAGCGCCAACCAACCTTCGCTGTCCATCGCTTCATGCAGGCAGTCGTCGAGGGTTTGCTCGACCAGCGGGTGCTCGGGAATCTGCCGCTCGCCGACGATGTTCTCCAGGCAAGCGATTTGGTCGGGGAACACCGCCGCGACCAAGTCTTCGCTCTTCATGCGCTGGATCTGTGGCGCCACCTTGCGCCCGCCCACAAAGCGCGGCAATGCCATGGCCACACCCGCATTCCAGCGCCAGCGCACGCCGAACAGCGGCGCATCGAGCAGGGCCTGGATCAGGATCGCCTCGGCGCTGCGGCTGTTCAGGTAGCGCCACACTTCATCAAGTTCAAAGCTATGGCTGGTGGACAGCGACAGCACGATGGCGTCCTCGCTGGCTGCCGCCTGCAATTCAAAGTTGAAGGTGCGGCAAAAGCGCTTGCGCAAGGCCAGGCCCCAGGCGCGGTTGATGCGGCTGCCGTAGGGCGAATGGATGATCAGTTGGGTACCGCCGGATTCGTCGAAAAAACGCTCCATGATCAAGGTATCCTGCGAGGGCAGGGCGCCCAGCACCTCGCGGGCTCGGGCCAGGTAATCGAGCAACTGGCCGGCACTGTCTTCGCCCAGCTCGAACGTAGCCTGCAACCATGCCTGCACCTCCACCCTGTTGCCGCCGGCCAGCGTCAGTTGCTGGTCGATCTGCGCCTGCAAGCGGGCCACGGCAGCCGACAGCTCATCGCTGCGCCCCGGCGCCTCACCCAGCCAGAACGGAATGGTCGGCGGCAGGCCTTGGGCGTCTTCAACCCTTACCCGGCCAGGTTCGACCCGCAGGATGCGATAGGAGGCGTTGCCCAGCTGGAAGATATCGCCAGCGATACTCTCCACCGCAAAGTCTTCATTGACGCTGCCGATGTTCAGCGCCTGCGGCTCCAGCAACACGCTGTAGTCGGCGTTGTCGGGGATGGTGCCGCCGCTGGTCAGTGCCGTCAGCTGGCTGCCGCGGCGGCCGCGCAAGGTGCCGCTCACTGCATCGCGGTGCAGGTAGGCACTGCGCACGCCCTGGCGGCCGTTGTAACCCTCGGCGAGCATGCGCAGCAGGGCCTGGTAGTGGTTCTGGTCAAGTTCGGCATAGGGGGTGGCCTGGCGCAGGGTGTCGAACAGCGCCTGTTCGTGCCATGGCTGGTTGCTGGCTTCGGCCACGATCTGCTGGGCCAGCACGTCCATGGGTGCCCGGGGGATGTGCAGCTCGTCCAGCTCGCCCCGCCGCACACAGTCGAGCAGCGCTACGCATTCGATCAGGTCGTCGCGCGAGGTGGGGAACAGCCGGCCCTTGGGCACGCCATCGACCTGGTGACGGGCGCGACCGACTCTTTGCAGGAAGGCGGCAATCGAACCCGGCGACTCAATCTGGCAAACCAGGTCGATATCGCCGATGTCGATGCCCAGCTCCAGTGACGCGGTGGCCACCAGCACCTGCAGCTGGCCGCCTTTCAGCCGTTGCTCGGCATCCAGGCGCAGCTCCTTGGACAGGCTGCCATGGTGCGCGGCAACCGCCTCCTTGCCCAGCCGGTCGCTGAGGTGGCGGGTGACGCGTTCGGCCAGGCGCCGGGTGTTGACAAATATCAAGGTGGTGCGGTGTTCGCGGGCCAGGCTGGCCAGGCGGTCATAGACCAGGCCCCAGACATCGGTGGCCATCACCGCGCCCAGCGGTACCGGCGGCACCTCGATGGCCAGGTCGCGCTGGCGCGCATGGCCGACATCGACAACGGCGCAGGGGCGTGCGCTACCGACCAGAAATTGCGCCACCCGCTCGACCGGGCGTTGCGTGGCGGACAGGCCGATACGCCGCAATGGCCGGCCGCCCAGGGCCTGCAGGCGCTCCAGGGTCAGCGCCAAGTGGCAGCCACGCTTGTTACCGGCCAGGGCATGGATCTCGTCGACGATTACCGTGTGCACGCTGGCCAGGCCTTCGCGGCCTGACGCCGAGCCCATCAAGACGTAGAGCGATTCGGGCGTGGTGACCAGAATGTGCGGGGCCAGCTTGCGCATGGCGGCACGTTCCTTTTGCGGTGTGTCGCCCGTGCGGACGGCGGTGGTGATGCGTGGGGCGTGCAGGCCTTGCTCGGCAAGGGCCTGGCTGATGCCTTCGAGCGGGGCCTGCAGGTTCAGGCGAATGTCATTGGACAGCGCCTTCAGCGGTGACACGTAGATCACCTGGGTGTGCGCGGGCAGCTCGCCTTGCTGCTCAAGGCCCTGGCGGAACAGTTCGTCGAGTACGGCCAGGAAAGCGCTGAGGGTTTTGCCCGAGCCGGTCGGGGCGGCCAGCAGCATCGATTGGCCGGCATGGATCAACGGCCAGGCCTGGGCCTGGGCACCGGTGACCGTGGCGAAATGGCGGCGGAACCAGGTGCGCACGGCGGGGTGGAACAGTTCGAGCACCGGGTGGTGTTTGGCGGGCAGGTTCATGGTTTGGTTATGGCGGGGAGCGGGCGCTTTGGCAAGGGGCCGTTCGTCTGGCAGGGCAGTTATAGCCTGTGCCGGCCTCTTCGCGGGTAAACCCGCTCCTACAGGTTTGCGCTGTATCTGTAGGAGCGGGTTTACCCGCGAAAGGGCCGGCACAGGAGAGACTGGCCTTGTCAGGCCAGAGACCCCATGGGATCCTCCCCGGCCAAATTTTCCAGCGAGCCCAGCCCATGCCCAATACCATCCGCATCGCCGCCGCCCTGCTGATCGACCCGCAGGGCCGCACCCTGTTGGTGCGCAAGCGCGGCACCGAGGCCTTCATGCAGCCAGGCGGCAAGATCGACGCCGGCGAAACGCCAGTGCAGGCACTGGTGCGCGAACTGCACGAGGAGCTCGGCCTGCAGATCCACCCGGCCCAGGCCGTGCACCTGGGCCAGTTCAGCGCCCCGGCTGCCAATGAACCAGGCTTTGTGGTTCAAGCCGAGCTGTTCCGCGTCGACAGTGCCGCTGCAGTAGTCCCGGCTGCCGAGATCGAAGAGGTCGTGTGGCTGGCCGCGGACCAGGCGCCAGGCATGCAACTGGCACCGCTGACCCGCGACCTGATCTTGCCGCTATACCGCCAGGCAGTCAGCGTACCGCGCTGACGCCGTCTAGGGTGGCGAACGAGGTGTCCTTGGCAGTCAGCAAAAAGTCGCGCATGTACGGTGCATCCAGCATATCGGTGCGTACTGCCGCGTAAAGTGTGGCAAACAAGCCCTTCTCGCCCAGGCGCTTGCCTTTCACATAGCCGCGCGAGCTATATTCGTGCAGCGCCCAGTGCGGCATGCCGCACACGCCACGGCCGCTGGCCACCAGTTGCATCATCATCACGGTCAGCTCCGAGGTGCGCACGGCAGCCGGTTCGATGTCGGCGGGCTCCAGGAAACGGGTGAAGATGTCCAGGCGGTCGCGTTCTACCGGGTAGGTAATCAGCGTCTGGTCGAGCAGATCCTGCGGCACGATATAGGGCTTGCTGGCCAACGGATGCTGGTTGGCGACCGCCAGCATGGCTTCGTAGGTGAACAGCGGCACGTAAGTAATCCCGGCCAGGTCCAGCGGGTCGGACGTCACTACCAGATCGAGGTCGCCGCGGGCCAGCGCCGGCAGCGGGGCGAAGGCAAAGCCGGACGCCAGGTCCAGTTCCACTTCCGGCCAGGCATCGCGGAACTGGTCGATGGTCGGCATCAACCACTGGAAGCAGCTGTGGCATTCGATCGCCATGTGCAGGCGCCCGGCGGTGCCGCCGGCCAGACGCGCAATGTCACGCTCGGCACCGCGCAGCAGCGGCAGGGTGGCATCGGCCAGTTGCAGCAGGCGCAGCCCCGCGCTGGTGAAGCGGATCGGCTTGGTCTTGCGCACGAACAGCGGCAAGCCCAGGCGCTCTTCCAGCTCCTTGAACTGGTGCGAGAGCGCCGACTGAGTCAGGTGCAGGCGCTCGGCAGCCTCCACCAGGCTGTCAGCCTCGCGCAGGGCATGAAGGGTTTTCAGGTGACGGATCTCCAGCACTACTGACTCCGGGGTTCAGATTTGAAGGGTGTGGGAATGAGTTGAGTTTCCCTCATGTTGGCGGTGCTGTCGACTGGACGTTCGGCCGCACCGCCTGGCGGCAGTCACGAAATTGTCACCGAACTGTGGCAGCGCGCCCGAACAGAATTCATCAGACTCACGCTCTACTGGGAATCTGCATTCTGGTGTTTCTTTCATGCGGGCTTTTTCGCTTTTTCTTTTCTTGTTTTTCAGCGTACCTGCGAGTTTCGCTGAACAGCGTTGTGACGCCCAGGTACCGGTGCAGCGTGCCGAACTGGGCGCGGTCAGCCTGGTGTACCAGAGCGTCGGCGCGCCACGTGCCCCGGCTTTGCTGCTGGTGATGGGCTTGGGTGGGCAGCTGATTCATTGGCCCGACGATGTGGTCGAAGCGTTGTGCCGACAGGGCTTTCGGGTGATCCGCTATGACAACCGTGATGTCGGCCTGTCGCGCTGGAACCAGATGCCGCCGTCGGCCAACCTCACGGTCGAGTTGCTGCGCTACAAGCTGGGGCTGCCGGTGTCGGCGCCTTATACGCTGACCGACATGGCGGATGACGGCTTGCGCCTGATGGACGCCTTGGGCGTGCACCAGTTTCACGTGCTGGGCGTGAGCATGGGCGGCATGATCGCCCAGCACCTGGCAGCCATGGCGCCCGAGCGGGTGCGTAGCCTGACGCTGGTCATGTCCAGTTCCGGGGCGGCGGGGTTGCCGGCACCGGACCCGGCCCTGGTGCAGTTGCTGGCACGGCGCAGTGCGCCGAACCGTGAAGTGGCGATCGAGCAGCAGGCCGATTTGCTGGCGGCACTGGGTAGCCCCGACGTGCGCGATGATCGTGCGGTGTTGCTGCATCAGGCGGCGGTGGCGTATGACCGGGCGTTCAACCCGGACGGGGCCAAGCGCCAGATCATGGCGATTCTGGCTGAGCCGAGCCGTGTGGAGCTACTCAACCAGCTGCGGGTGCCGACCCTGGTGGTACACGGCACGGCCGACCCGTTGCTGCCGGTGATGCATGGTGTGCACCTGGCCGCGCATATCCAGGGCAGCCAGCTGCGCCTGATCCCGGGGTTGGCGCACCGCTTTCAGGAACCGTTCAAGGCGCCACTGCTGGGGGCCGTGCTGCCCTACCTGCAGGTGCATCGGCAGGATGTTACGCATATCGCAGGGCTTTGAATCGGCGTGATCTTCTTCGCGGGCATGCCCGCGAAGACGGCCAGGCCGATGCCGGTCAGTGCATCCGCACCCACAAGGTCACCAGCACGGTCGCAGCCATCAGCCAGGCCACCGTGGCCAGCGCCAGCGATGCTTCCAGGCGCAGGCGGTCGACCAGCACATACAGGGTCGCCAGGTACACGAAGTACGGAATGATCGACCACATGCCGAACGCAATGGTGGTCTTCAGGTCGGCAATGCTGCGCCCCTTGCCGACGATGTAGTGGGCAATCAGGGCGAAGGTGGGAAACAGCGGCACCAGCCCGGCAATGTAGTAGTTACGCGTTTTCGACAGCACTGCCAGCAAAAGCACCACGCCAGCGCCCAGGGCAGCTTTGAATACCAAGTCCACGTTGTCTTTCCAGGTTGGGTTGAAATCAGCCAAGGCCGTACTTTTTCACTTTGTCGAACAGCGTGGTCTTGGCCATGCCCAGCTCCTGGCTGGCCTGGCTCAGGTTGCCGCCGGTGCGTTGCAGGGCATCGCTGAGCAGGTTGCGCTCGAATGCTTCCACCGCTTCGGCAAAGCCCAGGCCCTGGCTGGCGCCACCGCTGGGGCCTTTCTTGAAGGCTGGCAGGCCGAGGGCATAGCGCTCGGCCACGTTGCGCAGTTCACGCACGTTACCAGGCCAGTCGTGGGCCATGAGGCGGGACAGGGTCTGGCTGTCCAGCGTCGGCGTTTCCCGGTCGAAGCGCAGGGCCGACTGCTGCAAAAAGTGTTCGAACAGCTGCAGGATGTCTTCACGCCGCTCACGCAGCGGCGGCAGCTCCAGGGTTACCACGTTCAGCCGGTAATACAGGTCGCTGCGGAACTGGCCACTCTGGCCCAGGGTATCGAGATCGGCCTTGGTCGCGGCGATCACCCGGCAATCCACCGGGATGCTCTGGTTCGAGCCCAGCCGCTCCAGCGTGCGTTCCTGCAGCACGCGCAGCAGCTTGATCTGCAGGTTGATCGGCATGCTCTCTACTTCGTCGAGGAACAGCGTGCCGCCGTTGGCGTGCTCGATCTTGCCGATGCGGCGCTTGCCCGCGCCAGTGAACGCGTTGGCCTCGTGGCCGAAAATCTCGCTTTCGAACAGGTTTTCCGGCAGGCCACCACAGTTCAGTGCCACGAACGGCTGGCCCTGGCGGCGGCTGAAGTCGTGCAGGCAACGGGCGACCAGCTCTTTGCCGGTACCGGTTTCGCCTTCGATCAGCACGTTGGCCGAGGTGTCGGCAACGTTGGCGATCAATTCGCGCAGGTGCTCCATGGCCGGCGAGCGGCCAATGATGCGCCCCTCCAGGCTGCTCTGTTCGACCAGTTGGCGGCGCAGGGCCACCACCTCGCGGGACAGCCCGCGCTGCTCCAGGGCACGGCGCACCACATCGACCAGGCGTTCGGGCGAGAACGGCTTTTCCATGAAGTCGTAGGCGCCGTTACGCATGGCGCCGACGGCCATGTCGATATCGCCATGGCCGGTAATCAGCACTACCGGAAGGCTGCGGTCACGGGCCTTGAGGCGGTTGAGCAGTTCCAGGCCATCGATGCCCGGCAGGCGAATATCACTGACGACGATGCCGGCGAAGTCATCGCCGATGCGCTCCAGCGCCTGTTCGGCACTGCCCACGCCTTCGCAGGCGATGTCTTCCAGGGCTAGCGCCTGCTGGCAGCCGAGCAGCACATGCGGGTCGTCTTCGACGATCAGGACAGTAAGAGGCGCTTGGTTCATGGGTGGTCTGCCGATTCGCTAGGGGGAGAAACCGGCGGCAGGGCCAGGACAAAGGCCGTGCCGCCAGTGGCGGGGTGCTCGACGTTGAGGCTGCCCTTGGCGGCGGCTGCAAGGCTCGCCGACAGGGTCAGGCCCAAGCCCAGGCCGTGCTCGCCCGGTTTGGTGGTGAAGAAAGGTTCGAACAGGTGCTTGCGTGCCTCGGGGTCAATGCCGTGGCCATTGTCGCGCACCTGCAAACGGTACTTGTCGCCCTGCAACTCGCCTTCCAGCCACAGTTGTGGCAGGGGTTGCGCGGCCATGGCGTCGAGGGCGTTACCCATCAGGTTGACCAATATCTGCTCCAGGCGGGTCTGGTCGATGGCCAGTTGCTGGTCCTCGAACTGGTGATGCAACTGCAGGCGGCAGGCAGTGATGCGGTTGGCCAGTACCTGCAAGGTGGCTTCTACCGCCTTGGCCAGCGAGGCCTGGCCGCTGTCGTCGCCACGCCGGGCGAACGAGCGCAGGCTGGCGGTGATGCGGCCCATGCGGTCGATCAGGTCGTTCATGGTGCGCAGGTTGGTGCTGGCGGTTTCCAGTGCCCCGCGTTCGAGGAAGCGTACGGTGTTGCCAGACAAGGTGCGCAACGCGGCCAAGGGCTGGTTCAGCTCGTGGGCGATGCTGGTGGACATTTGCCCGATGGCCGCCAGCTTGCCGGCCTGTACCAGCTCATCCTGGGCGTGGCGCAGGGTTTGCTCGGCATGCCGGCGCTCGCGAATCTGGCCCTTCAGGCGTTCGTTGCTGGCGCGCAGGTCGGCGGTGCGTTCGGCTATCCGCCGCTCCAGCTGGCTGTTGGCTTCTTGCAGGGCTTCGCGGGCGGCCAGGCGGGTGGCGATGACCTTGCGCCGCTCGTTCCAGGCAATGCCGAGAATCGCCAGCAAGGCGAACGCCACGCCTACCAGGATGCCCTGCACCATGGATTCGCGGCGCAGGTCCTGCAGCGGCGTCAGCAGGGTGAAATGCCAGGGCGTGTCAGCCAGGCGCCGCGTTTGTGCCAGGTAGGCCACTTCGTGGGGCTTGCCCTGGGCGGTTTCGCTGTTGGCCGGGAAGGTCAGTTTTTCCACACCATCGGCCAAGGTTTCCCGGGCCAGTGGCTGCAGCTCGTTCAACGGCCACCAGTAGTACTGCAGGCTGCGCGCCAGGCGTTCCTTGATTTGCGGGGTCAGCGGGCGCACCGACTTCAGGCGCCGGGCCGGGTCGCTGGAAAGGATGATGATGCCGTTCTCGTCGCTGACGAACGCTTCCAGGCGGGCACGCTGCCAGCGCTCTTCAAGGGTATCCAGGCGCACTTTGATCACCGCCACGCCAATGATCTTGCCGTGTTCCTCCAGGCCGTGGGCCAGGTAATAGCCGGCCTCACCCGTGGTGCTGCCGATGCCGTAGAAGCGCCCGGGCTCACCGCGTACGGCAGTCTGGAAGTAGGCGCGGAACGACAGGTCTTCACCCAGGAACGAGTCAGCATCGCGCCAGTTGCTGGTGGCCTGCACCCGGCCATTGGTGTCGAGCACGAAGATCGCCCGGCTGCGGCTGCGCCGGTTCAGGCCCTCGAGGTATTCGTTGACTGCCTGGCGCGAACCGCCATCCGGGTCGGTGAGCAGGTGCGAAACGCTGTCTTCCAGTTCCAGCAGGCTCGGCAGGTAGGTGTACTTGCTGATCTCGCTCTCGACCGTGCGCGCGTGCAGCTCCAATTGGCGTTCGCCGTTTTCGCTGAGGCTGCGGATACCATTGCTTTCGCTGATCAAATAGCCAGCCATCCCCAGGCCGACCATCAGCAGGATGATCAGGGGCGGCAGCAGCAATTGGCGGAGCAGGCGGGAATTCACGGCAGGCTTGGCAGGGAGAAGAAGCGAAGGGTCGCATTTCATCACAGTGGCCTTGTCACGACCAGCGCCAGCTGCCCGAAAGGGCAGCGGCACCAACCGGTTCAGTGAAGCAAAATCAATGCTGCAGGATCTTGCTGAGGAAGTGCTGGGTACGCTCGTGGCGGGCGCTCGGGTCGCCGAAGAAGGCTTCCTTCTGGCAGTCCTCGATGATGTTGCCCTTGTCCATGAAGATCACGCGGTTGGCCACTTTGCGGGCGAAGCCCATTTCGTGGGTTACGCACATCATGGTCATGCCTTCGTGGGCCAGTTCGACCATCACGTCGAGAACCTCGTTGACCATTTCCGGGTCCAGGGCCGAGGTCGGTTCGTCGAACAGCATGACGATCGGGTCCATCGACAGGGCGCGGGCAATGGCCACGCGCTGCTGCTGGCCGCCAGACAGTTGGCCTGGGTGCTTCTTGGCGTGGGCGCTGAGGCCGACGCGGTCCAGCAAGGCCAGGCCTTTCTTGGTCGCTTCCGCTTCACTGCGGCCGAGCACCTTGCGCTGGGCGATGGTCAGGTTTTCGGTGATCGACAGGTGCGGGAACAGTTCGAAGTGCTGAAACACCATGCCGACCCGCGAGCGCAGCTTGGGCAGGTTGGTCTTCGGGTCGGCGATCGAAGTGCCATCGACCACGATGTCGCCTTTCTGGAACGGCTCCAGCGCGTTGACGCACTTGATCAGGGTGGACTTGCCGGAACCCGACGGGCCGCAAACCACCACCACTTCACCCTTTTTCACTTCGGTGGTGCAGTCTGTGAGCACCTGGAAGTCGCCGTACCACTTGTTGACGTTCTTGATGGAAATCATACGGTGATCCTTTTTTGCAGGCGCTTGACCAGCCACGAAGCGGAGAAGCTGATGATGAAGTACACGACACCGGCGAAGATCAGGAACTCATGGGAGCGCCCGATAATGTCGCCGTTGGAGCGTGCCGAGTTGAGGAAGTCCACCAGGCCCACGGTGTACACCAGCGAGGTGTCCTGGAACAGGATGATGCTCTGCTGCAGCAGCAGCGGGGTCATCTTGCGGAAAGCCTGGGGCAGGATGATCAGGCGCATGGTCTGGCCGTAGGTCATGCCCAAGGCCTGGGCGGCGCCCATCTGGCCCTTGGAGATCGACTGCACACCGGCGCGGACGATTTCGCAGAAGTACGCGGCTTCGAACATCATGAACGCCACCACGCACGAGGTGAAGGCACCCACCGGGGTGTCCTCGCCGGTGATCCAGCGCAGCACGAACGGTACCGCCAGGTAGAACCAGGTGATCACCAGCAGCAGCGGGATCGAGCGGAAGTAGTTGACGTAGGCACCGGCCACGCGCGACAGCAGCTTGCTCGACGACAGGCGCATCAGGGCCAGGAGGGTGCCCAGGGCAATACCGCCAACCACACCCATGACCATCAGTTGCAGGGTCAGCAACATGCCGTCCCACAAGGCGGGCAACGCAGGGATGATTTCGCTGAAATCCATTTCCATTTACTTGCCCCCCACGGAAATCAGGCCTGGCACGGCGACTTTCTTCTCGATCATGCGCATCAGCAGCATCAGGCCCATGTTCAGGGTGAAGTAGATCAGCGTGGCCAGGGTGAAGGCCTCGAACAGGTTGGCCGAGAACTCGGCGGTCTGCTTGGTTTGCGCCAGCAGCTCCATCAGGCCGATCAGCGAGGCGACCGAGGAGTTCTTGAACACGTTGAGGAATTCCGACGTGAGCGGTGGAATGATGATCCGGTAGGCTTGCGGCAGCAGCACGTTAGTGTAGATCTGCGGCAGGCTGAAGCCCATGGCACGGGCGGCGGCTTCCTGGCCACGCGGCAGCGCCTGGATGCCGGTACGCACTTGCTCACAGACGCGGGCGGCGGTGAACAGGCCCAGGCAGATGACCACGCTGATCAGCGCCGAGGTGGTCGGGTTGAGGTCTTGCTTGAACCATTCCTGCAGGCCTTCGGGCAGCAGGTCCGGTACCAGGAAGTACCAAATGAACAGCTGCACCAGCAGCGGCACATTGCGGAACAGCTCCACGTAGGCGGTGGCGATGCCCGACACCAGGCGGTTCGGCACGGTACGCATCACACCCAGTATCGAGCCCAGCAGCAAGGCAATGATCCAGGCGGAAATGGCGATGGCGATGGTCCAGCCCAGACCGGTGATGTACCAGTCCAGATAGGTTTCGCTGCCCACGCCGGTGGACTTGAAGAACACGCCCCAGTCCCAGTTGTAATTCATCGGGATTTCCCCTCAGACGGTTGTTTCACGGGCACCTTCCAACATCCGAGGGCGTTAAGCCCTCGGATGAAAGGTTAGACACTAACGGGTGGCCTGCAGGTTTAATTCGCGCTTTGCAGCGCAGCGGGCCACAGGCTGGGGGTCAGGACTTCTTCTCGTCCGCTGCCTTGTCGGTCGGCTCGGCGATCAGTTTCTTCAGCTCGTCGCTCATCTTGAACTGCAGGTTCAGGCCCTTTGGCGGGATCGGCTGCTGGAACCACTTGTCGTAGCTCTTCTGCACGTCGCCCGACTTGTAGTAGGCGACGATGGCGTCATCGACCGCTTTCTTGAAGGCCGCGTCATCCTTGCGCACCATGCAGCCATAGATTTCGTACGACTGTGGGGTACCGGTGATGACCCAGTCCGACGGTTTGCGCGCCTTGGCCATTTCGCCGGCGAGCAGGGCGTCGTCCATCATGAAGGCCACGGCGCGGCCGCTTTCGAGCATGTTGAAGGCTTCACCGTGGTCCTTGGCGGAAATCACGTTCATCTTCATCTGCTTGTCGGCGTTCATCGCCTTGAGCAGGCGCTCGGAAGTGGTGCCGGCGGTAGTCACGACGTTCTTGCCGGCCAGGTCCGGGAAGTCCTTGTACGCAGGTTGACCGTCCTTGACCTTGGTCAGCAGACGGGTACCGACTTCAAAGATGCCCACGGTGAAACCGACTTGCTGCTGGCGCTCGACGTTGTTGGTGGTAGAGCCGCATTCCAGGTCGACGGTGCCGTTCTGCACCAGCGGGATGCGGGTCTGGGAGGTGACCAGGTTGTACTTGACCTTGATGTCGGTACCCAGTTGCTTCTTCAGGGCATCTACGACAGCCAGCTGGATGTCATGCGAGTAACCCACGGGCTCGGGCTTGCCGGCCAGGTAGGAAAACGGGATGGAGGAGTCGCGGTGGCCCAGGGTGATGGTGCCCGAATCCTTGATCTTCTTCAGGGTGCCGGTCAGCTCTTCGGCCATGGCCGGTGAAGCGATCACAGCGGCCGCGATGGCGGCGCCCAGCAATTGACGAACGATACGCATCAAATTTTCCTCGACGTGTTTGTTTTTTTTATGGAGCCGTTGGCGGACTCTTCGTTCAACGAATACAGCAAGAAGCGAGTGCATTCGGCTCCAAGTGTAGAGCATGAGTCGTGCCAAGCCCTGATATCGATCATAACGCCAGCAAATTCATGGCAAGCGGACATTTTTGCGTTGAAGACGGGTTTATTCCTTTCCGGATTACCGAACGCATGCCTTGTGCGCGTTCGGTAATCCGAATGAGTGACTTGATCGGCCAGCTATATCTACCGCATTGGGAAGCGATCAGCGTGATCTGCTCAGTGCTTTTCAGCGCAGAGATCGAGTCATGGCTCCAAACCAGAGGTTTACCCCGGCGTCCGTCGAAGAATTGGTCGCCCAGCAACTTCCAGCATGGCTGGCGACCGCAGAGCCAACGCACCTTGCGGGTTATCACCAGGCGTTGGCATGGCAACAGCGCCTTGCCGAAGACGTACAGCATGTACTGGCAAGCATCGTGTCCATCGATGCGTTCGCAACGCCTCTTTTGCGGTCGGCGCTTCGCGACGCCGGCCTCGGTGAAGTGGACCCGGCCCGAGCTTATGTAATGATCAGCGAAGAGTTTCAGCTACCGTCCGCAGCCGAAAAACTCTACAAGCCGAGCATTTCCCACACGACCCGGCAAAGCCTGCTCGCGGCAGCTCTGCACAACTTCGAAGCGCACGAAACCCAGCCATGGTTGCTGCGCAAAGCGCACCTGGCCGCCCCGGATGGAACACGGTTGGGGATGACCTTTGAAAGCTTCGCCCGTTTGTGCCGCACACTGGATATCGGTGCGAAGTACCAGGCACATCTGAACACGGTCCTGCAACCCAGGGCAGGGCGGGGGCAGCCCGCGGACCACAACCGCAAGCTTATCGAGCAGCGCTTCGAGGACAGTGTGCGGGCCCAGCTGACTACCTCACTCTACGAGGCGAGGCTGAAGCGTCAGTTGGATGAGAGAGATCTGCAACGGCTGTTGAGCATGCTGGATCCCCTGCCTGTGGCATCGAGCACGGGCGCATTTACGCCGCGCCAACTGTATCTGCTGGGCAAATGCATGGTCTCGATCATCGCCCTGGAATGGCGACCGGCGGGGCGCTCGGAGGTAGATGAGGTGGTTATCTGGATCCCCGGTGATCCGGACAAGCAGCTGTATTTCTACGACTCCTGGCCTGAGGTGTACCGCGATCTGGCGATACGGCTGCGATCGGCCTCGTTTCGCAGCTTTTTCAACCGCTTCGTCAAGGCTGAGGATCGCAGCCAATTCGAGCTGGCCCTGTCAGCTCAGCTTGCGCCCGGTAATCGCACTGCGGTGGAACTGGACGGGCGTCACTTCGCCGTGCAAGGCGACGTGTTCAAGCATGTGCGCAGCTTGCTGGTCAGTAAACTTTACGACGATGCCCGCTATGTGGCCGTTCCCACGGGTGAGCAGGATCGCCTGAGCAGGCACCGACGCTTGCAGGAAATGCTCTCGGCCGGCCTGGATTTGTTGGGCCTGGCTGCGTTCGTGGTGCCGGTTCTCGCAGAGGTGATGTTGGTAGTTAGCGCCGCACAGTTACTCGATGAGGTGTACGAGGGTTATCAGGATTGGCAATTGGGCAACAGGCAGGGCGCATTGGACCATCTGTTTGCCGTCGCCCAAACGTTGGCGCTTGCCGGCGCGACGGTAGGCGCGGTGGCCGCACTGAAGCGGGCGCCTTTTATCGAGGCGCTGGAGCCCACATACGTCCCTGGCAGCCGACTGAGGCTGCGCCACAATCCTCGCTACCCGGCGGCCGAAGAGGGGGCTTTGATATTGTTCGCAGGCCTGGACGGCAACAGCTTTGCGCAACTTGGGTTGGATCAAGCCGAACAGCTTCTACAGGTCACCGGCATGCGCCTCGATCATCTTCGCCGTTTGCACCTCGAGCGAGCGCCTGCACCTGCCCGGCTACTGGACATGGCCGAGCGCCTCGAACTGCACGCACGCCAACCTGAGCTTTACGGCATGGCCCTGGAAGCGGCACTCACTGATCAGCGGCCAGCGTTAACACTGGGCCAGCAGCAGTTGTTGCAAGCGTTCGAAGGGTTGTCCGCCCGAGGAGCGCAGGAAATCATCGATCACGCCACTGCGTCTCAGCAAGCCCTGTTGGAGGGAGGCCGAATACCGCTGGCCATGGCAGAGCGCGCGCGTTGGTATGTACGCGATACACGGGTTGATCGGGCATGCCTGGGTATCCGCCTGCACAAAATGGTCAATGCCGACAGCGAGCAACTGGTGCTTGGGCTTATCGAAGGCAAAGCGCCGTGGCCCGCCTCGCAACGTATCCAGTTGCGCCTGGGTAGCCGCGACGGTCAGTTACTGTGGGCAAGCAGGCGCGCGCCTGAGCAACAGCTGTCCACGATCATTCGGCACACGGATGGCTATACCGTCGTCGACGAGGCGGGCCAGCCCAGGCGTGCCGGTAAGCTCAGCTTCCTCAACGCGGTGCTGCAGAGCCTGGATGACCGACAAAAAACTGCGTTGGTTGCACCCGGGATGCGCCTGCAACAGCTGCGTGACTGGCTGCTGGAAAGCGCTGCAGCCGAACGTGAGCGGGCCGCTTCGCTGATCGGGCTGCCGGCCGTCGGTGCGGGGGTGCGACCGCCCAGGCGCTTTGCCGACGGGCGACTGGGCTATCCACTGAGTGGCGGCGGGGAAAGTAGCCGGCGGGCAATACGGCGCGGCATCCATCAAATATTTCCGACCCTCAGCGAAACACAGCTCGACGCCTACATCGACGCCGTACGTCAGCGTGGCGACAATCTGTGGAATCACTACATGATGCTGCAGCGCCAGCTGACCCAGCTTCGTGAAACCCTGCGAGCCTGGCAGAGCGACTGGGCCACGCCAGCCGACGCTATCCGCCGTCGCCGGGTGGCTGACACGTTACGGCGCAGCTGGCGACGAAAGTTGGTGGATGGCGCCGACCAATACGAACTCACCATCGACGGTGAGCAGGTGCGGGCCCTCCCGACCTTGCCGCCGGGTGTCGACTACGTTCACATACAGCGCCTGGCTTTGCGCAACATGCGTCTGGAAAACATCGATGCGCAGTTTCTAGCCTTGTTCCCGAATCTCGTCGACCTAGACCTCAGTGGCAACCGCTTCGAACGCATACCTGAAGGTATAGAGCACTTGACCCAGCTGCGGGCGTTGAACCTCGGCAACAACCGCATTGAAATGGATGAAGCCGGCAGTGTTCGGCTTTCCCAGCTCGGCCGCCTCGATACACTCATCCTTAGCTACAACCCGCTCAATGGGTTGCCGGACCTGTCGGCCCTGCCACATATCCGGGACGTGCGTTTGCGCTCCACAGGCCAAACCGACGTCAGCCGGCTGCACCAGCACTTCGCATGGCAGGCGCATATCGACCTGCGGGACAACACCATTACCGAGTTGAGGCGTGAAATGCGGGGTTTGCAACTGCGGTTGCAGCGGCTGAACCTGCACGACAACCCGTTGACTGAAGAGTCGGCGCACTACTATGACGACGCGCGTGGTGTTACCGACGCGGGTACGAGAGGCAGCGTGTCCTACCAGCATCGGCTGCTCAACGAGGAGACCCGCTCGCTGTGGGCAGCTACCAGCAATGACCTGCTGCGAGCGCAACGCGAGGCCACCTGGGACACCCTGCTGCAGGAGTCCGGTTCGGCTGGGTTGTTCAGGTTTCTTGCCGACTTCACCGCAACGGAAGACTTTCTGACCGACCCCAAGCACTATCGTGGGCGGATATGGCGCGTGCTCGATGCCTGCGAGAACAACGAGGAGTTGCGTGAGCACCTGTTCCGCGAGGCCGACGCGCCGCGCAGTTGTGAAGATCGCCTGCTCTTGCTGCTCAACCAGATGGAGGTGGGTATCCTCGCCTACCAAGGTATTGATGGCCTCCCACTGGCAGCACGAGAAGCGCGCCTGCTTCGCCTGGGCCGCCAATTACACCGGCTCGACCTGCTGGACGATGTCGCCAACCGCCATACCCAGCGGCTGCTCCAGGAAGGTTTGCGCAGGGTGGACGAAATCGAAGTCCGTCTCTACTACAGGTCGCGCCTGAGCGCCGTGCTTGATTTGCCGGTGCCGCCCGATGACATGCATTTTGCCTCGTTCGCCAATGTCAGCAGGGCAGACCTGTCACGTGCCGAAATCGAAGTGCTGCAGGCCAGTACGCCGGTAGCGATGCTGGCCAGCCTGGCGGAGCGCCATTTCTGGCAAACCTACCTGCGCCAGACCTACCCGGAGCGCTTCGAGGCCGTGGCGGCTCCTTTTCATGAGCGCATGGAGGCCCTGGAGGCGCACGCCAGGCTCAGCCAGGAAAACGACTACGTCCAGCGTGCATCAGAGCTGATGCGCCAGCATGCGTCCGAAGAATCAAACTTGATCCGCACGCTGACGGCAGAGATCTGGGCGCGTTCGCAATATGCCAACCCAGAGCGACTGGTATGACGCAGCGGGCGCAGTGCTCAACGTCAAGCGGCCTCGATATCCCGCTGCTGCCGTTCACGCTGTTGCAGGTACTGCCTGAGCACCTGCTGTTCAGCGGCGCTGGTGAATAGCCCCAGCTTGGTGCGACGCCACAGGATATCGTCGGCGTTGCACGCCCACTCCTCGCGGCACAGATAATCGACCTCACCGCTGAACAAGCCTGCGCCGATCGGCTGACCCAAGTCTTCCGGCCCTTCCACGCCCTTCAGCAGCCCCCATACGCGGTTGCCGTAAGTCAGCGACCAGCGCTTGGCGATGTCCACTGGCAACCAGCCGTAACGGGCCAGCAGCGCGTCCACCAATGCTTGGGGCGAGCGCATGTCTTCACCGCCCGGCAGTGGAGCAGTGGCCGTCCAGCTGCTACCCATGTGAGGGAAATGCGCCTTGAGCTCGGCCATGGCCGATTCGGCAAGCTTGCGGTAGGTCGTCAACTTGCCGCCAAACACCGAGAGCAACGGTGCCTGGCCTTCGCCGGCGGAAAGCGCCAGGGTGTAGTCACGGGTGACGGCGGACGGGTTGTCCGATTCGTCGTTGCACAGCGGCCGCACGCCAGAGTAGGTATGCACGATGTCGTTGCGGCCGAGCTGATGGTTGAAGTGCTCATTGACCACCTTAAGCAGATAGTCGGTTTCCTGCTCGGTAATGGCTACCTTCGCCGGGTCGCCGCTGTATTCGCGGTCGGTTGTGCCGATCAGGGTAAAGCGTTCCAGATACGGGATGCAGAATACGATGCGCTGGTCTTCATTTTGCAGGATGTAGGCCTGTTCGCCTTCGTACAGGCGCGGCACGATGAGGTGGCTGCCCTGGATCAGGCGGATGCCATAAGGCGCATCGAGTTTAAGGTCGTCCTTGATGAAGCTGGCGACCCAAGGGCCGGCGGCGTTGACCAGAGCACGGGCGCGAATGCTCTGCAGGCTGCCATCGGCATGCTGTAGCTCAACCTGCCACAGGCCGTCCACGCGTTCGGCGCGCAGGCAACGGGTGCGGGTATGGATGTGCGCACCATTTTCGCGGGCGGCCATGGCATTGAGCACCACAAGGCGGGCGTCATCCACAGCGCAGTCGGCGTATTCGAAACCGCGGGTGATCGCAGGTTTGAGCGGGTAGGCCGGGCCGAAGCTCAGGCTGCGCGAGGCGCCCAGGCGCTTGCGCTTGCCCAGGTGGTCATACAGGAACAGCCCCGCGCGGATCATCCAGGCCGGACGCAGATGCGGGCGGTGCGGTAGCACGAAACGCATAGGTTTGACGATGTGCGGCGCCTTGGCCAGCAGCACTTCCCGCTCGGCCAGCGCTTCGCGAACCAGACGGAACTCGTAGTGCTCCAGGTAGCGCAGGCCACCGTGTATCAGCTTGCTGCTGGCCGACGAGGTGTGCTGCGCCAGGTCGTCCTTCTCACACAGGAACACTTTAAGGCCGCGCCCGGCGGCGTCGGCAGCGATGCCCACGCCATTGATGCCTCCGCCGATCACGGCGAGGTCATAGCAGTCGGCGAGTGCGGGCTGGGACGAAACGGGCTGGGACACGGGCAAGGCCTCCTGGGGCTGTTCACATCGAATATGAACATTGATGTTCGTTTCCGAAAATACTAGCGCAACAGAAAGCGAGTAGCCAGTCAGTCTTTATAGAAAAAACTGATTAGATGACAATAAATGAACATTTCCGAAAATTTTGGGTGGTCGGGGTGATCGGTTTGAAAGATGTGTCGCCTGTCAGATCGAGCGCCGCCCGCGCGGCGCTTCGCGGGGCAAGCCCGCTCCCACAGATTGTTTCGGACCAGTCACTTCTGTGGGCTCACCGCTGTCCGCCTTGTTTGTTCCATTCGAACGAAGGGAGCGCAGTTGCTCATAATCAATCTCGAGGCATGCACCAAGGCCGCAACCCACCTGGCACAGGAGTCATTGGCCCGAAACAGATGTGGGAGCGGGCTTGCCCCGCGAAGCGCCGCGCGGGCGGCGCTCGATCTCAAGGCGCCAAAAGGCTCAAGGCATGCATCCTGCGCCCCAATAGTCACACCACCTCAAGCCGAATCTTGTACTGGTTCAACAACTGGGTAAGCGCAGGCGTCGGCGCCAGGTCGGTCACCAGGCAATCGACCAGGCTGATCGAGCCCAGGCGCACCATGGCGTTGCGCCCAAATTTGCTGGAGTCAGCGGCGAGGATCACTTGTCGGGCGTTGGTGATGATCGCCTGGGACACGCGCACTTCCTGGTAATCGAAGTCGAGCAGGCTGCCGTCTTCGTCAATGCCACTGATACCGACCAGGGCAAAATCGACCTTGAACTGGTTGATGAAATCGACGCTCGCCTGGCCCACCACGCCGCCATCACGGCGCACCGTGCCGCCGGCCACCAGCACTTCGAAATCATCTTTGGCAGCAAGAATCGCGGCCACGTGCAGGTTGTTGGTGATGACTTTCAGGTGGTTGTGGTTCAGCAGTGCCCGGGCGATGGATTCGGTGGTCGTGCCGATATTGATGAACACAGACGCGTGATCGGGAATCTGCCGGGCCACGGCTTCGGCGATGCGTTGCTTTTCGTCACGCATCTGGTCGGCGCGCATGGCGTAGGCGGTGTTCTCGACACTCGAGTCGTACGCGGCACCACCGTGGTAGCGACGCAGCAGGTTGAGCTCGGCCAGCTGGTTGATGTCACGGCGAATGGTTTGTGGCGTCACAACGAACAGCTGCGCCATTTCTTCGATACTGACGTAACCGCGCTCGCGCACCAGTTCGAGGATTTGTTGTTGGCGTGGGGGCAGATTCATAGGCGGTCCTTTTGGGCTGCCGGACAAATTCTGCAATGATGCCGTAGGAAGGGGACTACGGCCAGTAGACGAGCGATGCCATTGCCTTACACGGTCCCTGTAGGAGCGGCCTTGTGTCGCGATCGGGCCGCAAAGCGGCCCCAGGTTTTTCACGTCAAGGCGAGTATTGCTGGGGCTGCTTTGCAGCCCGATCGCGACACAAGGCCGCTCCTACAAACGATCGCAAGGCATCAAGCTTCGTGATCTTCCCAGTCACGGGTGCGGTCGACCGCCTTCTTCCAACCGGCGTACAGCTTTTCTTTCTGTGACTCATCCAGCTGCGGGCTGAACTCACGCTCGATGATCGCCTTGTCACGCAGTTCTTCCAGGCCACTCCAGAAACCACAGGCCAGGCCCGCCAGGTAGGCGGCACCCAGCGCCGTGGTTTCGCGCATCTTCGGCCGCTCTACGCAGGTGCCGAGGATGTCGGCCTGGAACTGCATGAGGAAGTTGTTGGCTACCGCACCACCATCCACGCGCAGTTCAGAAAGGCGCTGGCCGCAGTCCTGCTGCATGGCATCGAGTACGTCGCGCGTCTGGTAGGCAATCGACTCCAGTGCGGCGCGGATGATGTGGTCCACCTTCACGCCTCGGGTCAGCCCGAACAGCGCGCCACGGGCATATGGGTCCCAGTACGGCGCACCCAGGCCGGTAAAGGCTGGCACCAGGTAAACACCGTTGCTGTCCTTGACCTTGCTGGCAAAGTACTCGGTGTCCAAGGCGTCGTTGACGATCTTCAGCTCGTCACGCAGCCACTGCACAGTGGAACCACCGTTGAACACAGCACCCTCCAAGGCATAGGCCACTTCGCCGCGGGGGCCGCAGGCGATGGTGGTAAGTAGGCCGTGGGACGACTTCACCGCCTGGTCGCCCGTGTTCATCAGCAGGAAGCAGCCGGTGCCATAGGTATTCTTGGCCTGGCCAGGCTCCACGCACATCTGCCCGAACAGGGCCGATTGCTGGTCACCGGCGATACCGGCGATGGCGATGCCGCTCTTGGTGTGTCCGTACACTTCCGAGGACGGGCGCACCGCCGGCAGCATTTGCCGCGGGATGCCGAGGATTTCCAGCAGCTTGTCGTCCCACTGCAGGCTGTGGATGTTGAACATCAGCGTGCGCGAGGCGTTGGTGTAGTCGGTGACGTGTACCTTGCCACCGGAGAATTTCCAGATCAGCCAGGTGTCGATGGTGCCGAACAGCAGTTCGCCACGCTCGGCGCGCTCACGGGCGCCTTCGACGTTGTCGAGGATCCACTTCAGCTTGGTCCCGGAGAAGTACGGGTCGGTAACCAGGCCTGTGGTTTCGCGAATGTAATCTTCATGGCCTTCGCGCTTGAGCTGGGCACAGATTTCGGTGCTACGGCGGCACTGCCAGACAATGGCGTTGTACACCGGGCGCCCGGTTTCCTTGTCCCACACCACAGTGGTTTCACGCTGGTTGGTAATACCCAGCGCAGCGACCTGCGCGTGGCTGATACCCGCCTGGGCCAAGGCTTCGACCATGGTCGCGCTCTGCGTGGCAAAGATCTCCATCGGGTCGTGTTCAACCCAGCCCGCCTGCGGGTAGTGCTGGGCGAACTCGCGCTGGGAGGTGCCCACTACATTGGCGTCACGATCAAAGATGATCGCTCGCGAACTGGTGGTGCCCTGGTCCAGGGCGATGATGTAGTTCTTATCCTGGGTGTCTGTCATGGTCGTAGGCCTTGCAAGAATAGGGGGTCAGGGCTGGGCGTGATGCCGGCATCAATTGGCTTGAGTATCGCCCTGGCGATTGTCATTTGTCTCAGGGTTCGCGGCAGACGCCGTTGGCAGGTTGCGGGCAATCAGGCCGCGATAGGTCGCGGCACCCACGCAGGCGCCAAGGATCGGTGCGAACACCGGAACCAGGAAATAAGGAATGTCCCGTCCGCCAGTGAAGGCGATTTCGCCCCAACCGGCCAGGAAGGTCATGAGTTTCGGCCCGAAATCGCGCGCCGGGTTCATCGCAAAGCCGGTCAGCGGGCCCATGGCACTGCCGATCACGGCGATCAGCAGGCCGATCAGCAGCGGTGCCATGGCGCCGCGTGGCAGGCCGTTGTTGTCGTCGGTCAGGGCCATGATCACCGCCATCAGGATCGCGGTGATCACCACTTCGACCAGGAACGCCTGGCCGGTGGACAGCGATGGATGCGGGTAGGTGGAGAACACCGAGGCTAGCTCCAGGCTGGCTTCGCTTCCGCGCAGCATGGCGTGGGCCTGTTCGAAATCGAAGAACAGGTTGCTGTATAGCGTGTAGACCAGCGCCGCGCCACAGAATGCGCCGCACACCTGGGCCAGCATGTAGAAAGGCAGCTTGCGCTTGTCGAAACCGGCGAACAGGGTGAGGGCGATGCTCACCGCTGGGTTCAGGTGTGCGCCGGAAATACCAGCGGTGAGGTAGATCGCCATGCTCACGCCCACGCCCCAGATGATACTGATTTCCCATAGGCCGAAGCTTGCGCCCGCCACCTTGAGCGCGGCGACGCAGCCGGTGCCGAAGAAGATGAGCAGGGCGGTGCCGAGGAACTCGGCCAGGCATTGGCTGGACAGCGTGGGTTGGCGTAGAGCAGTCGTCATGTATGACCTCGTTTTTTTTTGTTGTGAGGCGCGTGGCGCTCGACAGCAAAGCCCAGTGTCGATCCCCATTGACCCCAGGCAGATGTTGGAAGCGCACCTTAAAAGGGCACCCTTTCTTCAGAAACGAAAAAATATAGACAAGAAACGCTGATGTCAAAGGTCGAAAGTGAACGACCAGTCACGAAATGGTCGCTAAAAGTAGCCGCGGATGCCCATGTTAGAGGTGCGCGATTGCGGTGCGCTGGCTGCGATGTGGGAATTGTCCTAAAGTAGCCGCCGAGCCGTCCCAGACCGGAGCCCATGCATGACCCCCGCCCTAGACCTGTTGAAGAAGCATCGCGCGGAGCACCGCGTGCACAGTTATGAGCATGACCCCAAATCGGCGTCGTATGGCCTGGAGGCGGCGGAGAAGCTTGGGCTTGACCCGCAGCAGGTGTTCAAGACCTTGCTGGCGAGCAGCGAAAAGGGCGAGCTGCTGGTGGCGGTGGTGCCGGTGGTGGGCACGTTGGACCTCAAGGCCTTGGCACATGCGGCCGCCGTGAAGAAATGCGAGATGGCCGACCCGGCGGCGGCGCAGCGCGCTACGGGTTATCTGGTGGGTGGGATCAGCCCGCTGGGGCAGAAGAAACGCCTGCGCACCTTCATCGATGAATCGGCGCAAAATTTTGCAACCATCCATGTCAGCGCCGGGCGGCGAGGGCTGGAGGTTGAATTGGCGGCGGCGGTGCTGGCCGAACATACCCAGGGCAAGTTTGCTGGCATTGGCAGAGGCTGAGAATTTGGGGCTGCAAAGCGGCCCCAATATTCAGAATCAGGTCGCAGAACTGTACCGACGTACGCCATTCTCCTGCCGCGTCAACTGCGCCGCCACACTGCCCGGCACCGGGAACAGCACCAGGTGGTCTGCCTTCACCGCGATCCCTACATCCGCGCCCACCTCATGGTCGTTATGGCTCGGGAAGATCGCTTCCAGCTGGCTGCCGGTCGGCAGTTGCAGGCGGTACAGGGTCGAAGCGCCAAGAAAACTCTTGCCTACAACGCTCGCCCGTAGCGGGCTGTCCGCTGCATGCACGATGTCGTCCGGGCGTAGCAGCACGTCCACCGAGCTACCCGGCGCCATGATGTACGCACGGTTACCGCGCAGTTCACCCAGTTCGGTATTGACCGCCTCGTGGCTGCTCATCTGGCCGCGGATGAAGTAACCCTGGCCAATGAAGCTGGCCACGAACGGTGTCTGCGGCTCATGGTACAGGTTGTACGGCGTGTCCCACTGCTCCAGGCGGCCTTCCTTGAACACCCCGACCTGGTCGCTGACGGCAAAGGCTTCTTCCTGGTCATGGGTGACCAGGATGGCGCTGGTGCCACGGCTTTTGAGGATATCGCGCACCTCATGGCTCAAGCGACGACGCAGCTCCACATCGAGGTTGGAGAACGGCTCGTCGAGCAGCAGCAGCTGTGGCTCGGGCGCCAGTGCACGGGCCAGGGCGACCCGTTGCTGCTGGCCGCCGGACAGTTCATGCGGATAACGCCCGCCCAGGCCGCCCAGCTTGACCAGCTCGAGCATCTCTTCGATGACAGCGGCCTGGCGTGGGTGCTTGGCAATGCCGAAGGCAATGTTCTGCGCCACGGTCAGGTGCGGGAACAGCGCATAGTCCTGGAACACCATACCGATGCGACGCTTCTCCGGGGCCAAGGTGAAGCCGGCGCGGGAAATGACCTCGCCCGCCAGCTGGATTTCACCGTCGTGTACCGGCTCGAAACCGGCGATGGCGCGCAGGGTGGTGGTCTTGCCGCAGCCGGATGAACCCAGCAGGCAACCAATGTCGCCTGCATTCAGGTGCAGGTTGAGGTTCTGGACGATGCGCTGGTCGCCGTAGCCGCAGGCGAGGTTGCGCAGGTTAAGCAGTAGGGGTTGACTCATGCGTGGTGGTAAGCCGGTTCTACAAGGAATTCGAGAAGCGCCTTCTGTGCATGCAGGCGGTTTTCAGCCTCGTCCCAGGCGACCGAACGTGGGTCGTCGAGCAGGTCCTGGCTGATTTCCTCACCACGGTGGGCGGGCAGGCAGTGCATGAAGAGGACATCGGGTGCCGCCAGGTCGAGCAGTTCGCGGGTGACCTGGTAAGGCGCGAAGTGCGCCAGGCGCCGTGCAGTTTCCTCCTCTTGGCCCATGGAAGTCCAGACATCGGTGACCACAAGGTGTGCATCACGCACTGCTTCCCTGGCGTCGCGGATGATCTGCACGCGGTCACCGCCCAGCGCCATGAAACGCAGATCCGGCTCGTAGCCTTCAGGGCAAGCAATGCGCAGCTGGAAGTCGAACTGCCTGGCGGCCTCGATATAGGAGTTGCACATGTTGAAACCATCGCCGATCCAGGTCACCGTCTTGCCCTGGATCGAGCCGCGGTGCTCAAGGAAGGTCTGCATGTCGGCCAGCAGCTGACACGGGTGTGACTCGTCGGACAGGCCGTTGATCACCGGCACGCGTGATTTGGCGGCGAACTCGGTCAGGGTGCTGTGGGCGTGAGTACGGATCATCACCACGTCGAGCATGCTCGACAGCACGATGGCGCTGTCGCCGATCGGCTCGCCACGGCCCAGCTGGGTGTCGCGCGGCGACAGGAAGATGGCCTGGCCACCGAGCTGAATCATGCCGGCCTCGAACGACACGCGGGTACGGGTCGAGGACTTTTCGAAGATCATGCCCAGCACGCGGTTCTTCAGTGGTTCGAACAGCACGCCTCGTTTGCGCAGGTCCTTTAGCTCGATGCCGCGGCGGATCACCCCGAGCAATTCGTCGGTGGTGAAGTCCAGCAGGGAGAGAAAGTGCCTAGCGCTCATGATTGACTACCTTATCTGCAACGGTATGCAGGTCGACCGTATGGTTTTTTTTGACAACGGGAGTGACCTGCGGCGTAAGCCGCACGGGGCGGACGAAATAGGGAAAGGCGCAATACTATAAGTAAATGTCGCCTGAAGCCAAGGGGGGAAACAGCGGCCTGATCGCAAAGGGTGTTGCAAAGGGTGTCTTTACCCGTCGGCCCGTGCTGTTTTTTATTTGCTACACAGGGTTGTACACGGCTTGCTGGCAATTTGGCAAATGGCCGTCGCAAATCGTGCGCCTGATGTCGGTGGATTCACGCGGCGAAGCGCGCTGGCAGGGGGGAGGGGCGGGGCGCATAGTCACCGTTTCACAACCCTTCACCACAACAAGGCAGAGGCGGCCATGACCAAGACCCAGCATCACCGTGCCTGTCACCTGTGCGAAGCGATTTGCGGGTTGAACATCGAAGTCAGCCACGAAGACGACGGGCGGGCGTTGATCAGTTCGATCAAGGGTGACCCTCAGGACCCGTTCAGCCGCGGCCATGTCTGCCCCAAGGCCGTGGCCTTGCAGGACATCCAGAACGACCCTGATCGCCTGCGCCAGCCGCACAAACGGACAGGTGAGCAATGGCAGGCCATTGGCTGGGATGAAGCCTTCGCCCTGGCTGCCGAAAAGTTGTGGGCGGTCCAGCAAGCCCATGGGCGCAATGCCGTGGCGGTGTATCAAGGTAACCCGAGCGTGCACAACTATGGGTTGATGACCCACAGCAACTACTTCCTCGGTCTGTTGAAAACCCGTAATCGCTACTCGGCCACCTCGGTGGACCAGTTGCCGCAACACCTGGTCAGCCACCTGATGTATGGCCACGGTCTGTTGCTGCCGATCCCGGACATCGACCATACCGACTTCATGCTGATCCTGGGCGGCAACCCGCTGGCCTCCAACGGCAGTATCATGACCGTGCCAGACGTGGAAAAGCGCCTCAAGGCCCTGCGGGCGCGGGGCGGGCGGCTGGTGGTGGTTGACCCTCGGCGTAGCGAAACAGCGGCCATGGCAGACAGCCATCTGTTCATCCGCCCCGGTGGCGATGCGGCACTGTTGTGCGGCGTGCTCAACACCTTGTTCGCAGAAGGCCTGGCGGGTGGTTCGCACTTGGCGGTCAGTGGCCTGCAGCAGATACGGGAGGCCATTGCGCCATTCAGCGCCGAAGCCATGAGTGCGCGTTGTGGCATCGCAGCCACTGAAATCCGCCAGTTGGCACGGGATTTTGCCGCGGCCGACAAGGCCGTGTGCTATGGGCGCATGGGCATCTCGACCCAGGCTTTCGGCACCCTGTGCCACTGGCTGGTGCAACTGATCAACCTGGTGACCGGCAATCTCGACCGTGAAGGCGGCGCGTTGTGCACGGAACCTGCTGTCGACCTGGTGGCGACCACCTCAGGTGGCCACTTCAACGCCTGGCAGAGCCGCGTGTCGGGCTTGCCCGAATACGGCGGCGAGCTGCCGGTGGCGGCGCTCGCCGAAGAAGTGCTCACCCCCGGCGAAGGGCAGGTACGGGCGCTGGTGACCGTGGCCGGCAACCCGGTGTTGTCCACGCCTAACGGCCGTCAGCTGGATGCGGCGTTGGAGGGGCTAGACTTCATGCTCAGCATCGACCTCTACATCAACGAAACCACTCGCCATGCCGACCTGATCCTGCCCTCCACCTCGGCGCTGGAAAACGATCACTACGACAGCACCTTCAACCTGCTGGCCGTGCGTAACGTCACCCGCTTCAACCGGGCGATCCTGGCCAAGCCACAAGGGGCGCTGCACGACTGGGAGATCTTCGTCGGCCTGGCGCAAGCGTTCGCCAAGCGTGCCGAGCTGGAATTGAAACCGACCTGGGCGCCGGCACAGATGATCGATATGGCCCTGCGCAAAGGGCGCTACGGGGAGGCAACGCCGTGGCAACTTTCGCTGGCAACCCTGGACGGCTACCCCCATGGTCTGGACCTCGGGCCGTTACGCGCCAACCTCGCTGCACGGCTGGCCACTGCCAGTCAGGCTGTCGAAGCGGCGCCCCAGGTGCTGTTGGACGACCTGCAGCGTCTGGCACAACAAGCACCACCGGTGCCGGGCGAACTGCTGCTGATCGGCCGTCGCCATGTGCGCAGCAACAACTCGTGGATGCACAACTTCCATCGCCTGGTCAAAGGCAAGCCACGCCACCAATTGCTGATGCACCCGCAAGACCTCCAGCAGCGGCAGTTGCAGGACGGCCAGCGGGTGCGTATCCGCTCGCGTACGGGCGAACTGGAAGTGGAAGTGCAGGCCTGCGAGGACATGATGCCGGGTGTGGTCAGCCTGCCCCATGGCTTCGGCCATGCTCGTCACGGTGTGCACCTGCAGATTGCCCAGGCGCAGCCGGGCATCAGTGCCAACGACCTCACCGATGAGCGCTTGCGCGACCAGGTTTCTGGCAACGCTGCGCTCAATGGCGTGCCCGTGCAGGTAGAGGCCGCGTGAGGAACGGTAAGGCCGAGCATGCTGCTCGGCTTTCCGTTACAATGCGTCACCGTGCCGACGACCACGTCGGAAAGTTCAGCTGAGGTGCTAGATGGATATCATCGATACGATCAAAGAGCAGATTGCCAACAACACCATTCTGCTTTACATGAAAGGCTCGCCGAATGCCCCGCAGTGCGGGTTCTCGGCCAAGGCGTCGCAGGCTGTGATGGGTTGTGGCGAAAAGTTCGCCTACGTCGACATCCTGCAGAACCCGGAAATCCGCGCCAACCTGCCAAAATACGCCAACTGGCCGACCTTCCCGCAGCTGTGGGTAGCCGGTGAACTGGTTGGCGGTAGCGACATCATGCTGGAAATGTTCCAGAACGGCGAGCTGCAGACCCTGATCAAGGACGCTGCTGCCAAGGCCAAAGCTTCCGAAGCCTGATCTTCTGGCAAGCATGAAAAAACCCGCTGATCGCGGGTTTTTTTATGTGGCGAGTATTTATTCTTCGCCCATCTGCGACTGCAGGTAGTTCTCGATACCGATCTTTTCGATCAGCCCCAACTGGGTTTCCAGCCAGTCAATGTGCTCTTCTTCGGACTCGAGGATATCTTCAAGCATGTCACGCGAGCCGAAGTCGCCAGCGGTTTCGCAATGGGCGATGGCAGCCTTGAGATCGGCCAGGCCTTTCTTCTCGAGTTTCAGGTCGCACTCGAGCATTTCCTTGGTGTGCTCGCCAATCAGCAGCTTGCCCAGGTCCTGAACGTTGGGGATGCCTTCGAGGAAAAGAATACGCTTGATCAATTTGTCAGCGTGCTTCATCTCGTCGATCGATTCCTTGTACTCGTGCTTGCCGAGTTTATTCAGGCCCCAATCTTCGTACATGCGTGCGTGCAGGAAGTACTGGTTGATTGCGACCAGCTCGTTTCCGAGGATCTTGTTGAGATGCTGGATGACGCTTACGTCGCCTTTCATTTGGGTTCCTGCCCTGTAGAAGTGTGCCAATACCCGGAAGTTTGAGCCCGATACTTAGGTGTGTCAAACCTAAGTTCTTGAATAATAAGTGAAAATTAATAGGAATAAGAATGTTTGTGAACCGCGTTGGAACGCTAACTTATTGAATTTCGGGCATAAAAAAACCGGACGCTAGGTCCGGTTCTTGAAATTCTGGCTTTCAGGCGGCGGTAAATTCAACAGGGTAGGGCAGGGCTGCCTGGCTGACCTGAAGCTCGGTCAGGGTCTCGCGGACCACCTGCTTGGCCACGCAGGCGCATTTGCCACACTGGCTGGCGACGTTGGTGGCGGCTCGCACTTCCTTGTAACTGCAGCATCCTTCATAGATCGCATCGCGGATCTGTCCGTCGGTAACGCCGACACAAAGACACACATACATAAGGGCTGACCATCGCTGGTTTGAGTCGATGGGTGGAGCTTAATGTTAATGAGAATGCTTGTCAAAGAACTTTCTGGAAGGGCCGTGCTTGAGCGACCGGCGGTTGCCCGATTGTTGGATTCGGCCTGTCATCAGAAGCCGTGTATGATGGTCGGCCTTTGTTGGATGTCGGGCAAGCCCGTCTGGCCCGGCAAACGGTTTTTCACCCTCATCAGGAGATTACAATGAGCGTACTCGTTGGTAAGAAAGCCCCCGATTTCACCGTCCCGGCCGTGCTGGGCAATGGCGAGATCGTCGACAGCTTCAACCTGGCCTCGGCCATCAAGGGCAAGTACGGCCTGGTGTTCTTCTACCCGCTGGACTTCACCTTCGTCTGCCCGTCCGAGCTGATCGCCCTGGACAACCGCATTCCTGACTTCCAGGCGCGCAACGTCGAAGTGATCGGCGTGTCGATCGACTCGCACTTCACCCACAACGCCTGGCGTAACACCCCGGTCAACAACGGCGGTATCGGTCAGGTGAAATACACCCTGGCTGCCGACATGACCCACGAAATCTGCAAAGCCTATGACGTAGAGTCCGAAGGCGGCGTAGCCTTCCGTGGCGCCTTCCTGATCGACACCAACGGTGTTGTTCGTTCGCAGATCATCAACGACCTGCCACTGGGCCGTAACATGGACGAGCTGCTGCGCCTGGTCGACGCCCTGCAATTCCACGAAGAGCACGGCGAAGTCTGCCCTGCCAACTGGAAAAAAGGCGACAAAGGCATGAACGCTTCGCCAGAAGGCGTTGCAGCCTACCTGAGCGAGAACGCTGGCAAGCTGTAATTGCCACGCGTATAAAAAAACCGGCCCTGGTGGCCGGTTTTTTTAGCTTCAAGTTTCAAGCTACAAGCTTCAAGAAGAAACCGAGCGCATGCGGCCTGCTTTTTCTTGCAGCTTGCAGCTTCTAGTCGTTGAAGTCGCGCCAGCCGCCCATCTCTTTCCAGCGGTTGACGATGCCGCAGAACAGCTCGGCCGTCTTCTCGGTGTCATAACGCGCCGAGTGCGCTTCACGCCCGTCGAAGTCGATGTCGGCGCTCTGGCAGGCCCGCGCCAGCACGGTCTGGCCATACGCCAGGCCGGCCAGGGTGGCGGTGTCGAAGCTGGAGAACGGGTGGAACGGGTTGCGCTTCAGGTCATTGCGCGCCACGGCGGCATTGAGGAAGCCCAGGTCGAAGCTGCTGTTATGGCCGACCAGAATCGCCCGTTTGCAGCCATTGGCCTTGAGCGCCTTGCGCACGCCACGGAAGATGTCGGTCAGCGCGCTTTCCTCACTGACGGCCATGCGCAGCGGATGGTCCAGCTTGATCCCGGTGAACTCCAGCGCGGCCTGCTCGATATTGGCACCCTCGAATGGCTCCACCCGGTGGAAGTAGGTGTGCTCGGGGAACAGGAAGCCTTTCTCGTCCATGCCAATGGTGACGGCGGCAATTTCCAGCAGCGCGTCGGTGGCGCTGTTGAAGCCACCGGTCTCCACATCCACCACTACCGGCAGGTAGCCACGGAAGCGCTCGGCCATCGGGTGGCGTGAACCGCTGCTGCCCTGGGTGTCCAGGTCGTCTTCGTAGAGGTCTTCGCTCACGCGTTTTCCTCCAGCAGGCGCCAGCGCAGTTTTTCCCCGGCGCGCAGCGGAACTACGGTCTGCTCGCCAAATGGCAGGCTGTCCGGAGCGGTCCATTCTTCGCGGACCAGGGTAATGCTGTCGGTGTTGGCCGGCAGGCCATAGAAGGCCGGGCCGTGCAGGCTGGCAAAACCTTCCAGCTTGTCCAGCGCGTTGCGCTGCTCGAACGCTTCTGCGTACATCTCGATGGCCGCATAGGCGGTGTAGCAACCGGCGCAACCGCAGGCAGCTTCCTTGGCGTGACGGGCGTGCGGCGCCGAGTCGGTGCCGAGGAAGAACTTCGGGTTGCCGCTGGTGGCCGCGTCCAGCAGCGCCACCTGGTGGGTGTTGCGCTTGAGGATAGGCAGGCAGTAGAAGTGCGGGCGAATGCCGCCAACCAGCATGTGGTTGCGGTTGTACAGCAAGTGCTGGGCGGTGATGGTCGCGCCGACGTTGGCCGGGGCCTCGGTAACGAACTGCGCGGCATCGCTGGTGGTGATGTGTTCGAACACCACCTTCAGCGTCGGGAAACGCTCGACCACACGGCGCATGTGTTCGTCGATGAAGCGCTTCTCGCGGTCGAACACGTCGATCTCGCTGCGCGTCACTTCACCATGCACCAGCAGAGGCATGCCAACTTCCGCCAGTGCCTCGATGGCTGGGAAGATGTTGTCGATGCTGGTCACGCCCGAATCGGAGTTGGTCGTGGCGCCGGCAGGGTACAGCTTGGCGGCGTACACGATGCCGCTGGCCTTGGCCGCACGCACGTCCTCGGGGCTGGTACGGTCGGTGAGGTACAGCACCATCAGCGGCTCGAAGCGGCTGCCGGCCGGGCGGGCGGAAAGGATGCGCTCACGGTAAGCGCCGGCTTCGGCGGCATTGCGCACCGGTGGCACCAGGTTGGGCATGATGATGGCACGGGCGAAGGTACGCGCCACGTCGGCAACGGTGTGGGGCAGGACGGCACCATCGCGCAGATGGATGTGCCAGTCGTCGGGGCGCAGGAGGGTCAGGCGATCGGACATTGGGGATTCCAGGCGGGTCGAACTCAAGCGCCAATACTACCGGAAAACCCAAGGGCGAGTGCGGCTATCAAGTTTTGCGGGCGGCGTCCGATAGCCTGCAGGTAAGCCGTCAGAATTTGTGGAGCCGCCCGTGCGCCAGCGTTACCTAGCCCTGTTGACCTTGTTCGCCAGCCTCCCGGCCGGCGCACTGACTTTCCAGACGCGCATGGAAAACATTGCCTGGAAGGTCGAGGGTGACCAGTTTGAATGCCGCCTGATCCAGCCGATCGACGGTTTTGGCAGTGGTGAGTTCGTGCGCCGGGCGGGCGAGCAGCCGGTATTCCAGCTGCGCTCGGGCAGCAACGTACTGGGTGCCGGCAGCGCCAGCCTGCTGGCGGCCGCCGCGCCTTGGCAGCCCGGGCGTGGCGACATCAACTTGGGCAGCGTGCGCCTGGCCCGCACCGGTGTGCTGTTCAACTCGTCCCAAGGCCAGGCCAGCCGCCTGATCAACGGCTTGCTCGATGGCCGCAGCACGGTGGTGCGCAATTACACCGGCGAGGCAGGCAGGCCGATGGAAGTCCGGGTATTGCCGGTCAGTTTCGCCAAGGCCTATAGCGACTTCCTGGTCTGTGCCGCCAAGCTGCTGCCGATGAACTACGACCAGGTACGCCAGACCCAGGTCGGCTTCCCCGGGGGCGGAATCGAGCTGGATGACGCGGCCAAGGCAAGGTTGGACGTGATCCTCGATTACATGAAGGCCGATCCCACGGTTAACCATATCGAGCTCAATGGCCATTCCGACAACAGCGGCAACCGCCTGACCAACCGCGACCTGTCGCGCCGCCGGGCGTTGTCGGTAGCCGATTACCTCAAGGCCCATGGCGTGGCGGACGAGCAGATTACCGTGCGCTTCCATGGTGAGCGGTATCCGTTGGCGAAGAACAACAGTGCGGCGAACCGGGCGCAGAACCGGCGGGTGAATATTGAGCTGGAGCGGGTGGTGGTGGCGCAGAAGGCGGTGGAGCCAGTGGTGCCGGCTGTGGTTCCGGTGCCAGCTTCTGCTCCAGCGGCAGCACCAGCTCCAGGCCCAGCCGGTTCGGCTGCTAATCCGGCCTCGGGTGTGCCGGGGGCGAAGGCACCCTGAAGTCTGGTTTGTTTGTTTGTTTGTTTGTTTGTTTGTTTGTTTGTTTGTGGTGCATGCCTTGAGGTTGCATCAAGGCGAACAGGTGTTCACCACAACATTTTCAGCGCCTATGAGATCGAGCGCCGCCCGCGCGGCGCTTCGCGGGGCAAGCCCGCTCCCACAGTCTGTTTCGTGCCAATTACTCCTGTGAGGTCACCTCTGTCCGCCTTGTTTGTTCCCTTCGATATTGAAGGGGGCGCCGCGGCTTTTCATCAATCTCCAGCCATGCACCCAGGGTGCGCGCGCCAAAGGCACAGGAATGATTGGCCCGAAACAGATGTGGGAGCGGGCTTGCCCCGCGAAGCGCCGCGCGGGCGGCGCTCGATCTCACAGGCGCTGAACCTCTTGTAGCAAGCCACTAACCGCGTCGCGCCGCTGAAAGTTCCTGTCGCTTTGTCGTCAGAAGCTGTCGCCCCACTGTAAATTTATCCGCAACGTCGTTAGAATCGATCCCTTTCCGTACAACCCCGTGGAGTGATGGCATGGCGGACGTAAAAAAGGTCGTACTGGCGTATTCCGGCGGCCTTGATACTTCGGTGATTCTCAAGTGGCTGCAGGATACCTACAACTGCGAAGTGGTGACCTTCACCGCTGACCTGGGTCAGGGCGAAGAGGTCGAGCCGGCCCGTGCCAAGGCCCAGGCAATGGGCGTTAAAGAGATCTACATCGACGACCTGCGCGAAGAATTCGTGCGAGATTTCGTGTTCCCGATGTTCCGCGCCAACACCGTCTACGAAGGCGAGTACCTGCTGGGTACATCCATCGCCCGTCCGCTGATCGCCAAGCGCCTGATTGAAATCGCCAATGAAACCGGCGCTGATGCCATTTCCCATGGTGCCACCGGTAAAGGCAACGACCAGGTGCGCTTCGAGCTGGGCGCCTACGCCCTGAAGCCAGGCGTGAAAGTGATCGCGCCATGGCGTGAGTGGGACCTGCTGTCCCGCGAGAAGCTGATGGACTACGCCGAGAAGCACGGTATTCCGATCGAGCGCCACGGCAAGAAGAAGTCACCGTACTCGATGGATGCCAACCTGCTGCACATCTCCTACGAAGGCGGTGTCCTGGAAGATACCTGGACCGAGCACGAAGAAGACATGTGGCGCTGGAGCGTCTCGCCTGAGAACGCCCCGGACCAGGCGACCTACCTCGAGCTCACCTACCGCAACGGCGACATCGTTGCCATTGACGGCGTCGAGAAATCCCCGGCGACCGTCCTGGCCGACCTTAACCGTATCGGCGGCGCCAACGGCATCGGCCGCCTGGATATCGTCGAAAACCGTTACGTCGGCATGAAGTCGCGCGGCTGCTACGAGACGCCAGGCGGCACCATCATGCTCAAGGCACACCGTGCCATCGAGTCGATCACCCTGGACCGCGAAGTCGCTCACCTGAAAGATGAGCTGATGCCGAAATACGCCAGCCTGATCTACACCGGCTACTGGTGGAGCCCGGAGCGCGTGATGCTGCAGCAGATGATCGACGCTTCGCAGGCCAACGTGAATGGCGTAGTTCGCCTGAAACTGTACAAGGGCAACGTCACCGTGGTCGGCCGCAAGTCGGACGATTCGCTGTTCGATGCCAACATCGCTACCTTCGAAGAAGATGGCGGCGCCTACAATCAGGCGGACGCTGCCGGCTTCATCAAGCTCAACGCTCTGCGTATGCGCATTGCTGCCAACAAGGGCCGTTCGCTGCTCTGATTGCTGGCTTGTGCAATAAAAACCCGGCTCAAGCCGGGTTTTTTATTGCCTGCTCGAATTCAAAGGCGTTCAACTGGACGGGGTGACGCCGTCGCTTTCAAGTGCGCTGATCGACAATTGCGCACATTGACGTTTATCCAGATTGCAAAAGCGCCATATGCGTGAGGGCACGGGCGGTAGGGCAAGCGCATGCAAGAGATGCTGTTCCATCATGTGATAGGCGTCGGGGCCAGAGAACATGAATGTGACGGGCTCGCCCGGCAACCCTTGGTGGACCACGGCAGGTGTGGGGGCACTGCTCAGGGTTGGCGCGCCGTCGGGTGCCGGTCTGCCTGGTGACGGGCTGTAGAACGACTTGTAATTGAAATTCAGCGTCAGGAAAAACAACGCGGTCAGGAAAAACGGAAAGCCTACCAGGAACCAGGTGTACAGCTTTTGGCTGGACTCGCTGAGAAACGGCAGTGTGGCAAGGGCGGAAGCTTCGATAATTCCCGCGAAGATGGCAATGATCGTCAGCGGGGCAACAGGTTGTGCTTGAGTCATGAGGGCCATCTCCAGCGGTTTTGCCCATCATTACCTTACAGCACTACTCAACTAAAACTGGACTGCTTTCCAGGTGAGGAATAATCGCAAACAGGCCATGCAGCCTTGTTTTTTCAACGTGCTTGAGTCGGATATCTCTGCAGCTGACGTTCATTTATCAACTGGTGTTTTTTTGCAGGCAGGTGATACCGTCATTTCGGTAATAAGGAAGTTGCTTGTTACAACGATAGTAATGAGGCGTAGGAAATTTCTGCAAATGTTGTAGGTTTTGTCTGCGTATGAGTTTCGTTGGCAAATCGCCGCGCCAACAGGCCTTCTGTCGGTTATCTTGGCGGGCCGAGGCCACAACAATGAATGGATATCGCATGAATAAAGTGCTTATCGTGGATGATCATCCGGTCATACGCCTTGCCGTACGCATGCTGATGGAGCGGCATGGGTATGAAGTCGTGGCGGAGACCGACAACGGGGTGGCGGCACTGCAGCTGACACGGCAACACCTGCCGGATATCGTGGTACTGGATATCGGTATCCCGAAACTGGATGGCCTGGAGGTGATTGCCCGCATGGCAGCCTTCAGCCCGCGCTGCAAGGTACTGGTGCTGACATCACAGGCCCCAGGCAACTTTTCGATGCGCTGCATGCAGGCGGGGGCGGCGGGCTACGTGTGCAAGCAGCAGGAACTTACCGAGCTGCTGAGCGCAATCAAGGCAGTGTTGTCAGGTTACAGCTACTTCCCCAACCAGGCCCTGCATCCGTCACGCGGCAGGAGCGCAGGTAGCGAGGTGGATATGGTCAACCGTCTTTCAGCACGGGAAATGACGGTGCTGCAACAGCTGGCGCGCGGGCGTTCGAACAAGGAAATAGCCGACAGCATGTACCTCAGCAACAAGACGGTCAGTACTTACAAGTCGCGCCTGTTGCTCAAACTCAATGCGCGGTCGCTGGTCGACCTGATCGAGCTGGCGCAACGACAAGGCCTGAGCTGAGCGCCAAGCCTTGTAGCCTCCGCGCAGAGGCTTTGCCGAGATAACAGGGTTAGCGTTACAGGTCGTAGTCGAAGTCGGCCAGCTGCTTCTGCAGGCGCCGCTCTTCCAGCATGTTGTCGATGGTGCGGCGTTTGCTCAGGTTGGTCTTTGCGGTTTCTACCTGGGGCTCCGCGTCATCGTCTGCGGCAACAAAATCATCTTCGATCGACAGGTCGTCTTTATCGGTACTCATGAGTCGCTCCAAGCCAAGGGGCCATTGGCCGTCCTTATAACCAGAAAGCAGACGCTGGTAAAAAAGATTTTTTCAATCGACGAGAGCGGTTTTCAGCTATCGCGTCAATCGTCGGAGGTTTTGTGCTTGTACTCGCACAAATCTTCGATCCTGCAGCTGCCGCACCTTGGCTTGCGCGCCTGGCACACATAGCGCCCGTGCAGGATCAGCCAGTGGTGGGCATCTAGCAGGTAATCTTTTGGTACGAACTTGAGCAGTTTCTTTTCCACTTCGAGTACTGTTTTGCCGGGCGCGATACCCGTGCGGTTACTCACCCTGAAAATATGCGTATCCACTGCCATGGTCGGTTGGCGGAACGCTGTATTGAGCACCACATTGGCCGTCTTGCGACCGACACCCGGCAGCGCCTCCAGGGCTTCGCGGGTTTGTGGCACCTGGCTGTCGTGCAGCTCGATCAGCAACCGGCAGGCTTCGATGACGTTTTTGGCCTTGCTGTTGTACAGGCCAATGGTCTTGATGTACTCGCTAAGGCCTTCGACACCCAGGGCATAGATAGCCTCCGGGGTGTTGGCGATGGGGAACAGGCGGGCGGTGGCCTTGTTGACCCCGACGTCGGTGGATTGCGCAGACAGTGTGACCGCCACCAGCAGTTCGAACGGTGTGGTGTAGGCCAGTTCAGTCTTGGGGTCGGGGTTGTCTTCATGCAGCCTGCGAAAAATCTCCAGGCGTTTGGCGGCATTCATGAAATCAGAACTTTCCTTGACGACGTGGGTGGGCAGGGCCCGGACGCAGGCGATTGTACAAGGCCAACAGCAGTCCGAGCAGTAGCAGCGCACCGGGCGCGAGGCTGGCCAGGTGCAGGCCGGCAAACTCGGCCAACCATTGGCGGCTGGCACCGAGCAGCAGGCAGCTTGCAAAAACGGCGCAAAGGTAACTTGCCAGCAGGCGCCAGCGGCCTTGCCAGGGCAGCAAGTGGTCGCAGGCAAGGCATTGCAGGCACAACAATGCGGGGTAGTGGCCAAGGGCAAGTGCCATAGGCAACCACCAGGCACGCAGGGCCATTTGCAGGCAGCTGGCCAGGGCTGCGAGCAGTATCAGGCTGGCCAGCACATAGGCCCAACTGGCCAGGCGCAGACGTAGCGGGGCCAGCAACAGTTGGTGCAGGCCGACTGTGACTACCGCGCACAGGCCGATGCCGGCACCCTCATGCAGTGTGTGGGTGGCACCCAGCAGGGGGATCAGGCTTGCTGCCAGCAGGTAGAACCTATTCATCTGCGGTGCCCTTCAGCAGCACGCTGCGCTGCTCATCAAAATAGCCCAGCGCCTCTTGCAAAGCGGTAATAACGGCGCGCGAGGTCACGGTTGCACCGGCCAACTGGTCAAAGTCCCCCTGGTCCCGCTTCAGTGCCCAGTGTTCACCCAGCTGGCGGTTGGCGAACTGCCCCAGCCACTTCAACTGCGGGTCACCCAGGCGTGCGCCCAGCCCCGGGCTTTCCTGTTGCTCGACCACTTGGCTGCCGATCAGCCGACCGTCATTGGCGATGGCGACACTGAGCACGATCGGGCCGCTGTAGCCCTGTGTCTGGGTGACCAGGATGATGGCGCTTGGCTTGCCTGCCAGCGTGGCACGGTACGCTGCCAGGATACGGCTGTTGGGCCGATGTGCGGCGGGCCTTGGTAACGGCCTGTCCAGCGGCTGGTTGTCATAACTGCCTTCGGGCAGCACTGCCAGCCTTTGGCGGCTTTGCAGTTGCTTCTCGGCGCTGGCAACGGCCGGGCTGGTCCATTGCCGCCATGCAAAAGTGGCTGCTACGGCCAGTACCGCTGTCAGCAGCAGCAGGCCCACATCACGTGCCAGGTGCCTCATCGAACGGCCTGCTGGCGCCGCAGGGCGAGGCGATCAAGTGTGGGAGCCACCAGGTTCATCAACAGGATGGCGAACGCAGTGCCATCCGGATAGCTACCCCAGGTGCGAATTAGGTAAATCAGTAGCCCGGCGCCAAGGCCGAAATACAGCCTGGCCCACGCGCTTCTGGGGCCGGAGACCGGCTCGGTGGCAATGAAGAACGCGGCCAGCATCGTCGAACCGGAGAACAGGTGCAGCAGGGGGGAGCCGTTCGAGTCCGAGCCCGAACCGTTCCAGCCCAACAGGCTGAAAACGAACAGCCCTGCCAGCACGCCCAGCGGCGCATGCCAGCTGATCACCTTGCGCTGCAGCAGGAACAGGCCGCCCAGCAAAAAGGCCAGATTGACCCATTCGCTATCGCGCCCACCCATGTTGCCGAAGCCAGGGTGGCTGGCGAACAGCTCGTCAATGGTCAGGCTGCGGTTGTGGCGCAGGCCGTCGAGCAGCGTCGGCCGGGCCCAGGCATCGATCTGATCGCCGCCAGCGAACACCTGCGGAACGCTGTCGAGCAGGCCAGGTACCGGCCCTGGCCAATGGTTCATCTGCAACGGGAAGCTCAGCAGTACGAAGGCATAACCGACCATGGCCGGGTTGAACAGGTTGCGCCCGACGCCGCCGAAGGCCTGCTTGCCGATGCCGATGGCAACGCCTGTAGCGGCCACTGGCAACCACCAGGGTGCGAGTGTGGGAAGGGAGGCGGCCAGCAACACGGCAGTTACCAGAGCGCTGCCGTCATTCAGCGTTGCGTTCAAGGGTTGGGCGCGCAGCTTCAGCAGTGCGGCTTCACACAGCAGCGCCGTACTGGCGCACAACAACAGGTTCAGCAGAACCCCCCAGCCATGTAGCCACAGCAGGGCAAGCAGACCCGGCAGACAGGCCAGCAAGACCAGGCCCATGGTGGTACGTAGCCGCGGGTCGGCTTGGGCGATCATTGGGTGAACAGCCCGTTGAGACCGGAAAATGCCATGGCCATCACGCCGGCACCGATCAGTTCGATGGGCAGGCCGCGAAGTACGCCGGGGATGTCGGCATGCTTGGTGCGCTGGCGCAGGTCGGCGAACAAGGCCAGTGCCAGCCAGAAGCCGGCGCCGGCCAGCAGGGCTTGCAGTAGCGTGGATGACCAAGCGCTGTCATCGCTGGCCTGTTGCAGGGCCAGCCCCAGCGCTACTGCGTTGCTCGACAGCAGTGCTGGCAACCCCGCTACGGGCCAGGCCGGGCGCCATTTGGCCAGGAGCCATGGTATGCCCCAGGCGAGCAGTGCCAGCCAGGACAACAACAGGAACAGGGCAAGGTCCTGGATGTGCAACGGTGCAAGCACCCCTTGAGCCAGCAACTGAGCGCCAATCACACCCAGGGCAATGCACAGGGCGCAGGCCAAGCCGTGCACATGCAGGTGCAGCCTAGGCAGTGGCTGTTGGTGGAGGCACAGATGATTGACCAGCGCGGCGCTGATCAGTATCAGGATGTAGTCATTCATGAGATGACGATAGCCGGGAATCGGGGCGATTGTCCGGGTTTGCTGTGAGGGCCCTGGGGCTGCAGAGCAGCCCCCGGCAAGGTCTGTTACTTGATGCGCTGGCCTGGCTTGGCGCCGCTGTCCGGGCTCAGCAGGTAGATCTCCTCGCCACCAGGGCCGGCTGCCATGACCATGCCCTCGGACACGCCAAAGCGCATCTTGCGTGGCTTGAGGTTGGCTACCATCATGGTCAGGCGGCCCTCCAGCTTGGACGGATCAGGGTAGGCCGACTTGATGCCGGAGAACACGTTGCGGCGTTCGTCACCAATGTCCAGGGTCAGTTGCAGCAACTTGTCGGCGCCTGGTACGGCTTCGGCCTTGACGATCAGCGCCACGCGCAGGTCGACGGCCGCGAAGGTGTCGAATTCGATTTCCGCCGACAGCGGGTCCTTGGTCAGCTCGCCGTTGCCGGCCGGGGCCTTGGCTTCGGCCGCCAGCAGGTCTTCTTTGCTGGCCGCGACCATGGCTTCGACCTTGGCTGGCTCGATGCGGCTCATCAGTGCCTTGAACGGGTTCAGCGGGTGGTTTTCCAGGCGCGACTGGTGGTCGTTCCAGGTCAGCGGGGCAACGTTGAGGAAGGCCTCGGCATCGGCAGCCAGCAGCGGCAGTACCGGCTTGAGGAAGATCACCAGCTGGCGGAACAGGTTGATGCCCTGGGCGCAGATGGCCTGTACTTCGTCCTGCTTGCCTTCCTGCTTGGCCAGCGACCACGGTGCCTTGTCGGCGATCCAGGCGTTGGCGCGGTCGGCCAAGGCCATGATTTCGCGCATGGCACGGCCGAAATCGCGGCCTTCGTAGGCTTCAGCGATGGACGGGGCCGCAGCCAGGAAGGCTTCGGTCAGCTCAGGTGCGGCATCACCGCTGACCATCACGCCTTCGTTGCCTTTATGAATAAAGCCGGCACAGCGGCTGGCGATGTTGACCACCTTGCCGACCAGGTCGGAGTTGACCTTTTGCACGAAGTCTTCCAGGTTCAGGTCCAGGTCGTCGACGCCACGGCCCAGCTTGGCCGCGTAGTAGTAACGCAGGTATTCCGGCTGCAGGTGATCCAGATAGGTGCGGGCCTTGATGAAGGTGCCGCGCGACTTGGACATCTTCGCGCCGTTGACGGTCAGGTAGCCGTGCACGTTGACTGCGGTCGGCTTGCGAAAGCCCGCGCCTTCGAGCATGGCTGGCCAGAACAGGGCGTGGAAGTTGACGATGTCCTTGCCGATGAAGTGGTACAGCTCGGCCTTGGAGCCTTCGTTCCAGAACGCATCGAAGTCCAGCTCCGGGCGGCGTGCACAAAGGTTCTGGAAGCTGGCCATGTAGCCAATGGGTGCATCCAGCCACACGTAGAAGTACTTGCCTGGCTCACCCGGGATTTCAAAGCCGAAGTACGGCGCGTCGCGGGAGATGTCCCACTCCTGCAGTCCCGAGTCCAGCCATTCGGCCAGCTTGTTGGCGACCGCATCCTGCAGGGTGCCGCTGCGGGTCCACTGCTGCAGCATGGCCTGGAAGTCCGGCAGCTTGAAGAAGAAGTGCTGCGAATCACGCAGTACCGGCGTGGCGCCGGAGATGGCCGACTTGGGGTTTTTCAGCTCGGTAGGGGCGTAGGTGGCGCCGCATTTTTCGCAGTTGTCGCCGTACTGGTCTTCAGCCGCGCACTTGGGGCAAGTGCCCTTGATGAAGCGGTCGGCCAGGAACATGCCCTTTTCCGGGTCGAAGTACTGGGTTACCGAACGGGTGGCAATGTGCCCGGCATCACGCAGGCGCGTGTAGATCAGGCTCGACAGCTCGCGGTTTTCTTCGCTGTGGGTGGAGTGGAAGTTGTCGAAGTCCACCAGGAAGTCGGCGAAGTCGCTGCTGTGCTCGGCCTGGACATTGGCGATCAGCTGTTCCGGGGTGATGCCTTCCTTTTCGGCGCGCAGCATGATGGCCGAGCCGTGGGCGTCGTCGGCGCAGACGTAAATGCACTGGTTGCCGCGTAGCTTCTGGAAGCGCACCCACATGTCCGTCTGGATGTACTCCAGCATATGGCCAAGGTGGATCGATCCATTGGCATAGGGCAGGGCGCTGGTGACGAGAATCTGACGTGGCTCGGACATGGTGGCTCGGCTACTTATCTGGCTCGGGGTAAAAATAAGGGTGATCGGCCACTATAAAGGGCTGGCGAAGATATTTCACCCCGCATGCGCATCTGCTGACGGTTGACGGGTTAGGATAGGCGCCTGTTTTACATTCAGTTTGCCAATGGGAGTCTCCATGAGTGCCGTCACCCGTGCCGCCGTCGAAGGCGTGCTTCGCCAGTACACCGACCCCTACCTGAACCAGGACCCGGTCAGCGCCGGTTGTGTGCGCGCCATCGATATCCAGGGCGGGCAGGTCAGCGTGCAGTTGCAGTTGGGGTATGCCGCAGGGCTGTTCAAGAACGGCTGGGCCCAGGTGCTGCAGACCGCCATCGGCAACCTTGAGGGTGTCAGCGGCGCCCAGGTGTCGATTGACTGCGTGGTGGCGGCGCACAAGGCTCAGGCCCAGGTGCCGGCCATGGCCAACGTCAAGAACATCATCGCCGTGGCCTCGGGCAAGGGCGGCGTCGGCAAGTCGACCACCGCGGCCAACCTGGCCCTGGCGCTGGCCCGCGAAGGTGCGCGGGTCGGTATTCTTGATGCCGACATCTATGGCCCCAGCCAGGGTGTGATGTTCGGTATCGCTGAAGGCACCCGGCCGCAGATTCGCGAGCAGAAGTGGTTTGTACCGATCAAGGCGCATGGTGTGGAAGTCATGTCCATGGCGTTTCTCACCGACGACAATACGCCGATGGTCTGGCGTGGCCCGATGGTCTCCGGCGCGCTACTGCAACTGGTGACGCAGACTGCCTGGGACGACCTGGATTACCTGGTGATCGACATGCCACCGGGCACCGGCGACATTCAGCTGACCCTGGCGCAGAAGGTGCCGGTGGCCGGTTCGGTGATTGTCACCACCCCGCAGGACCTGGCCTTGCTAGATGCCAAGAAGGGCGTGGAGATGTTCCGCAAGGTCAACATCCCGGTGCTGGGCGTGGTCGAGAACATGGCCGTGCACATCTGTTCGAACTGTGGTCATGCCGAGCACCTGTTCGGTGAGGGCGGTGGCGAGAAGCTCGCCAGCCAGTATGGCGTCGATCTGCTGGCGTCGCTGCCACTGTCGATGCTGATCCGCGAGCAGGCCGATAGCGGCAAGCCGACGGCGATTGCCGAGCCGGAAAGCCAGATTGCCATGGTCTACCAGGAACTGGCCCGCCAGGTGGGGGCGCGGATCGTGTTGCAGGAAGCTGCGGCGCCGGCGATGCCGAGCATTACCATCAGCGAAGATTGATCTGTCAGACCGAGTCGCTCTCTTCGCGGGTAAACCCGCTCCTACATTGATTGTGTAGGAGCGGGTTTACCTGCGAAGAAAGCAACTCGGTCTTACAGTCAGGCATAAAAAAACCCGCCAGAAGGCGGGTTTTTTTGAAAGCTAAAAAGCTAGATCGACTTAGGCGATCTGAACTTCTTCAGCCTGCATGCCTTTCTGGCCGCGGGTAGCGACGAAAGTAACAGCTTGGCCTTCTTTCAGGGTTTTGAAGCCGTCAGCTTGGATGGCTTTGAAGTGCACGAACAGGTCGTCGCCCGACTGAGGGGTGATGAAGCCGTAGCCTTTCTCATCGTTGAACCACTTAACAACACCGGATTGACGGTTGGACATTTTTCTGTCTCCTTGGACAATTTGATAACGGTCAGGAAAAACCCTGCCCGGGACTGAGCGCAAAGAGAGCAGAAAATTCAGCGATGGGCCGATCAGGATCGTGCATCAAACTAGAGATTCTCGGTGTCACGTGCAGCACAGTGGCGCCACCTTACCCCACTTTCCGCAACCTGCCAATGGTCTGAAGGCGCTTTACGCAAATTCGGATCGACGGCGGCTGCAGCCCCCGCCCGGCGCGGGATGTGGCATGGAACTTTAACCTGGGCGCCGGGACCGGTAAGATGCGCACCACGATTTTTACCACGCAACTCTCTCAGGACACCCGCCATGAGCATCAAATCGGACAAGTGGATTCGCCGCATGGCGCAGGAACACGGCATGATCGAACCGTTCGTCGAGCGCCAGGTGCGCGGTGAGCAGGACAGCCGTGTCATCTCCTTCGGCGTTTCCAGCTACGGCTACGACGTGCGCTGTGCGGACGAATTCAAGGTGTTCACCAACATCAATTCGGCCACCGTCGACCCGAAAAACTTCGATGCCGGCAGCTTCGTCGACATCAAGAGTGACGTGTGCATCATTCCGCCAAACTCGTTCGCCCTGGCCCGCACTGTCGAGTACTTCCGTATTCCGCGTGACGTGCTGACCATCTGCCTGGGCAAGAGCACGTATGCCCGCTGCGGCATCATCGTCAACGTCACCCCGCTCGAGCCTGAGTGGGAAGGCCACGTGACGCTGGAGTTCTCCAACACCACCACGCTGCCGGCAAAGATCTACGCCAACGAAGGCGTGGCACAGATGCTGTTCCTGCAGTCCGACGAAGCGTGCGAAGTGTCGTACAAGGACCGCGGCGGCAAGTACCAGGGCCAGCGCGGCGTCACCCTGCCGCGTACCTGAGCCGACGAGCGCGGGGAATTACCCGCGCCTTTGGCACTCCAACGGAGTAACGCTGGTGCGCATGATGCGCATCGGCCCCGTCAGGAGCAGCCAATGAAACTCCATCCCGCAATCAGTGCCAAGCTGGCAGGCCTGCAGCCCAACCACATCGGGTTGTTGCCCTGGTCACTGCTGGCGCACCCGCTGCCAATGCAGGCGGGGGGCGTGCCCCACCAGCCTGGTCCCGATACCCCGCAACCGCCGCAACCGGGTGAAACACCGCCCATGGAGCCTGGCGAGCCTACCTTGCCGGACGAGCCACCTCCCGCGCCAGTCGCCTGATCGCTGTTACAGCGGCCAGACGCGGTCGGCACCGGTCAGGTACACCTGGCTGGTGCTGCTGGGGGTGATTTCCCAGCCGCCGGTGAATTCACCGAATGCCGGAAGCAGGCTGACCTGCTCATCCATCAGGAAGCAGGGCAGGCGCAGGCGCTGACGCGCCTTGCCGCGCAGAACGAAGACCGGGTGCACATGGCCCGCCAGCACGGGGTGTGTCGGGTGAGGTTCGGGTTCATGCTGCAGGGCAAACGGGCCTAGCAGCCACGGTTCGTCCTTGACCTCGATGCCGAGCAAGGTGGGCGGATCGCCGGCGTTACGGTCGTGATTGCCGCGTATCAGCACGATTTTGAGATGTTCATGCCGTTCCCGCCAGGCGTGCAGTCGGGCCATTGTTGCAGGCGCTCGAGCTGTGCGTGCATGCAGGAAGTCGCCCAGCACGATCAGTTGTTCGCAGTGGTGCGCTTCCAGCAGGGCATCCAGGCGGGCGAGGGTCGCCTCAGTGGTGCCACGTGGCACCGGTTGGTGCAGGGCGCGGTAGCTGGCGGCTTTGCCGATGTGCACGTCGGCTACCAGCAGTGCGCGATGGGCAGGCCAGTAGATGGCCTTGTCAGGGAGCAGCCAGAGCGTCTGGCCGCAGTGTTCGATGGGTTCGTGATTCATGCAGCGTTAGCCCTTTGGGTCCGGGGCCGCTTTGCGGCCCTTTCGCGACACAAGGCCGCTCCTACAGGGAAGCGCGTACCCGTGGCGATGCGCGGTCGCCTGTAGGAGCGGCCTTGTGTCGCGAAAGGGCTGCAAAGCAGCCCCAAAAATCCCAAAGGCATTACATCACCCCCCACTCGCCGCACGCTCCAGTTCCGCCACCATCCGCGCAATCCGGTCTGCCAGCTTCTCGGTACTCAGCGTCTCGCGCATCCCTTCCACCAGCAAGGCAAACGCCAGCGGGCCCGGCCGCTTCAGTTCGCGCAGGTCCAGCCGCAACCCAGCCATTTTCAGCAGTTGCCGGCGCAGCCGCTCAATCTCCAGCTCCTCGCTCAACACCTCATCCCGCGCTTGGCCAAGCAGCTGGTTGCCGGCATCGTGCTTGCGAAACACCTCATAGAACAACCCACTCGACGCCTGGATCTGCCGGGTGCTCTTCTGTGCCGCCGGGTAGCCACCAAACACCAGCCCGGCAATCTGGGCGATCTCGCGAAAGCGCCGCAATGCCATCTCGCCTGCGTTCAGGCTGGCCAGCACGTCCTCCAGCAGATGTTCGGTGCCCAGTGCCCGTGGCAAATGCGTCGCCCAGTCCACATTGCCAGGGCTGAGCAGCTCGAACCCGTAGTCATTGACGGCAATCGACACAGACAGAGGCTGCTCGCGGCTGACCCGCCAGGCAACAAGGTTGGCCAAGCCCAGGTTGGCCATGCGCCCGGCGAACGGGTACAGGAACACATGCCAGCCCTGACGGGATTTGTAAGTCTCGGCCAATAACGTACCGGTGGTGGGCAAGGCCGACCACTGTGCCTGCAAGGCCAGTAACGGTCGCACCGCACGCATTTCCGGGCCGTCAAAACGGTGATGCGCCGCCGCGTCGAGTTGCTCGACCACGGCATCGGCCAGCTCGCTGGACAGCGGCATGCGCCCGCCATTCCAGCGTGCCACCGCCGCTTTGCGGGCCGTGCTGCGACGCACGTAGGCAGTCATGTTCTCCACCCGTACCAACTCCAGTACCCGCCCGGCAAATACCAGCGTATCGCCTGGCCGCAGGCGGGCGATGAACGCTTCTTCGACACTGCCCAGCGTCTTGCCCCCACCCCCCTTGCTCCAGAACTTCAATTGCAGGTTGGCATCGCTGACGATGGTGCCGATGCCCATGCGGTGGCGCCGTGCGAGGCGTTCGCTGGCCACGCGGTACGCGCCGTCGGCCTGGCGTTCAACGCGCTGGTAGTCCGGGTAGGCCGTCAGCGAACTGCCGCCGTGGCAGACGAAATCCAGCGCCCACAGCCATTGGCTGTCGTGCAACTCGGCAAAAGCCCAAGTGCTGCGCACCTCGGCCAGCAATTGCTCGGGGCGAAAGCCATTGCCCAAGGCCATGCTGACCAGGTGCTGCACCAGCACGTCCATGCACAGCCGTGGTGAGAAGCGCGCTTCAATGTGACCGGCTTGCAGTGCCTGGCGGGCCGCCGCGGCTTCCACCAACTCCAGGCTGTGCGTGGGGACCAGGGTGATCCGCGAGCGCCGTCCTGGCGCGTGCCCTGAGCGACCGGCACGCTGCATCAGGCGGGCAATGCCCTTGGCCGAGCCGATTTGCAGCACCCGTTCAACCGGCAGGAAGTCGACGCCCAGGTCCAGGCTGGAGGTGCACACCACCGCTTTCAGGCTGCCCTGCTTGAGGCTGCGCTCGACCCAGTCGCGGGTATCCCGGGCCAGCGAGGCATGGTGCAAGGCAATCAGCCCGGCCCAGTCCGGGCGGGTTTCAAGCAGGGCCTGATACCAAAGCTCGGCCTGTGCACGGGTATTGGTGAATACCAGGCAGCTGGCACTGGCATCGATTTCCTCGCTGACCTGGGCGAGCATCTTCAGGCCCATGTGCCCGGCCCAAGGGAAGCGCTCGATCGCTGCCGGCAGCAAGGTGTCGACCTGCAGCGCCTTGTCCTGCCGGCCCTGTACCAGCTGGCCGCCTTGTGGCAGCAGCACGTCCAGCGCGTGCTGCAGGTTGCCGAGGGTGGCGGAAAGGCCCCAGGTCATCAGGCCGGGTTGCCAGTGGCGCAGGTGCGCAAGGGCCAGTTGCAGTTGCACCCCGCGTTTGTTGCCAAGCAACTCGTGCCATTCGTCCACTACCACCAGGCGCAGCATGGCGAAATCCTCGCGTGCCTGCGCCCGGGTCAGCAGCAAGGTCAGGCTTTCGGGGGTGGTGACCAGCACGCTGGGCAGGCGCCGGGCTTGCCGGGCGCGCTCGGCACTGCCAGTGTCGCCGCTACGCACACCAACGTTCCAGGGCAGCGCCAGGTCATCGAGCGGCACCTGCAAGGCGCGGGCGGTGTCGGTGGCCAGTGCACGCATGGGCGTGACCCACACCACCTGCAACGGCACAGGCTGGCGCCCCTGGGGCAGCGCCTTGAATGCCCGGAGTGCGGCAAGCCATACCGCGTAGGTCTTGCCGGCACCGGTACTGGCGTGCAGCAAGCCGGACTCGCCACGCGCTACGGCCGCCCACACCCGTCGTTGGAAGGCGAAAGGTTTCCAGCCACGTTTGGCGAACCAGGCATTGGCGAGGTCGGTAGTGGGGGGCATAGGGTGGGCGGTCCTTCGAAGGCTGTGCATCTACAGACCGCCTGCTGCCGGCAATGGTTTTACCGGATCAATTGCCCAGCAGGTAGCCGCTGCGGCAAACCTGATCGCCGGCCACATGGGCGATGACCATCCCGGCAGTGGCCATTCGCCGTACGCTGCGCGCGTACAACAGGCCGGGCTGGCTGTTATGCACGGCAGTCACCCGGTCGCTGAGCGGGTCGATGACTTCGGCGATCAACTGGCCGGCCTCCAGGTGCTGGCCAGGTTTGGCGTGGTACACCAGCAACCCGCCCAAGGGTGTCGCCACCGGCTCTACGGCGGCCAGCGGCGTGGCCGGGTAGGGCAGGGCGGGCAAGGCGGGGCTGGTGCCCTCGATAGCGCCCACATGGGTCAGGAAGTCGAGCATTGCCTGGCAGTCTTTGCTGGCCAGGCCATGGCTGACATCGGCCTGGCCGCGCAACTCGACGGTGACCGAGCAGCAGCCCAGCGGGATCGGGAAGCGCTTGCCAAAACGTTGCTGCAACTGCCACCAGACCAGGCTGAAGCATTCATCGAACGACTGCCCGCCCGAGTCGGTGGCCAGCAGGCTGGCCTGGGCGCCCAGGTAGCGGGCCAGCGGTTCGATCTGTGGCCAGGCGTCTGGGGTGGTGTACAGGTGCTCGACCGCTTCGAAGTCGCAGTGCAGGTCCAGCACCAGGTCGGCATCGCAGGCCAGGCGTTGCAGGATCAGGCGCTGGGCCTGCAGCGGCGTGCGCGCCGGGTGCGCGTCCAGCCCCCGGCGCAGGTATTCGCGGATCAGGGCAATGTTGTGTGCCGGGTCCTGGCTCAGGTGTTCTTCGATCTGGTCGCCAATGCTGTCCGAAAGGTCGACGAAATTGCGGTTGAAGTTCTCGCCGCTTTGCAGTTCGAAGCGCCCCAGCGGCGCATCCAGCAGCACCTGTTCCAGGCCAACCGGGTTGGCCACGGGTACCAGTATGATCTCGCGCTGCAGGCGGCCCTGCTGTTCCAGTTCAGCCAGGCGGCGCTTGAGGTGCCAGGCCACCAGCATGCCAGGTAGCTCGTCGGCATGCAGCGAGGCCTGGATGTAGACCTTGCCGCCACCGCGGGGGCCGAAGTGGAAACTGTGCAGTTGGCGGGTAATGCCCGGAACGGGTGAGAGCAGGTCGTGGGTTGAATGGTGCATGGTGGTCCTGGCTGCGTGGCGAAAACGGTCTGCGACACGGGTCGGCACACAGATAGAAGCACAGTTTTTGGCCTTGCGCCTCCATGGGTGTTTTCCTGGGCACCGAGTTGTGTCAGGCCAGCAATGCTTGCAGGGTCGCCAGGTCATCCGCCTCTTCTACTGGCTTGTCCAGCCGCCAGCGCAACATGCGCGGAAAGCGCACGGCAATACCGCTCTTGTGACGGCGCGACAGGGCGATCCCTTCGAAGCCCAGCTCGAACACCAGCGTGGGTGTCACGCTGCGCACCGGGCCGAAGGTTTCTACCGTGGTCTTGCGGATAATGCTGTCGACCTTGCGCATTTCTTCGTCACTGAGCCCGGAATAGGCTTTGGCAAAGGGCACCAGGGCCCGCCCCGGCGTGCCGGCCGGCGCATCCCACACGGCGAAGGTGTAGTCGCTGTACAGGCTGGCCCTGCGGCCGTGGCCACGTTGGGCATAGATCAGCACGGCATCGACGCTGAACGGGTCGATCTTCCATTTCCACCAGGTGCCCATGTCTTTGGTGCGGCCCACGCCGTACAGGGCTTCGCGCTGCTTCAGCATCAGGCCTTCGACGCCCAGGCTGCGCGACTGCTCGCGCTGGCGGGCAAGGTCGGCCCAGTCCGGGCCATCGAGCAGCGGCGATAGCAGTACCGGGGCCTGCGGGTGCTCATCCAGCAGGCGTTCCAGTTGGCTGCGGCGTTCGTGCTGAGGTCGGCTGCGCCAGTCCTCGCCTTGCCACTCCAGCAGGTCGTAGGCCTGCAGCACCACCGGCGCATCGTTCAACAGTTTTTTGCCCAGCGTTTTGCGCCCAATACGTTGCTGCAGCAAGGCAAACGGCTGTACGGCCAGTTCAGCACCTGCATTCCCTGGCTTCCACACCAGAATTTCCCCGTCGAGCACCACACCATCGGGCAAGGTTTGCGCCAGGCTGTGCAGCTCGGGGAAGCGGTCAGTCACCAGTTCCTCGCCACGCGACCACACCCATAGCTGGCCTTCTCGCTTGACCACCTGGGCGCGAATGCCGTCCCACTTCCATTCGATCTGCCAGTCACTTGGCGGCCCGAGCAAGGCATCGAACTGCTCGCTTGGCGCCTGCAGTGGGTGGGCCAGGAAGAAGGGGTAGGGCTGGCCGCCGCGCTGGCTGTGCTCATCGGCGGATTCCGCGGCGATCAGCTTCTGGTAACTGGTGGCTGTGGGGCGATGGCTGATATCGGTGTAGCCTACCAGGCGCTGGGCCACGCGTTTGACGTCCAGCCCGGCCAGTTGTGCCAAGGCGCGGGTAACCAGCAACTTGGACACGCCCACGCGAAAGCTGCCGGTAATCAGCTTCAGGCACAGCATCAGGCTGGGCCGGTCCAGCTGCGCCCAGAGCGCCGGCAGGCGCTGCTGGATCTGCTCGGGCGGCAGCCCGCGCAAGGGCAGCAGGTGCTGTTCAACCCAGATGGCCAAGCCCTCTTCGCTGCCCGCGGCGTGCAGCGGCAGCAGCAGCGAAATGGTCTCGGCCAGGTCGCCCACGGCCTGGTAGCTTTCCTCGAACAGCCAGTCCGGCAGGCTGGCCAAGGCCGTGGCCAGTTCGCGCAAAAGGCGCGTGGGGACCAGTTGACGCGGGCGGCCGCCGGCCAGGAAGTACACCGCCCAGGCGGCATCTTCGGCGGGGGCTGTGCTGAAGTAATCGCGCAGCGCTTCCAGCTTAGTGTTGCTGGAGGTGGTCGCATCCAGGCGCAGGTACAACGCGGCGAAGGCTTTCATGATGACGGCTCGGTGTTTGGCACATCGTCCTCCTCACCGTACTCGGTGACGAAGGCGCGGGCATCCAGGCCTTGTTCGTTGAGGTAGCGCACCAGCACGTTGACTGAACCGTGGGTGACCATCACCCGCTCGGCGCCGGTCTGGCCGATGGCCCACAGCAAGCCGGGCCAGTCGGCGTGGTCGGAAAGCACGAAGCCCCGGTCCACACCACGGCGTCGGCGGGTGCCGCGCAGCAGCATCCAGCCACTGGCAAAGGCATCGCTGTAATCGCCAAAGCGGCGCATCCAGCTACTGCCGCCAGCCGACGGCGGGGCCAGCACCAGCGCCTGGCGCAGCAAGGGGTCGTTGCGGGGGATATCGCCGGCATAGCGGGTTTCCGGCAGGTAGACCCCGGCATCCCGGTAAACCCGGTTAAGCGGCTCGACGGCGCCGTGCACCAGTATCGGGCCGATGCTGGCATCCAGCCCGTGCAGAATGCGCTGTGCCTTGCCGAAGGCATAACAGAACAAGACGCTGGCTTTGCCCTGCTCGCAGTTGGCCCGCCACCAGGCATTGATACCGGCAAAGATTTCGCTTTGGCTGGGCCAGCGGTAGATCGGCAGGCCGAAGGTCGACTCGGTAATGAAGGTGTGGCACGGCACCGGTTCAAAGGGCGTACAGGTGCCATCGGGCTCTACCTTGTAGTCACCAGAGGCGACCCACACTTCACCCTGGTACTCCAGGCGCACTTGCGCCGAGCCCAGTACATGCCCGGCCGGGTGCAGGCTCAGGGTGACGCCGTGGTGCAGCAGGCGTTCGCCGTAGGGCAGGGTCTGCAAAGCAATGTCCTGGCCCAGGCGGCTGCGCAGGATGCCGGCACCGGGGCTGGCGGTCAGGTAATGGCCGTTGCCGGTGCGGGCGTGGTCGCCGTGGCCATGGGTGATCACGGCGCGGTCCACGGGGCGCCACGGGTCGATATAGAAATCACCGGGGGGGCAATAGAGCCCTTCGGGGCGGGCGATCACGAGGTCCATGGCATGGGCGCTGGTTGCCGAGAGTACTTGATAGGAGCACGGAACTGTCCCGGGAGTTCGAACGGTTTATCAAGGGAAATGGACTAAGGGCTGTTCAGAAATGGCGAAACGGCTTTTGCGGTTAACTGTGAGCTCAGGTCGAAGTGATGCAACAAAAATGTTGCGATCTTCTGGCGCGTGATGCACATTAAGTCGACGAAGGCAGGCATGAAATACAGTGAGTTTCGCCGATGGCTACGCGGCCAAGGCGCTACGTTCGTGGCTGCCAAGGGTAGTCATTTCAAGGTTTACCTCGGCAATCGCCAGACGATTTTCCCGGATCACGGCGCGAAGGAAATTAGCGAAGGCCTGAGGCTGAAGATCCTGAAAGATCTGGGGTTGAAAGCATGAACGGTTCAGAGGAGCACGTAATGGTATTCGAGTATCCGGTGGTCGTTCATCAGGAGGAGGGCAGCGTCTGGGTGGGTTGCCCCGATGTCCCTGAGATGGCCTGTGCGGGTGATACGTCAGAGGAAGCCCTGTTCGATGCTGTGGATGCCTTGGAGTCCGCGCTTTCGTTCTACGTGGATCAAAAGCAGGCTATCCCGTTACCTGCCTCTCCAAAGGCAGGCCAACCTGTCGTACGCCTACCAGCGCTGACGGCAGCGAAGGCAGCGTTGTGGAATACGATGCTTGCACAGAAAATCAGCAAGACCGAGATGGCACGCCGTCTAGGGGTCAATCGCCCTCAGGTTGATCGTCTGGTCGACTTGTTGCATCGGTCCAAGATCGAGCAGGTTGAACATGCGTTGCATGTGTTGGGGCAGCGGATCGAGCTTTCGGTCGTAGCCGTTTAGTGCAAGGCCAAAGCCGCCGAGGCTGACGGCTTTGGCGTACAAGCTTACTTGCCCGGCACCAAGGTCAACCGTTGGTTGCCATACGCCCGCCCAAAGTTCTGCTGCTGCAGCGGCAGGCTCATGAAGCGCCCCTTGAACCAGGCATCCAGCCCGTCGCTGTAATGCGCGCTGGCCGGGTTGCCGGACTGGCCGCTGCTGGTCAGGACCTGCAGCGGTTCGGCCTGGCCGAAGTCGACGATCATCCGCGCCGAGGCCGGCAGGCGGGTGTCGAAGTCGCTGCCCCAGGCGTACGGCGTCAGTGCCAGGGTGGTGAAGTCACCACCTGCGGCCAGCGGCGCTCGGCTGAGGGCATCGCCCAGGCCATGGTAGGCCGGTGCCGGCCAGCGGTACTGGTGCAGTTTGCCCCACTGCCAGGCGCGGCGGTCGGCGCCCAGTTGTGCGGTGCCAGCATCCACTGCCCCCGCCAGGCTGCGGGCTAGGATAGCCGGCTTGTCTTCTTTCTGCGGGGTGTTGCGGTCATCCCAGAACGGGCTGTCATCGCGCCCCAGCAGGTGATCAGCCTGGGCCGAGAACGACAACCGCGCATTGCTGACAAAGGCCTGCCAGGCTGGGCCGGACTCCGGGCCCAGGTCATCGAGGAAGGTCTGCCGTGCCACTTCCTGCAAGAACAGGGCGTACAGTGCGGCATCTGCCGACACCGGGCTCAGGCGGCCATCGAAAGACTTGAGCCGGGCCAGTGTGTCGCGGGCCTTGTCGCGCTGTGCGCCAGGCAGGGCGTCGATCGCCTGCTTTAGCGGCTGGGCCATGCCAGGGGCGTCGAACATCTGCTTGAGCTTGTCGGCCAGCAGGGTTACCTGGTCGTTCTGCAGGGCCATCAGGCTACGGCTGTCGTGGCGGCCATTGCCGGCCAGCTGGGCCAGGCGTTCGGCGCGCTCGGGGTAGTACCAGGTGCTAGACAGCTGCATGCCATAGCCACGTGGCTGGCTGCGCTGGTTGGCATGGCCGATCCAGCCGGCGCTCGGGTCCTGGTCGTACGGGTGCAGCATCGGGTCGGCATAGCCGTCCCAGTCGTAGCGCCCGTCCCAACCCGGCGAGGGCAGCAAGCCCTGGCCTTCGCGGCGGTTAGGGTAGCGGCCACTGACTTGCCAGCCGATGTGTTCGGGCTCGGCGAACACGAAATTGAGGGCGGCGGCGGTCACTTCACGGGTACTGTCGAAGGCCCGCTCCAGGTTACTGGCGCGGGTCAGGTCAAACAGTGCATCCAGACTGCGGTCGCCTTTGAACTGCGGCAGGTTCAGGGCCAGGCCCAGGCTGGCATTGTCGGGCTGGGGCAACAGGGTGCCGTGGCGAGTGTCATACATCACTTCGCGCAGCGGCCGCTGGCCACGCACGAAGAAGGTTTCGCTGCGGGCGCGGGCCGGCAGCCATTTACCGTCTGCCAGGTAGCTCAGCTGGCTGCCCTGGCGGCGCAGTTGTTCGAGGAACACGTCCTGGTTGTCGGCCATGACCGCGCTGCTGCTCCAGGCCAGCTTGCCGTTGTAACCGGCCAGCACAATCGGCAGGCCGGGCAACGACAGGCCGGCGACCTGGTACTTGCTGGTATGGATCTGTACCGGGCTCAGGGCCCAGGCTGCACGGCTGTCGCTGGCCAGCAGGCTCTTGCCGCTGCGGCTGCGCTGTGGGCCGAGGGCCAGGTTGGCCGAGCCCGGGCTGCCGAGCAGGTTGAGGTCGGCCAGTTTCTGGCTGGCGGCGGCCAGGGCGGGCAGCCCAGGCAACTGGTTGGCCAGGTTCAGGCCCTTGAGCTTGTCCACCTCGCTTTCGGCCAACGGCTTATCCGGCGCGCCGGGCAGCAGCCAGGCCAGTTTGTCGCTGCCGGCTTGCTGCGCCAGGGTCAGGGCACTGAGTTCTTCCTGCAGGTTCACCGACTGGCTGAACGCATACAGGCAGAAGATCAGCGCCGAGTCTTCAGGCTTCCAGTACTCCGGGCGATAGCCGCTGTTGGCCAGGCCGGCTGGCAACTTGTCGCGGTAGCGGAACAGGTAGGCGTTGACGCCGCGCGCATACACTTCAAAGAAGCGCTTGAGCCGTGGCGAGGCATCGGCGTACTGCTGGGCGGCGCTCTGCTTGAGGTTGGCGGCACGCATCAGGCGGTCGATGTCCAGCGCCTCGCTGCCGGCCAGCTCGGCCAGGCGGCCCTGGGCCAGCAGGCGCATGGCAAGCATCTGCTCGATGCGGTCACCGGCGTGCACATAGCCCAGGCTGAACAGCGCGTCATGGAAGCTGCTGCTTTCGATCAGCGGTGCCCCCATGGCGTTGCGCCGTACCGAAACGTTCTGCGCCAGGCCCTTGAGCGGCTGTACGCCGCTGGTCGGTGGCACGCTGTCCTGGTAGCCGCCCGTCTGGCAGCCGGCCAGCCCGAGCATGCCGAGCAGCGTAGCAGCGGTTGCGAACCGCAGGCGGAAGGGAGGAAAGGCGGCGGCGGCCATGACAAGGGCTCCTGCAAGGCGAGGCTGGTGTGGAAAGGCGCTAAGGTAGTAAGCGCGCAGGCGCCATGCAAGGTCTCAGGTCGGTTTATTTACCTGTGGCAGATCAAACGTCGAAATGCTCGGCCAGGGTGTCGGAAAAATGCGTGCAGTTGATACGTGCATAGCGCCGGTAGTCACGGGTGACGGCAAATGCAGAACCTGGCATCAGCAGGATCTTGTGTTGCTCCAGTTTGCGTATGAAAGGTTGCAGGTCGGGCAGGTCCGGGTGGTAGACCCATAGGAACATGCCCCCCTGCGGCGCAATCTCGAACTGCCAGCCGCGCTCCAGCAACAAGCGCTGGGTCTGCACCTGCTGGCGAATCAGGCGTTGCTGCACATCCTTCATGTGCCGCGCATAGGTGCCATCCGACAATATGGTGTTGACGAAGCGCTCGCAGAACGCCGGGACGGCTACGCACGTCAGCAGTTTCAAGCGGGTCAGCGGTTCAATCAGGTCTTGCGAGCAGGCGATGAACCCCACGCGCAACGATGCCGACAGGCATTTGGAGAAGCTGCCGATGTAGATGACCCGGTCCAGGTTGTCCAGCTCGGCAAAGGTCTGGCGCACGGCCGGGCTGAAATCGCCATACACATCGTCCTCGACCACGTAGAACTCGTGTTCAACCGCCAGGCGCAGCACGCTGAAGGCGTTATGTGGGCTGATGTTGCTGCCGGTCGGGTTGTGAAAGGTGCTGTTGCAGAAAAACGCCCGGACCTTGTGCCTGGCCAGGTAGCTGCGCATTTCTTCCACGTCCGGACCGTCCTGGGTGCGCCGGATGCCGACCACGTGGCCGCCGGCCAGCTGGATCAGCTTGATCAGGTTGCCGTTGCCCGGCTCGTCGACGAACACGTGATCGCCAGGCTTGATCAACAACCGCGCAACCAGGTCCAACCCTTGGGTGGCGCCCAGTGTGGTCAACAACTGGTTGGGGCGGGCATCGACCCGGGTCAGCCGCTTCATGTGTACGCAAAGCTGTTTGCGCATGGGCAGGTAGCCCTGGATATCGCCGTACTCTGCCAGCGAACTTTGCTCCAGCCTCGCCGTGCGCCGAATGGCCTTTGCCAGCAGTTCGGTATCTCGCCATGCCGGGGGCAGCCAGCCGCTGCCCAGCTTGGTGTAGTGCTGGCCGCCCTGCAGCAGCCGGAACAACGGGTCACCGGCCATGCACTCGGGCTCGTGGATCACGCTCGTCTGGCGTGCCCGATTGGCGACGAAGTAGCCGCGCCCGGGTGAGGCGGTCAACACGCCTTCACTGACCAGCTGGGCATAGGCCGACACCACGTCGTGGTAACTGAAATCGACGGCAGCGGTCAGCTTGCGGATCGAGGGCATGCGCTGGCCAGGCAACCACTCCCCTGCATCGAGGCGTTGTTTCAACAGGTCATGAAGGCTGCAGGTGGTCATGGCAGGTCCGAAACCGTTAGAAAAAAAAGCCTAACAGTTAACGGAAATGCTTGTCGACTGTTCGTTTGCAAATGGCCAGTACCTGCCACTATCCCCTTGTCGGAACTTTCGGCTGCCAGCCAAGGCAGCACTTTTAGCGTCTGTGCAAACCAGACAACTGGATAACGAGCCCTGCACCTATGGACATGCAATCAGCCGTCATTGCCAGGCTTCCTGTGCCTGATGAACTGGCGTCATACAAAGTTGTAAAAAACCTTGTGACCTCTGCGTTACTGGAGTGCTGTTCAATTGAAGAATTCGAAACGCTGAAACAAACAGCGATTATTGAAGCCGTGACTGAACAGGCGCATGCCGATTTGTTGGCATTTGCCATGAAGGACCCGGCCGCGGGCCGTGACGTGATCTTCATCGCCAGAACCTATACCTCTTATTCCGCGGTTCTGCATTACCGCCTTGCCCACTGGATCTACAACAACAGCGCTACAACTTACGGCGCCGGCGGCCAATGCCTGGCGGCCATGGTTTCCCGGCGCGGGAAGATGCTCTCGGGTGCGGAAATCCACTTCCGCAGCCGTATCGGCGCGCGCTTCATCATCGATCACGGCATGGGCACCGTCATTGGTGAAACCTCGACCATCGGGGACGATTGCTACGTGCTTGGCGGCGTCACCCTGGGCGCCCGCGGCATCAGCGACAACCCGTCGAGCGCCCGGCACCCGACCCTTGGCAACCGCGTACAGATCGGCGCTTTCGCCAGTGTGCTGGGCGCTATCCACATCGGCGATGGCGCCTTTATCGGGCCGGGCTGCATTGTAACCAAAGACGTTCCTGCCGCCGCCCGGGTGCAGGTTAAAACATCATTGCAGGTGGTACTTGAATCATGAACGCTCTGAACTATGAAGTTTTGCGAAATACCGAGAAGCTGTATTACAAAGACCAATACCTGGCCGGTGCCAATACGCAAGTAACGCGGGTGCACAGTGACGGCATCGAGTTGCAAAGTACCGTGGCCTACCCGGAAGGCGGCGGCCAGGAAGCAGACTTCGGTACCATTGAACTGCCTGTCGGGACCGTGCGGTTCGTCTGGGTAAAAAAACTTTACGGTAGCCCCATTCGCCTGGAAGGTTTCAAAGGCGGAAAACTGGGCGGCATCATTATTCACAGCCTGCACCCGGATGACCTGCACCTGCTGGATGAAGTCACCGTCGGCATGCCGGCCCGCGTCACCATCGATATTGAACGGCGTGAACGGCTAACGCTGTCGCACAGTGCCAGCCACTTCCTGTATGCCGCTGCCGTCGGGCTGCGTGAAGAGCTTAAGCAATGGACCATCGGCTGCCATATCAAGGAGGACACGGCACGTTTCGACTTCCTGGTCGAGGACGCCTTCACGGCTGAAGAGGTGGTTGAAATAGAGCGGCGGGCGAATGAACTGATCGGCTGCGATGCGCCCATCGAGCACTACGCGGTCGAGGGGCTGGAAGACGCGCGTTTGTGGACCTACGACGGCATCGAGATCCCGTGCGGTGGCACGCACCTCGATTCACCTCGGCGCATCGGGCGCCTGAGCGTCAAGCGCAAACGCCTGGGCAAAGGCAAGGAACGGCTGATTTGCGTGTTCCCCGAGGCCGAAATCGACCTGACCATTTACCACGAGCACGCGCTATGAACAGTACCCTGCCGCGGCGCACGTATCTGTATTTCACCGCACAGTCGATCAACCTGACCACCGCGGTCATGTCGGTGACCATGGCTGCCATCGTCGGTGCCGCACTGGCGCCCGACGCCGCATGGTCCACGGTGCCTTACGGCTTCCAGTTCCTGTGCCTGATGCTGGCCACCTATCCGGTGTCCAGGTTGATGAGCCGCATCGGCCGCAAGAAAGCCTTCATGCTCGGCGCAATTCCCCTGGCGTTGTCTGGCGTCAGCGGCTTTCTGGCGGTGGAGCATCAGCATTTTGCAACCCTGGTGCTCAGCCATTCTGCGTTGGGGGTGTACATCGCCTTCGCCAACTTCAACCGTTTCGCGGCTACTGACAACCTTTCTCAGGCCCTGAAGCCCAAAGCCCTTTCGCTGGTCGTGGCCGGGGGCGTCATTGCGGCCGTGGTCGGGCCGACGCTCACCGAGTGGTTGCGCGACGTTGGTGGCTACCCACTGTTCTCGCTCTGCTATGCCGCGTTTGTCGGCCTGGCGCTGCTGTCGTTGCTGATTGCCCTGTGCCTGCCCAACGATGCCAGCCGGGCAAGCGCGGCCAACAGCTTAGCAACGCCAGCCACCAGCCGTACCGAGCCACTAAGCCCGAGCGTGATCGTGGCAATGGCTGTCGCGGCGCTGGGCTACGGCATCATGAACCTGTTGATGATTCAGGCCTCGATGCACATGAAACACATGCATGAGGACTTCACGGACGTGCGCCTGGCAATCCAGTGGCATGTGATCGCCATGTTTGCCCCATCGTTCTTCACCGGTGCGATTATCCAGCGGCTGGGTATCAGGACCACCATCTGCGCGGGGCTGGCGCTGTTGATCGGGTGCTCGGCGCTGAATATCTGGTCGCACAGCTACGCCATGATGACCGTGGCACTGATTGCCCTCGGGCTGGGTTGGAACCTGACCTATGTCGGTGGCGGTGCCTTGCTGGCGCAGTCGCTGCAGAACAGCCCGGCAGCCATGCAGATGCAGGGCAAGAACGACCTGGGCATCGCCATCTTTGCCACCATTGGTGCGTTCAGCCCCCCGCTGTTGCTGAGTACGGTCGGTTGGGACGGTACCAATGCCATCTGCATGGCCCTGTGCATCGGGCTGCTGCTTGCCACTGCCGGCCTGCTGCAGAACAAGGCCTGGCTGCAGACTTCAATTGAAGGTGGCCGCAAATGAGCGAGCTCATCAGTGTCAGCGATCGCATCTACACCAAGCTGGAAATGAACAACCCGGGCGGCAGCCACAAGTACCGGGCGGCCCGGCGCATCGTCGAACATGCAGTGCGCAATGGCGACATCATCCCCGGGGTGACAACCGTCATCGAAAAAACCGGTGGCAGTTTCGGCTTCGGCTTGCTGGCGGCCTGCCACAAGTACCAGGTCGCCGTAGAGCTGGCGGTGGGGCTGAGCTTCAGCCAGACCAAGCGGGATTTGCTGGAGTGCTTTGGTGCCCGGTTGATCGGCAAGGACATGCTGATGGCCGGTGCCACACCCAAGGATGTGGTAATGCACCACCTGGAAAACCAGGCTGCACTGGGCAAGTCATACTTTTATACCGACCAGTTCAACAACCCGGTGGGTATCGAGGCCCACCGTTACCAGACAGCCAGCGAGTTGGCGCTGCAATTGACCAATGCCGGGGCTGGCAAGGAGATCCTGTTTGTCGGTTGCGCAGGTACGGGCGCCAGCTTCACCGGGATCACCTTGGGGCTGAAGGACCATGGCTTCGAGGTGTCTACGGTGCTGGTCGACCCCAGTGGCTGTGACTCGAGGGCTGGCGTGTTCACCGATCACCGTTTTGAGGGCATGGCGGTAGGCGTGTGCCCACCGTTCATGGACTGGTCGCTGGTGGATGAGCGGGCGCAAGTGCAACACCCGGAGATGCTGGCTGCGCAGCGCTGGTTCTACATGCAGAGTGGCATTTTTGTCGGTAACACCGCTGCGGCCTGCCTCGCGGTTGCCCAGCGCATGGCCCAGCACCCGCGTTATGCCGGTACCACGCTGGTAACCATCGCCTATGACGCCGGCCTGTGGTACCAGGATTTGCTGGGGGCGAACCGGCGCAAGGCTGCATAACCCTGCGCAATCCCTGTGGGAGCGGGCGTGCCCGCGAAGCATGCGACGCGGTGGATGGCACCGGCATGGCCGGTGTTCGCGGCTGAAGCCGCTCCCACAGGGACCGCGCCAGCCTGAGGCCTGTACCCAACCTGTGGGAGCGGGTTTACCCGCGAAGAATGCGACGCGGTGGATGGCACCGGCATAGCCGGTGTTCGCGGGCTCGCCCGCTCCCACATTGGTCCAGCTAGATCCTGGCCAGGTGTGCAGCTATCAGGCGCCGTGGCACTTCTTGAACTTTTTCTCGCTGCCGCACGGGCACGGGTCGTTACGGCCAACGTCCTTCAGGGCGTTACGCACCGGCTCCTGGTGGCCGTGGTTGCAGTGCGGGCCGTGCACATGGCCGTGATCATGGTCATGGTGGTGATCATGGTCGTGGTTGCAGTCAGGGCCATGAACGTGGGGTTGTTGGGACATTGCAGGGTTACTCCGGGAAGTGATCGCCGGGGATTATCTCACCACTGCGCGATAAGTGCAGGTCCCGATGAATGATCAACCCGGTCGCCAGTTCGGCCTGCAGGGTGTAATGCAGCGGTTCCCCGCTTTTGAGCAACTTGGCCAGTGGTTTCAGGTGCTGCCACAGGTTGGTACGCGCGGTGATCTTGAAGGTGCGCCGGGCGTGCCCGCCCACACTGCGCCAAAGGCTCTCTTCATCCTGCACCAGCAGCAGGTCGTTGAGGCGCACGGCATACGACAGGTTGCGGATGAACAGGCGGCTGTCATTGGGGTTGTCGACCTGCACGTGCAGGACGAATTCTTGCTGCAGCAGCCTGGCCTTGACCGTTTCGACCTCGACCAGGTGCACTTGAGGTTCGCGCCAGTCGTCACCGCCCCAGCTGGCGCAGCCCGTCAACCATGCCATCAGCGTACCGAGTAGCAGCAGACGGGCGCGTTGGATCATGGTCAGTTCTCCACGTAGCTGGCGCAGCATTTCTTGAATTTCTGCCCGCTGGCGCAAGGGCAAGGGTCGTTGCGCCCGGCCTTCAGGCCGACCGTGGGGTCGATGAAATACCAGCGCCCGGCGTGCTGCACGAACGCCGAGCGCTCGCGGTGCTGGTGGTCACCGTCCGCGTCGTGCCAGCGCGCAGTGAAGGTGACAAAACCGTGCTCCGGTTGGCCACCCAGCACCTCGGCGCTTTCCACTTCCAGGCCCAGCCAAGTGCTCTGGGCACTCCAGGCGGCCATGGCGGCGCGGTCCAGGCCGGCTTGCTGGGCCGGCAGGGTAGTTGCCACCAGATAGTCGACCAGGCCCAGCACGTAGGCACTGTAGCGTGAGCGCATCAGCGTCTGGGCATCCGGTGCCGGGGTACCGGCATGGTAATGCCCGCAGCACGCGTCAAGCAGGTTGCCACTGCCACAAGGGCAGACCGAGACACTCATCATTACCACCAGTACTTGCCAAAGTTTTCAGGGTTGGCCCAGAACCGGGCATTGAGCCAGTCCGGGACCTGCTTGTAATCATGTAGATCATAGGTGAACAGGCTCAAGACCTGCTGGTCACGGCAGAATTTCTCGCTGGCCGACAGGGCCAGGGCGAAGAAGTCGGTGTCCTGCCAGCCGCACGCGGCCAGGTCGGCCAGCACGGCAACCCGGCTGGCATTGAGGTTGCGAATACCGCCCAGCAACTCAAGGCCAGTGCGCTTGGGCAGGTGCTCCAGGCAGTCCACCAGCACCGCCAGGTCAAAGCGCTGGGCTGCCAGTTCTGCCGGCAGCGGGCCAGGGGCAGCCGTTGCAATCGTCACTTGCGGGTGCGCTTGGGCAAAGGCGTCCAGTGCCGGGAAGCGCGTGCCCACCAGCAGCAGGCGTTGCGGAGTAAAACGCTCGAGCAAGGCTGCGAGGGCTTGCTGTGGGGTGCGTTGGGAAAAACCGTCGGTCATTGCCAATCCTCGTTCAAGTCGTCCAAGACTAGCGGGCCGCAGCGTGCGGGCAAAGAGGCATGTGACCGCGTCGTGGCTTATTGCTGGCAGCATTGGAATGCGCGGTCTTTACTCCCAGAGATCGGCCATATGCCGATTCCCCTAGGAGAAGCAATGAAATGAGCATAGTACGCACAGCGATACCCCTGGTACTGCTCACCAGTGTGTTGACTGGTTGTGCAGGTTTGCAAAAAACCGACTGGCCGAAATGTGCCGCCGTCGGGGGTGTAGGCGGCGCCGCCCTGGGCGCCATCGAAAGTTCCAGCTGGGCTGGCTGGGGTGCGTTGCTCGGCGGTGGCCTGGCAGCGGGCTATTGCTGGGCCCATGGTGATGGCGACGAGGATGGCGATGGCGTGCCGGACAGCCGCGACAAGTGCCCTGGCACGCCGCGTGGTGTGCAGGTTGATGCCGATGGCTGCCCGCCACCAGCACCTGCGGTGGTCGAGGAAGTGGTGGTGCAGAAGGAAGAAGTCATCGTCATCCGCGATGTGCACTTCCAGTTTGACTCTGCGCGCCTGACCGCCAGCGACAAGGAACGCCTCAATACCATTGCCACGCGCCTGAAACAGGAAGCGCCATCTGCGCGCCTGAGCGTCAGCGGCCATACCGACAGCGTCGGCTCCGACAGCTACAACCAGAAGCTGTCCGAGCGCCGTGCCCATTCGGTGACCGATTACCTGGTCGAGGAAGGGGTCCCGCGCAGTAGCTTCATTTCGGTGGTCGGTGCCGGTGAAACCCAACCGGTAGCGGACAATGCCACGGCTGAAGGGCGTGCCATGAACCGTCGTACCGAAATCAAGATCCAGCGTTGAAACGGCGTATGCCCGTGCCTTGAGCAGTGGCACGGGCGCGCTTTGAAGCCGGTCCGCCGTTTGTGGCCAATGACCCAGGAGCATTCAGCATGAGTGTGATGTCGAAGGCGGCTCTGCCGCTGTTGGTCGCTGCCAGCCTGCTCACGGGCTGCGCCACGCACACCGATGGCAGCGCGCCCCTCAACCAAAGGATCTGGCCCATTTGCAGCGTGCTGGGCGGCTTGGTCGGTGGCGGCCTGGGCGCTATCGAAAGTTCTACCTGGGCTGCAGCGGGCGGTGCCCTGGGCGCTGTCGCCGGCGGGCTGATCTGCTTTGCCCAGGACGGTGACAAAGATGGCGATGGTATTTTTGATCGCCGCGACTACTGCCCCGATACCCCCGCCAACACGGCGGTCGACCACATGGGCTGCCCGCTGAAGGAGTACCCGGCGGCAGCACCTGCCACTGCTCCCGAGCCCTCGCCGGATGTGATCATCCTTGATGACAACGGCGCGGTGATGTTTGCTTTCGATTCTGCCGAGCTGACCGCCGCTGCCAAACAGCGCCTGCAAGGCCTGGTGGCGCAACTCAACTCACCGACAATCGCCAAGGTCAAAGTGATCGGGCACACCGACAGCGTCGGGTCCGACAGTTACAACCAGGCGCTTTCCGAGCGCCGCGCCAGTAGCGTGGCCGAGTACCTGATCGGCCAGGGCCTGGAGCCGGGCAAGGTCACCAGCCAGGGGCGCGGCGAAAGCGAGCCGGTCACCGACAACGAAACCGAAGAGGGCCGCGCGCGCAACCGACGGGTGGAGCTGCACCTCAACTGAGCGGTGCTGGCGCCTGCCTTGGCATTGCAGTTAATGTGGGTCGCACGGCCCGCTCGCTCGGGCCGTCTCGACATAACAACAATCTAGGGGGCGGGGTATGAAGTTCATCCTGGGCCTGGGCAAGGTCCTGACGGTCGCTTTCTGGGGTGTGGTGCTGTTCAATCAGCTGATGCCACAACCGTTGCCTTTCAATTTGTTGATCAATGCCGTTGGCATTTTTCTACTAAGCCTGCATCTGCTTGAAGTACTGTTCTTCAACGCCAGCTTGCGCGGGCGCAGCCATCGCTGGTTCGATCGCTTGCAGATCCTGTTGACGGGTATCTTCCATGTCATGTCTATCCCCCGTGCGCAGGAGGCGCCACGAAATGCGTAATCTGATGTTGTTGGCCTTGTTGGCGGCCCCTTTTGCCCAGGCCGAGAGCCTGGACGTTGCCGCCAATTCCATGTTGCGCCTGCCCGACAAGTCGGCCAGCGTGCACCTTACGCATTTGCGTGTTGCTGACGCAGCAACCCTGATGCTGCCTGCGTCGCTCGCGCAATTGACGGTCGACCAGCTAGAGCTGGGGCGTGATGCGCGCATCGTTGTTGCGCCTTCCGAGACCCCGCTACTGATCGAGGCACGCAGCGCGCGGTTGGGCGAGGGCAGTGAGTTCAGTGCCACGGGGGCGGCGGGTAACTACCAGCGGGCAGCCCGTTCCGGCCGCAGCCTGGACCTGAAACTGGCTGAAGTGGATGCCGAGCGGGTAGTGATCGATGCCCGTGGCGGCGCCGGTGCACCCGGTTACGTGGGGCTCGATGGTGGCAACGGCGAAGCCGGTGGCTGCACTTGGGGCCAAGCCAGCCGTGGTGCCAATGGCGATGATGGTGGCAACGGGCATGATGGTGCGCCGGGCGGGCGCGTTCGCCTGAGCTTGCCGCAGGGCTTTGCGCAGGAACGCATAGTCGTGCGCCTGGATGGCGGTGCGCCGGGCAAACCCGGGGCGGCGGGTAAAGCCGGTAAAGGCGGGGCGAGCAAGGGGTGCCTGGTGTACAGCACCAGCGCTGGCGCCAATGGCCGGCCCGGGCAACCAGGCCAGCCTGGCTTGGCGGGGGCAGCGGGTGAGCTGATTCTGCAGCGCCTCTGAACCTCACCGCGATCCCTTGTAGGAGCGGCCTTGCCGGGGCGCCGGACCGGTCGGATGGGCTGCGCAGCAGCCCCAGATTTCAGTGAGTACGCATAAACCGCCGGGGCTGCTGCGCAGCCCATCCGACCGGTCCGGCGCCCCGGCAAGGCCGCTCCTACAAGTACAGTGTAAAACCTCTCAGATCATCAGCCGCGAACTGGCAACGGCTACCACCGCCACGCCCAGCAGCAAATTGACCCCCACCATCCGCCGAATCCGCCCCAGCACGGCCGCACCCGCCGGCCAGTCCTCGGCCTGCACCGCTGCTTTCAGTTCCGGCAGCAGCAACGCCTGAATGCGCATGAACAAGGCAAACATGGCGATCCCGCCACCTATCATCACCTGCACATACTTCGGCGCCGTCTCGAAACCGCTGAAGCGCATGTGCAACATGCCGATACCACTGATCGCCAAAATCGCCACCGCCAGCCAGACCCAGCCAAAGAAGCGTCGGAAAACTTCCACCCACAAGCGCAGGCGGGCAGGCCCTTCCAGGGCTGCAACCGTTGCCGGGCGTAGCACCAGCCAGGCGAAGAACATACCGCCGACCCATACCAGGGCGGCCAGAACATGCAGTGTGTAGGGCAGGGCAAAGGCGAGCATCCGGATCTCCATGCGGCACAAAGGGCAATAGCGGGGTATGATAGCCGCCCCATGCGAAACACTGAAAATATATCCAGCCCTCCGGGCGCTTGCAGACCATGATCAGCACCGAACTCAAAGCCACCATCCAGGGCGCCTATACGCGTTTTCTCGAAGCCAAGAGCCTCAAGCCGCGCTATGGCCAGCGCCTGATGATCGCCGAAGTGGCCAAAGTACTTGGCGACATCGCCTGCGACGATGAAGGCCGCCGTGCTGGCGAGCCTGCCGTGGTGGCGGTGGAGGCGGGCACCGGTACCGGCAAGACGGTCGCCTACGCGCTGGCCGCGATCCCGGCCGCCAAGGCAGCCGGCAAGCGCCTGGTGATCGCCACCGCAACCGTGGCCCTGCAAGAGCAGATCGTCATCAAGGACCTGCCCGACCTGATGCGCAACAGCGGCCTGAATTTCAGCTTCGCCCTGGCCAAAGGCCGTGGCCGCTACTTGTGCCTGTCAAAGCTCGACATCCTGTTGCAGGAAGGCCACGCCCAGTCGGCCACCGCCCAGTTGTTCGAGGAAGAAGGCTTCCACATCGAAGTCGACGAGCGCAGCCAGAAGCTGTTCAACAGCATGATCGAGAAGCTTGCCGGCAACCGCTGGGACGGCGACCGCGACAGCTGGCCCGAAGCCCTGGAAGACCAGGACTGGGCCCGCCTGACCACCGACCACAGCCAGTGCACCGGCCGCCACTGCCCCAACTTCCAGCAGTGCGTGTTCTACAAGGCCCGCGAAGGCATGGGCAAGGTCGACGTGATCGTCACCAACCACGACATGGTGCTGGCCGACCTGGCCCTGGGCGGTGGTGCGGTTTTACCCGACCCGCGTGACACCATGTACGTGTTTGACGAAGGCCACCACCTGCCGGACAAGGCCATTGGCCATTTCGCCCATTATTCGCGCCTGCGCTCCACCGCCGACTGGCTGGAGCAGACCGCCAAGAACCTGACCAAGCTGCTGGCCCAGCATCCGCTGCCCGGTGACCTGGGCAAGTACATCGAACAGGTGCCGGAGCTGGCGCGTGAAGTGCGCACCCAGCAGCAGTTCATGTTCACCCTGTGCGAGCAGGTGGCCGATTTCCGCCCCAGCGAGGATACCGAAGGCCGTGAGCGCCCGCGTTACCGCTTCGAGGGTGGCGTGGTACCGGAGCAGATCCGCGAAGTGGGCATCGAGCTGAAAAAAGGCTTTGCCCGCCTCAACGACCTGTTCACCCGCTTGGCCGACCTGCTCAAGGAAGGCATGGACGGCGAGGTCAGCATTGGTATCGCCAGCCACCAGGCCGAAGAGTGGTACCCGCTGTTCGGCAGCCTGGTCACACGTGCTCAGGGCAACTGGGAGCTGTGGACGGCCTTTACCGCCGAAGACCCGGAAGACAGCCCGCCAATGGCGCGCTGGCTGACCCTGGCCGAAAGTGGTGCGCTGTTCGACATCGAAGTCAACGCCAGCCCCATCCTCGCTGCCGAAATGCTGCGTCGAAGCCTGTGGAGCGTGGCCCATGGCGCGCTGGTGACCTCGGCGACATTGACTGCGCTGGGCAAGTTCGACCGCTTCCGCATGCGCTCCGGGCTGCCGCGTGATGCGGTTACCTGCGTGGTGCCCAGCCCGTTCGTGCATGGTGATGCCGGCCTGCTGCGGGTCCCCGACCTGCAGGCCGACCCACGCGACGCGGCGGCGCACACGGCAGCGATCATCCGCGAGCTGCCGAATATCGTCGAAGATGCCCGCGGCGCGCTGGTGCTGTTCTCTTCGCGCAAGCAGATGCAGGACGTGTTCGATGGGCTGGACCGTGACTGGCGCAAGCTGGTGCTGATCCAGGGCAACCTGTCCAAGCAGGAAACCCTGAACAAGCACAAGGCGCGGGTCGACGATGGTCAGCACAGCGTGCTGTTCGGCCTGGCCAGCTTTGCCGAAGGGGTCGACTTGCCGGGGGCGTACTGTGAGCACGTGGTCATCGCCAAGATTCCGTTCTCCGTACCCGACGACCCGGTCGAAGCGGCGTTGTCGGAGTGGATCGAGGCGCGCGGTGGCAACCCGTTCATGGAAATTGCCGTGCCCGACGCCTCGCTCAAGTTGATCCAGGCCTGCGGCCGCCTGCTGCGTACCGAGCAGGATCGCGGCGTCATCACCTTGCTGGATCGGCGCCTGGTCACCCAGCGCTACGGCAAGGCTATTCTCAATGCGCTGCCGCCGTTCCGGCGGGAGATTTCCTGACCGCCGGAGCACTTGCTGCGGCGCGTTGTCCTTTACTCAGTCCTGGGCCATGACGGCCCTGAAGGAGAGCCTCAGCCTTATGGTCCGCCGTACCTTGCCTGCCGTTTTCGCCCTGTTGTTCAGCTCGCCCTTGCTGGCCGGGCAGCAGACGCTGTTCAGCTTCGTGCGCCCGGCCTCGGTGGTCAATGTGGCGACCGAGGATGCCGGCATGCCGCAGTACAACGCGGAGCAAACGGCTGAAGGCGAGGTGTTGCGGCGTGTGGTGTTCAACCCCGCCCAGCGGCCGACCCTGCGCCTGAGCCCGCAAGGTGGGGTCTGGGACTGGTCCAGCGGGCAGTTCCTCACCATGCGCCTGCAAAGTGCCATGGACTGGGCGCTGACCGTGGATGTTACGGTGCAAGGTAGCGATGGCCGTACCTTGACCAGCCGTATCGACCTGCCGGCCGGCCCCGCGCAAACCGTGATGGTGCCGCTGACGGCCAGTTCACCACTCAGCCAGGGCATGCGCGCCGGCCCACCGATGCCCTGGAACCATGCTGGCCAGCGCCTGTTGCTGACCAGCAGCGCTGGTGCGGTCGACCTCAAGCAGGTGGCCTCGATCAGCCTCAGCATCCCCAACCCCAAGGTCGCGCAGAACCTGCTGATCGAGCGGGTGGGTATCCAGGACGACGACCAGGCCTACAAGGCGGCCTATCACGAATTGATCGATGCGTACGGCCAATCCACCCGTGGCAACTGGCCCGAGAAGGTTACCAATGACGACCAGCTCAAGGCAGCCGATAGCCGTGAGCAACAGCAGCTCAAGGGTTGGCTGGCAGAGCGTGGCAAGCAGCATCTGGATGCCTATGGTGGCCTGGTGGCCGGGCCGGCGTTTGCGGCCAAGGGCTTCTTCCGTACCGAAAAACGCGATGGCCGCTGGTACCTGGTAACGCCGGAAGGGCACCCGTTCTACTCGCTGGGGGTGAATGCCGTGGCAGCCGACGGCGGGCGTACCTACACCGCCGGTCGCGAAACCATGTTCAAGGCATTGCCGGGTGAGGGTGATGCACTGGCCGCGTTCTATGGCGAAGGCAACAACGACGATGGCAACACCTCGTCGCAAGGGCGCAATTTCAAGAAAGGGCGCTGGTTCGACTTCTATGCCGCCAACCTGCAGCGTACCTATGGCAAACCCTGCCCGCCTCCGGTAGAAGGGCAGCCGGCCGCTTGCCCACCGCTGGCGCTGGATGCAGCACGCTGGCAGGCGCATGCACTTGACCGTTTGCAGGCATGGGGTTTCAACACCCTTGGTAACTGGAGTGAGCCAGCCCTCGACCAGGCCAGGCGTATGCCATATACCTTGCCGCTGTCGATCGTTGGCGATTACGCCAGCATCAGCACTGGCATGGACTGGTGGGGCCGCATGCCCGACCCGTTCGACCCGCGCTTTGCCATGGCTACCGAACGTGCCGTGGCCATCGCCGCCCGCGATCACCGTGATGACCCTTGGCTGATTGGCTATTTCGCCGACAACGAGCTGGCCTGGGCTGCACCGGGTGACGACCCCAAGGCCCGTTATGGCCTGGCCTACGGCACCTTGCGCCTGACCACCGACGTGCCGGCCAAGCGCGCTTTCCTCAAGCAGTTGCGCGACAAGTACCGCAACCAGGAGGGGCTGTCCAAGGCCTGGGGCATCGAACTGACTGCCTGGGAACTGATGGAAGACCCGGGCTTCGAAGCGCCACTGCCCAGCCCGGAACATCCGGAAATCGAGCGTGACTACCAGCATTTCCAGCAGGTATTTGCCGAAACCTACTTCAAGACCATTTCTGATGCATTGAAGTGGCATGCACCCAACCACTTGTTGCTGGGTGGTCGTTATGCCGTCAGCACGCCGGAGGCCGTCAAGGCCTGCGCCGAGTTCTGTGATGTGCTCAGCTTCAATTTCTACACCCTCAAGCCGCAGGACGGCTACGACTTCACCCGTCTGGCCGAGCTGGACAAGCCCGTGCTGGTGTCCGAGTTCCAGTTTGGCTCGCGTGATCGCGGGCCGTTCTGGCCCGGGCCGCTGGAGTTGGTGCGCGAAGAAGACCGTGGCCCGGCCTATGGCAATTTCCTCAAGGCAGCGCTTGAGCAGCCGATGATCGTCGGCGCGCACTGGTTCCAGTACCTCGACCAGCCGGCCAGCGGCCGTCTGCTCGACGGCGAGAACGGCCACCTCGGGCTGGTGGCGATCACCGACATGCCGTACCCGGGCTTTGTCGATGCCGTGCGCAAGAGCAATTTGCAAACCATGGCCCAGCTGCGCACCGAGCTGGAAAAACCGGCGCCCTGATTACAGGCTGACGCCGTTTGCTTTTGTGGGAGCACCATTCATCGCGACCACCCAGCCCAAGCCAGTTTGCAAAACGCCAAACTACTGAAACAATGCACACCTTTTTTGAATATGGTCGTACGGAGAGCAGCGGGTGCAGATCCAGGGTCACTATGAGCTGAAGTTCGAAGCCGTGCGCGAAGCCTTTGCCGCGCTGTTCGATGATCCCCAGGAGCGTGGCGCCGCGCTGTGCATCCAGGTTGGCGGCGAGACTGTTGTCGACCTGTGGGCCGGCAGTGCCGACAAGGACGGCCAGCAGGCCTGGCACAGCGACACCATCGCCAACCTGTTTTCCTGCACCAAGACCTTTACCGCTGTTACCGCGTTACAGCTGGTTGGCGAGGGCAAGCTGGCCCTCGATGCCCCAGTGGCCAACTTCTGGCCCGAGTTCGCCCAGGCCGGCAAGCAGTCGATCACCTTGCGTCAGTTGCTCAGCCACCGTGCCGGCCTGCCGGCCATTCGTGAGCTGCTGCCGGCTGAAGCCCTGTATGACTGGCAGACCATGGTCGATGCCCTGGCGGCCGAGACGCCATGGTGGACACCTGGCACAGAACACGGTTATGCGGCTATCACTTACGGCTGGCTGATCGGCGAACTGATACGTCGTGCCGATGGCCGTGGCCCCGGTGACTCGATCGTGGCCCGCACCGCTCGCCCGCTGGGGCTGGATTTCCATGTTGGCCTGGCCGACGAAGACTTCGACCGCGTGGCGCACATCGCCCGTGGCAAGGGCAACCCCGGCGATGCCGCCGCACAGCGCTTGCTGCAGGTGACCATGCGCGAGCCCGAGGCCCTGTCGACCCGTGCCTTCACCAACCCGCCAGCGATCCTGACCAGCACCAACAAGCCGGAATGGCGGCGCATGCAGCAGCCTGCGGCCAACGGCCATGGCAACGCCCGCAGCCTGGCGGGCTTCTATGCCGGCCTGCTGGATGGCAGCCTGCTCGAATCCGAACTGCTTGATGAGTTGACCCGCGAGCACAGCCTCGGCCAGGACCGCACCTTGCTCACCCAGACCCGTTTCGGCCTGGGCTGCATGCTTGACCAGCCTGACGTGGCTAACGCCACCTTTGGCCTGGGCGCCCGCGCCTTCGGCCACCCCGGTGCCGGTGGCTCGGTCGGCTTTGCCGACCCGGAGCACGATGTGGCCTTCGGTTTCGTGGTCAATACCCTCGGCCCGTATGTACTCATGGACCCGCGTGCGCAAAAACTGGTGCGTGTCCTTGCCAGTTGCCTTTGATCGGGTAATGCGGGTATTGCCCCACCCCTTTGACTATCCTCAATGCCAACGCCTGAAGTGCCTAGGCAAAATATCTTTCTATTTCATGGTGTATCGCTGATGTCTTCACATAAAACCTTAGCACTCGCCCTGTGCCTGACCGCCGTTACCGGTTGCGCCAGCCACTCCCCGCAGGGCGCCAAGGAGGGCGGTTCCAGCTGGTGGCCTTTCGGTTCGGACAAGGTCGCCGAGCAGGAAGTGAAGGCAGCCGTTACTGAAAAAGTGGCCAAGGCCGACGCCAAATCCGAAAGCGCCAGCCGCTGGTGGTGGCCGTTCGGCGGCGATGAAAAGCAAGCCAAGGGGCCAGTGGTACCAAAGATCGACCAGAAGGCAACCCAGGCCTGGCTGGACGAGTACGAGCCCAAGCTGCGCGAAGCGATCAAGGACAGTAAGCTGGAGCTGGAGCGCCGCGATAACGTACTGGCCGTGACCATCCCGGTGGACAGCTCGTATAACCCGGACCGCCCGAACATGCTGCTGCCCATGACCCTCGGCCCGATCACCCGCGTGGCCAAGACGGTCGAAGGCGACCCGAAGACTGCCGTGCTGGTACTGGGCCATGCCGACACCAGTGGTGCCGCTGCTGCCAACCAGAAGCTCAGCCTGGAGCGCGCCGCTTCGGTGTCGGCCATCTTCCGCCTCAGTGGCCTGCAGCGTGACCGCCTGACCCTCAAGGGTATGGGTTCGGTGATGCCACGTGCCGCCAACGACAGCGCCGAGGGCCGTGCCCTTAACCGTCGCGTGGAAATGCTGCTCACCCCGCAAAACACCATGGTCGCACTGCTGGCCAAGTACCAGCAGGCTGCGCCGGCACCCGTCCCGGCTTCCATGGTAGCGGTACAGGATGCCAAGGCACCCGCCGCCAAGTCCGCCGACAGCAAGCCAGCTGCCAAGCCTGCGGCGAAAAAGCCGGTAGCCAAGGCCAAGGCGCCTGCAAAGGCGGCCGCCAAGAAAAAAGCCGCGCCAGCCAAGCCGGCCGCCAAAAAAGCTACCGCTGATAAAAAAGTAGCTGCCAACAGCCCTGCGAAGACCAACTGATCGTCAAGGAACGCAGTAATGACCCAATCCCTGGCCGATATGCGCCGCGACTACACCCGTGATGGCCTGGCTGAAGCCCAGGCGCCGGGCGAGCCGTTTGCCCTGTTCCACCAGTGGTTTGCCGATGCGGTGAAAACCGAGCAGGCACCGGTGGAAGCCAACGCCATGACCCTGGCCACCGTGGACGGCGAAGGCCGCCCGCATTGCCGTGTTTTGCTGCTGAAGGGGCTCGATGAGCAGGGGTTCACCTTCTTCACCAACTACGACAGCGCCAAGGGCCAGCAACTGCAGGCCAACCCGTTTGCAGCCATGACCTTTTTCTGGCCGGCGCTGGAGCGTCAGGTGCGTATCGAGGGGCGGGTGGTCAAGGTTTCGGCCAAGGAGTCGGACGACTACTACCAGGTGCGCCCGCTGGGTAGCCGCCTGGGTGCCTGGGCGTCGCCGCAGAGCCGGGTGATTGCCGGGCGAGAGGAGCTGGAGGGCTTGGTCAAGGCCACCGAAGCGCGGTTCTCGGATACCCAGCCGCATTGCCCGGAGCATTGGGGCGGCTACCGGTTGTTGCCTGAGCGTATCGAGTTCTGGCAGGGGCGCGCGAGTCGTTTGCATGACCGGCTGAACTATCGGTCGGTTGATGGGCAGTGGCTGCGCGAGCGGCTGGCACCCTGATGTCGCCGGGACCGCTGCGCGGTCCTGTCGCGACACAAGGCCGCTCTTACATGGGATCGCGCATCCGGCAACTTGTAGGAGCGGCCTTGCGTCGCGATAGGGCCGCAACGCGGCCCCAGCAATCTCTAAAGTTACCCCGAATACCCCGCCGCCTCCCGCTCCAACCACCCCGCCAGTTCCTTGCGCTTCACCTTCTCCACCCGCGCCTGCTCCAGCCTCTTCAGCATAAATTCCCGCTTCCCCGGGTCCGTCCCCGCCAGCGACAATGCCAGGTCACGGTCCATCCAGCGGCGCATGCGCACATATAACCACCCGTGGAAATACAACCCGGCAACGGTTGTAACCACAACGATGAAGTAATCCATGGCTATCCTTGGTCTCAATTGAAGCGCCATGGCACAGCTGTACTGGCTGTACCCCGGCTGAATGAAAACAATTTTATTAGGTTTGTACCGTGACAGCCGTCAATGTGCAGCGTCTAATAAGCACCTGACTTATGGAGACTTTACCCATGCGTAAATCCGCTTTGCTGGTGGCAACCTTTACCACCATGTCGCTGCTGCTGGGGGGCTGCGCCTCAAGCCTGACCGGTGACAGCTACTCCCGTGATGAGGCCCGCCGCGTGCAAACCGTACGTATGGGCACCATCGAATCCCTGCGTCCGGTCAAGATCGAGGGTACCAAGACCCCGATCGGCGGTGGTGCTGGCGCTATCGTCGGTGGCGTTGCCGGCAGTGCCGTGGGTGGTGGCCGTGGCAGCATCGTTGCCGCAGTAATCGGTGCCGTGGCCGGTGGCCTGGCCGGTTCCGCTGCTGAAGAAGGCCTGACCCGCACCCAAGGCGTCGAAATCACTGTGCGTGAAGACGACGGCAGCATGCGTGCCTATGTGCAGGCCGTGCAGGAGAATGAAATCTTCCGCGTTGGCGACCGTGTGCGCATCATGACCGTTGACGGTACCAGCCGCGTCTCGCACTGACCGTAGCGCAGTAAAACAAAACCCCGACTGGCTTGCGCCAGTCGGGGTTTTTTATGCGTCAGCCACGTCAGCCGGTGATGTTCTTGCGGCTGGCCATGGCGGTGACGGCATAGCCGATTACAGCCGCGAAGAACGAGCCGGTCAGGATGCCCATGCGGTCCATGCCGGCGTAGTCACTGCTGCCCGGGACAAAGGCCAGCGAGCCAACGAACAGGCTCATGGTGAAGCCAATGCCGCAGAGTATCGCCACCCCCAGCAATTGCCCCCAGCCAGCACCCGCAGGCAGTGCGGCGAGGCGCAGCTTGACCGCCAGCCAGGTCAGGCCGAAAACCCCCACGGTCTTGCCCAGCAGCAGGCCAACCGTGATGCCCATTGGCACGGGGTGGGTGAAGCTGTCCAGGGACATGCCGGCCAGCGAAACGCCGGCATTGGCAAAGGCGAACAGCGGCAGGATGGCGTAGGCCACCCATGGGTGCAGGGCATGTTCCAGCGCCAACAGTGGCGAAGATTCGGCGTTGCGTGTGCGCAGCGGGATACACAAGGCCAGGGCGACACCGGCCAGGGTGGCATGCACGCCGCTCTTGAGCACGCAGACCCACAAGATCAGGCCAATGACCATGTACGGGCCGAGCTTGACCACGCCCAGCCGGTTCATGGCCACCAGCACCACCAGACAAGCCGCAGCCAGCAGCAGCGATATGCTCGACAGGGTGCCGGAGTAGAACAGGGCGATGACGATGATCGCGCCCAGGTCGTCAATGATCGCCAGGGTCATCAGGAACAGCTTCAGCGACACCGGCACGCGCTTGCCCAACAGGGCCAGCACGCCGAGGGCGAAGGCGATGTCGGTGGCCGTGGGGATCGCCCAGCCGGCCACGGCGGCGGGGTCTTCGCGGTTGATGAACCAGTAGATCAGCGCCGGCACCACCATGCCGCCGATCGCGGCCGTGGCAGGCAGCACGATCTGCGAGGGTTTGGACAGGTGGCCGTCGACCACCTCGCGTTTGACCTCAAGGCCGATCAGCAGGAAGAACAGGGCCATCAGGCCGTCGTTGATCCACAGCAGCAACGGTTTGGCGATGTTCAGTGCGCCGACCTGAACGGCGACGGGAACGTCGAGCAGGCCGCTGTACAGGTAGGACAGTGGCGAATTGTTGATGACCAGGGCCAATACGGCGGCGGCGATCAGCAGCAGGCCGCTGGCGGCTTCGAGCTGGAAGAAACGGGTAAACAGGCTACGCACGGGCTATAGGCTCTCCATGAGCAGTTTACGAATGGAACGGGCGTACACCCTAGCCTGTGATGATATGCATTAAAACAAAAACTATATTCGTTTTTGTTATATGGTGTTGCTGGCTGGGCTGTTGCAAGCCTAGATGCAAATGGGGAGGGATGGGGGGAGGAGAAGTCTGGTGTTGAGGTTGGATAATTCTGATGCCTGCCGGGGCCTCTTCGCGGGTAAACCCGCTCCTACAACGGACGATGTAGGAGCGGGTTTACCCGCGAAGAGGCCCCGGCAGGCAAAAAGGGATCAAAGGCCGAGCATATCCCGCGCCACCGCCTCGGCAATCCGGATGCCATCGACGCCCGCCGACAGGATCCCGCCCGCATAACCAGCCCCTTCACCCGCCGGGAACAGTCCCTTCATGTTCAAACTCTGGTAATCCTCACCACGGGTAATCCGCAACGGCGACGACGTACGCGTCTCGATCCCGGTCAACACCGCATCATGCAGGTTGTAGCCCTTGATCTGCCGGTCGAACGCCGGCAGTGCTTCGCGGATTGCCTCAATGGCGAAGTCCGGCAGGCTCGGTGCCAGGTCACCCAGGGTCACGCCCGGCTTGTAGGACGGCTCTACGCTACCCAGCGCGGTCGATGGCCGGCCAGCGACAAAGTCGCCCACCAGCTGCGCCGGTGCCTGGTAGTTGCTGCCACCCATCACATAGGCGTGGGCCTCCAGGCGCTCCTGCAGTTCGATACCAGCCAGCGGGCCACCCGGGTAGTCGCGCTCGGGGTCGATGCCGACGACGATGCCGGAGTTGGCGTTGCGCTCGTTACGGGAGTACTGGCTCATGCCGTTGGTCACCACCCGGCCAGGCTCGCTGGTGGCGGCAACCACGGTGCCGCCCGGGCACATGCAGAAGCTGTACACCGAGCGGCCGTTCTTGGCGTGATACACCAGCTTGTAGTCGGCCGCGCCGAGTTTCGGGTGGCCGGCGTACTTGCCCAGGCGCGCCTTGTCGATCAGCGTTTGCGGGTGCTCGATACGGAAGCCCACCGAGAACGGCTTGGCTTCCATGAACACGCCCTTGGCGTGCAGCATGCGGAAGGTGTCGCGGGCGCTGTGACCCAGGGCCAGAACCACATGGCGCGAATGCAGACGCTCGCCGCTTTCCAGCACCACGCCGGTCAGTTGGCCGTTATCAGTCAGCAGGTCGGTGACCTTCTCCTGGAAGCGCACTTCAGCGCCCATGGCGATCATGTCCTGACGCATCTGCTCGACCATGCCGGTCAGGCGGAAGGTGCCGATGTGCGGTTTGTTGATGTACAGGATCTCGTCTGGCGCGCCAGCCTTGACGAACTCTTCCAGCACCTTGCGGCCGTGGTGCTGCGGGTCCTTGATCTGGCTGTACAACTTGCCGTCGGAGAAGGTACCGGCGCCGCCTTCGCCGAACTGCACGTTGGACTCGGGGTTGAGCACGCTTTTGCGCCACAGGCCCCAGGTGTCCTTGGTGCGTTGGCGCACTTCCTTGCCGCGTTCGAGGATGATCGGTTTGAAACCCATTTGTGCCAGCAGCAGGCCGGCAAAGATGCCGCACGGGCCAAAGCCGACCACGATCGGGCGCTCCTGCAGGTCGGCCGGGGCCTGGCCAACGAACTTGTAGGTGACGTCCGGGGCCGGGCCGATGTTGCGATCGTCGGCGAACTTGCCGAGCAGTTCGGCTTCGTTGCTGGCTTCCAGGTCGATGGTGTAGATGAACAGCAGTTCGCTGTTCTTCTTGCGCGCATCGTAGCTGCGCTTGAACAGGTTGAAGCTGAGCAGTTGCTCGTCGCGGATGCCCAGGCGCTGGACGATGGCTTCACGCAGCGCTTCGTCGGGGTGGTCCAGGGGCAGCTTCAGTTCGGTGATTCGTAGCATGGCAGGGTCCAGTATCCCGGCCATGGGCGGCCGGCGGCTTTACACAAACCGCCAAGTATAAGCTGTTCACCGCCCTGACTGGCAGGATAAAAGCGCCCGGCGATCAGTTGTCGCGTGCGCCGCCGTAGTAACCGCAGCCTTGCAGGGTCTTGCCGTCGATGCGCAGTTCGGCGCGCAGGTGGCGGACGGCGCCGCTCATGCTGTCGACGCAGCGTTGTGGGGCGACCCACAGCTCCACATGCTGGCCGTTGGCTTCGCTGGTCAGGGTCAGGCCGCCGCCGGGCACTTCTTCTTCGAGGAACGGCAGGGGCAATGGCGCCTGGTCGACACGGTTGAGGACCATGCCCTTGCCGCTGGCCTTGATGTCCCAGTCTGGTTCATGGCCGCTGGCGCGCAGGGTCAGCTGCTTGAAATTGGGGTCTTCACAGGCCCGGGCGGAAGGCTCCAGGCGGTACAGCCGGCGGACTTCCAGCTGGCCGTCATTGTTGGCCTGCTTGCTGCCGGTGAGGTGGCCACGGACGTCGGCGAACAGTTTGTCGTTGGCGTCCTTGGCGAGGTTGGCGGCTTCTTGCAAAATACCGGTGGCGCCGACGTCGTTGATCACGAAGGTACGGTTCTCGCTGCACGGCTTGAACAGCAACTGGCCGCCTGCGGCGCGCAGTTCGCCCTGCATGCGCGTGGTGCCGATGTTCGGGTCGCTGGGGGCGTCAGCCATCAGCTGGCAGCCGGCGAACAGGGGCAGCAGGGCGGTGAGCAGCAGGGTGGGGGTAAGGCGCATGGGGCGGGCTCCGGGATCTTTGCCGTGAAAGCTGGCCACGTTACGCAGGCTGGTGGTGGATCACAAGTTAATGGTTGCCAGTGCCGGCCCTTTCGCGGGTGAACCCGCGAAGAGGCCGGCACAGGCTCTACATTCTGGCAGGAAAAAGGAAAGGGCCCGAAGGCCCTTTCCAATCAACCACCCAGATACGCGTCGCGCACCTTCGGGTCGGTCAACAATGCCTCACCGGTCCCCTGCATCACCACCCGACCGTTCTCCAGCACATACGCCCGGTCAGCGATCTTCAGGGCCTGGTTGGCGTTCTGCTCCACCAGGAACACCGTCACGCCGTCGCGGCGCAGCTGTTCGATGATGTCGAAGATCTGCTGGATGATGATTGGCGCCAGGCCCAGCGAGGGCTCGTCGAGCAGCAGCAGCTTGGGCTTGCTCATCAGCGCCCGGCCAATGGCGAGCATTTGCTGCTCGCCACCGGACATGGTGCCGCCACGCTGGATATAGCGCTCCTTCAGGCGCGGGAACAGCTGCAACACCTTGTCCAGCTGTTCCTGGTAGTCACCCTTGTCGGTGAAGAAACCGCCCATCGCCAGGTTTTCCTCAACGGTCAGGCGGGCGAACACACGGCGGCCTTCCGGCACCACCGCGATGCTCTTGCGCATGATGTGCGAGGACGGCTGGCCGACCAGTTCTTCACCCAGGTACTTGATGCTGCCGCTGTGTGCTTGCGGCGAGCCGCACAGGGTCATCAGCAAGGTCGACTTGCCGGCACCGTTGGCGCCGATCAGGGTGACGATTTCGCCCTGGTTGATTTCCACGTTGACGCTGTGCAGCGCCTGGATCTTGCCGTAGAAGGTGGAAACGTTTTCGAACTTCAGCATTTACGCTTCCCCCAGGTAGGCTTTGATCACATCAGGGTTGTCGCGGATCTCTTCCGGCGTGCCGTGGGCCAGGGGGGTACCCTGGTTGATCACCACGATATGGTCGGAAATGCTCATCACCAGCTTCATGTCATGCTCGATCAGCAGCACGGTGACGTTGTGCGACTCACGCAGGTAGGCGATCAGTGCTTTGAGGTCTTCGGTTTCCTTCGGGTTCAGGCCGGCAGCCGGCTCGTCGAGCATGATGATGCGAGGCTGGGTCATCATGCAGCGGGCGATTTCCAGGCGGCGTTGCTGGCCGTAGGCGAGGGTACCGGCGGTACGGTTGGCGAACTCGGTCAGGTTGACCTTCTCCAACCAGTACTGCGCGCGTTCCATGGCCTCCTTCTCGCTGCGGCGGAAGCTCGGGGTCTTGAACAGGCCGGCGAAGAAGTTGGTGTTGAGGTGGCGGTGCTGGGCGATCAGCAGGTTTTCCAGCGCGGTCATTTCCTTGAACAGGCGCACGTTCTGGAAAGTCCGCACCACGCCCTTGCGGGCGATCTGGTGGCCGGCCAGGCCCTGGATCGGTTGGCCATCGAGCAGAATGGTGCCGCCGCTGGGCTTGTAGAAGCCGGTCAGGCAGTTGAACACGGTGGTTTTACCGGCGCCGTTCGGGCCGATCAGCGCAACGACCTGTTTTTCCTTGACGGTCAGGGCCACGCCGTTGACCGCCAACAAGCCGCCGAAGCGCATGCTCAGGCCGCTGACTTGCAGAATTTCGCGGCTCATCGACGCAGCTCCATGTGTGGACGTTGCATAGGCAGCAGGCCCTGCGGACGCCAGATCATCATTAACACCATCAGCGCACCGAACATCAACATGCGGTACTCGCTGAACTCACGCATCAGCTCGGGCAGCAGGATCATCACGATGGCCGCAAGAATCACGCCCAGCTGTGAGCCCATGCCGCCGAGCACGACGATGGCGAGGATGATCGCCGACTCGATGAAGGTGAACGACTCCGGCGTCACCAGGCCTTGGCGCGCGGCGAAGAAGCTGCCGGCGAAACCGGCGAAGCAGGCACCCAGGGTGAACGCCGAGAGTTTGATGATGGTCGGGTTGAGGCCCAGCGCACGGCAGGCGATCTCGTCTTCACGCAGCGCTTCCCAGGCACGGCCGATCGGCATGCGCAGCAGGCGGTTGATCACGAACAGCGCCAGCAGGGCCAGCAGCAGGGCGACCAGGTAGAGGAAGATGACCTTGTTGATCGAGTTGTATTGCAGCCCGAAGAACTCGTGGAAGGTCTGCATCCCCTCGGCGGCCTTGCGCTCGAAGGTCAGGCCGAAGAACTCCGGCTTGGGGATGTTGCTGATGCCGTTGGGGCCGCCGGTCCAGTCGGTGAGGTTACGCAGGAACAGGCGGATGATCTCGCCGAAGCCGAGGGTCACGATCGCCAGGTAGTCGCCGCGCAGGCGCAGCACCGGGAACCCGAGCAGGAAGCCGAACGTAGCGGCCATCAGGCCGGCGATCGGCAGGCACACCCAGAAGCTCCAGCCCAGGTAGTGCGAGAGCATGGCGTAGCTGTAGGCACCCACGGCGTAGAAGCCGACATAACCGAGGTCGAGCAGGCCCGCCAGGCCGACCACGATGTTCAGGCCCAAGCCCAGCAACACGTAGATCAGAATCAGCGTGGCAATGTCGACTGCACCGCGCGAACCGAAGAACGGCCACACCAGGGCGGCAACAATCAGGCCGATGATCACGTAACGCTGGGTTTTCGGCAGGGTCAGGTAGTTGCTGACAGCCGGCGGGATCAGCTTGCGATCCGAACGGCGGCCCATCACCGCGCTCCACTGCCGGTCGAACAGCACACGCAGGAACATCAGCACCGAACACACGGCAATGATGCTGATGGTGAACGAGCCCTGGCTGTGCACCACCAAGCTGATGCCGTCGATGCTCAGTTTCAGGCCCAGCACCGGGAAGGCCACGGCCCAGACCAGCAAGGCGCTGAAGAACGCCTGTTTGAGATTTCTGTTCATACTTTTTCAACCTCCGGGCGGCCCAGAATGCCGGTCGGCCGGAATAGCAGGACAAGAACCAACAAGCCGAATGCCACCACGTCCTTGTACTGGTCGCCGAAGATATCGGCGCCAAACGCTTCGGCCACGCCCAGCACCAGCCCGCCGAGCATGGCGCCCGGGATACTGCCGATGCCACCTAATACCGCCGCGGTGAAGGCCTTCAGGCCCACCAGGAAACCGGCGTTGGGGTTGATCACCCCGTACTGCATGCTCAGCAGCACGGCCGCCACGGCGGCCAGGGCGGCACCGATGACGAAGGTGAGGGCGATGATGTTGTTGGTGTTGATGCCCAGCAGGTTGGCCATCTTGATGTCCTCGGCGCAGGCGCGGCAGGCGCGGCCCAGGCGGGAACGGGAGATGAACAGGGTGAGCAGGGTCATGGCCACCAGGGTGACCACGAACACCAGGATCTGCATGTAGGAAACCAGGACCTCCTCCGCACCACCTGGGCCGAACGAGAAGCTGCCGGGGATCAGGTTGGGGATGGACTTGTCCTTGGAGTCTTGCGACAGCAAGACCGTGTTCTGCAGGAAGATCGACATGCCGATGGCGGAAATCAGCGGGATAAGGCGGTTGCTGTTGCGCAAGGGGCGGTAGGCAACCCGTTCGATGCTGTAGCCATAGGCACTGGTGACACAGATGGTCGCGGCGAAGGCGACGGTCATCAGGATCGGCAGCGAATGGATACCCATCATGGCCAGGCCCGCCAGGGCGATGAAGGCCACGTAGGAACCGATCATGTACACCTCGCCGTGGGCGAAGTTGATCATGCCAATGATGCCGTACACCATCGTGTAACCGATGGCGATCAAGGCATAGGTGCTGCCGATGGTCAATCCATTAACCAGTTGTTGGAAGAAATGGTAGATCTCAGGCATTACAGCGCTCCTAAAAACCTGATTTGCATTTCGCTGGCGGGGGTAAGGCCAGGAAACCGCGGGTGACGGTTTTAAGATTTTCAGGTGGGTCGGCCCCCGGATCGCGGGGATCAGGCCCATGAACCTCGTAAAACAAAGCCCACTGCTCGCACAGTGGGCTTCTACGGTCAGCTATTTAGTCACGCAGTTACTGAGGGGAGACTTCGGTCTTCGGCTTGCCGAAGTGCCATTCGTAGACCACGAACTTGAAGTCTTTCAGGTCGCCTTTCTCGTCGTACGACAGGGTGCCGGTCGGGGTCTTGAAGGAGCCGGCGTGGATGGCGGCTGCCACCTTGTCGGTGTCTTCGGACTTGGCCGCTTCGATACCTTTTGCAATCAGTTCGACTGCCGAGTAGGCCGGGAACACGAACGGGCCGCTTGGGTCCTTGCCGTCAGCTTTGATGGCGTCGACGATGGCCTTGTTCTCAGGATCGGTGTCGAACGACTTCGGCAGGGTCACCAGGAGGCCTTCGGAGGCGTTCTGGGCGATCTGCGAGATGGAGTCGTTGCCCACACCTTCCGGGCCCATGAACTTGGCCTTCAGGCCCTTTTCCTGAGCCTGGCGCAGGATCAGGCCCAGCTCTGGGTGGTAGCCGCCGTAGTAGACGAAGTCGACGTTGTTCTGCTTGAGCTTCTGGATGATCGAGGAGAAGTCCTTGTCACCAGCGTTCAGGCCTTCGAACACGGCAACCTTGGTGCCTTTCTTCTCCAGGGTTTGCTTGACCGCGGTGGCGATGCCTTCACCGTACTGCTGTTTGTCGTGCAGTACCGCAACCACTTTCGGCTTGACGTGGTCGGCGATGTAGTTGCCGGCGGCAGGGCCCTGGGCGCTGTCCAGGCCGATGGTGCGGAAGATCAGCTTGTAACCACGGGCGGTGATTTCCGGCGAGGTGGCGGCCGGGGTGATCATGATCACGCCTTCGTCTTCGTAAATGTCGGACGCTGGCTGGGTGGAGCTGGAGCACAGGTGGCCGATGACGAACTTGACGCCGTCGTTGACCACTTTGTTGGCGACTGCCACGGCTTGTTTAGGATCGCAGGCGTCGTCGTATTCCTTGGCTTCGAGCAACTTGCCATCGACGCCGCCCTTGGCGTTGATATCCTTGATGGCTTGCTTGGCGCCGATGAACTGCATGTCGCCGTACTGAGTCACAGGGCCGGTCTTAGGGCCCGCGATCCCGATCTTGATGGTATCGGCGGCAAACGAATGGCTGGCTACCCCGGCCAGTACCATTGCGGCGAACAGCTTGGAAATCTTGATCATAGTGCTCCACTCATTCTGTTGTAATTCTTATAGTCCTGGCGGCCAGGGCTACAGACCGGGCGGGATTTGCGGCGCGGCCATGCCAACGCGCAAGCCCACCTTCCCCGGAACATGTCCCGGAACTGTACCGGTACAGTGTAGAGCGCTGTTTGCGCGCTTGAAAAGCGGGCTAAAAGTGCCAGTTCCCAGGGTTGTCGCATGGTCGACACAAAGATACAAAAAGGCGCCATCAATTTGCCTGCATCTCTGGCCCCGCCCCACAACTTCGGGGCCAATCGACCAAATTACGTATTTGAAACCGGGTTTTTCTGCAAAAATGCCGGCCATTTTTATTGGCCGATTTTTGCGGATACCACCCATGACTGATCAAACAAGCACCCTCTATGCCAAATTGCTTGGCGAGACGGCAATCATCGAGTGGAAAGCGCTGGAGCGTTTCTGGGCCAAGGGTGACCTGATTTGGGTCGACACCAGCCTGGACCTGATCACCGTTGCCGAGGCGATGGCCGAGAATCGCAGCGAGATCTTCGCCAAGTGGCGTAGTGATGGCACTGTTGGGCCGGTGACTGCCGAACAGGCGCTGGACCTGCAAAGCCGCGATCCAGAGATCTGGGCGGTGGTGGTTTCGCCGTTTATCGTGATTCAGGTAAAGGGCCCGGCTGAGGCGTGATCTTTTTTGGTGCGCAAAAATGCGCAACAGCCCCGTTTTGGTGCTTGAGGGCGTTCAATGCGGGTAGAGGTAAGTAACAATTCGGCGTGGCGGTAACAGTTTACGGGATGCGTAATGTGTCCACAGATCTGCCAGGCGAAGCGGAACCTTGTGGGAGCGGCCTTGGGTCGCGATGGGCTGCGCAGCAGCCCCCAATTTTTTGCGCTCATGCAGAGATCAAGGGGCTGCTGCGCAGCCCATCGCGACACAAGGCCGCTCCCACAGGCTCGTGGCCAGCCTGCAAATGTTCGAACTAGTCAGGAGTCATCAATGAGCACTGCACTACCTTCGCTTGGATTCGCCGGCATCGGCCTGATGGGCCTGCCCATGTGCCGCCGCCTGCTGGCCGCGGGTTACCCACTGACCGTATGGAACCGCAGCCCGGACAAGTGTGCCGCCTTGGTCGCCGCGGGTGCGCAGCTGGCCAGCAGCCCGGCCGAACTGTGCCATGAAACTGACATGGTGTTGCTGTGCTTGGCCGACACGGCGGTGGTGCGCGAGGTGGTGTTCGGCGAACAGGGCATTGCCGAGGGCGGGCGCAGTGGCCAACTGCTGATCGACTTCTCGAGCCTGGAGCCTACCGCCACCCGTGAAATGGCCGCCGAATTGGCAGCGCTGTGCGGCATGGCCTGGCTGGATGCACCGGTGTCTGGCGGTACGCCAGGTGCCGAGGCCGGCACCCTGGCAATCATGGTTGGCGGTGAAGTGGCCGACCTGCAGCGCGCACGCCCGGTATTGGAGGTGCTTGGCCAGCGCGTGACGCACATGGGGGCGGTTGGTGCGGGCCAGGTCACCAAGGCGTGCAACCAGATGATCGTGGCGTGCAATGCGCTGGTGATTGCCGAAGTGGTGGCACTGGCCGAGCAGTCCGGGGTAGACGCAACGCTCATCGCTGAAGCGCTCGCGGGTGGTTTTGCCGATTCCAAACCCCTGCAGATCCTCGCGCCACAAATGGCCGAGAGCCGCTTTGAGCCGGTCAAGTGGCACGTACGCACTTTGCTCAAGGACCTTGATGGCGCGGTCAAGTTTTCCCGTGAGCAGGGTTCGGCGACACCGCTCAGTGGCCTCGCCGCGCAACTGATGCGCCTGCATGGTAGCCAGGGTTACCTGCAAAAAGATCCGGCGACACTGGTAGCACTTTACCGCAACAAGCAGTGACCGCACCGTTCTGACGCTGCAGCCGCTCCAGCAGTGGCCGCAGTTCGGCCAGCGGTACCGGGCGCCCCAGCAGGTAGCCCTGCAGGTAGTCGCAGCCATGGTTTTCGAGAAATGCCTGTTGCTCGACGGTCTCCACGCCCTCGCTCACCACCTGCAGGTGCAGCGTATGCGCCATGACGATGATCGCCTGAACGATTTCGCGGTCTTTCTGGTTTGCCGGCACATCCTGCAGGAAGCTTCGGTCGATCTTCAGTACGTCGAGCGGCAGGCGTTTGAGGTAGGCCAGTGACGAGTAGCCGGTGCCAAAATCGTCGATGGACAAGGTCACACCCAGTGCGCGAACGCGCTTGAGCAGGCTGACCGTGCGCTGGATGTCGCCCATCAGGGCGTTTTCGGTCACTTCCAGCTCCAGTTGCCGCGCTGCAAGGCCGGCATGCGTCAGCGCTTTTTCCACTTCGTTGGGCAGTTCGTCGTGGCTGAGTGTGACTGCCGAGCAATTGACCGTGACCTTGAGCTCGCCATAGCCGTGACGCTGCAAGTGGGCAAGGTCGGCGCAAGCGTGCCGCAGTACCCACAGGTCGAGCCCGATGATCAGGCCGTTGGCTTCGGCGATGCCGATGAAGCGGTCCGGCGCCAGCAGGCCGTGTTGCGGGTGCTGCCAGCGCACCAGGGCTTCCAGTTTGGCCACGTGCCCACTGCGCAGGTCGAAGATTGGCTGGTAGTGCACGCACAGCCCACGCTCTTCGAGCAGGGCCTGGCGCAGTTCTTCTTCCAGTTGCAAGGCAATCGAAGCACGCGCCTTCAGGCTGTCGTTGAAGAAATTCAGGCTGTTGCGGCCGTTGTCCTTGGATTGATACAGGGCCAGGTCGGCATGCTTGAGCAGCTCTTCGGCAGTGTTGCCGTCTTCCGGGAAGATGCTGATACCGATGCTGGTGGTCATGACGATGCGTCGACCACCCAGGTCGATGGGCTCTTTCATGCGCTGCATGATGCGCTGGGCCAGATGGCGGGCTTCGTCACGGCCGTTGAGGCTGGTGACCACGCAAAACTCATCGCCACCAAAGCGGGCAACCAAGTCCTGGCTGCGGGTAGCGGCCTTGATGTGATTGGCGATCACCTTCAGCAGTTCGTCACCCGCGGCATGGCCGAGGCTATCGTTGATGCGCTTGAAATGGTCGATATCCAGGAACATCACCGCCAGGCGGGCTTCGCTGGCCTGGTGTTCGAGCAGGCGTTCGGCGAATACCTGGTTGAAACCACGGCGATTGACCAAGTTGGTCAGCGCATCGTAATGCGCAGCCTGCTGCAGCGAAGCGCGGGCCTGATCCAGTTGGCTGAGCAGTATGCTGACACGGCGTAGGTCGTGCTCCTTGCTTTGCAGCTTCTTGTCGGCCAGTGCTGCACTGATGCAGGCGCCACTGATCAGCAAGGTAATGAAACCGATACCCAGTGCCAGTTGCAGGCTGTTGTCACCAGACGGCAGGCGCAGGGCCGTATCGGCCGGGATGATCAGGGTCATGGCCGACATTGCGGTGAAATGGGTGGCGACGATGCCGCCGGCCATCAGCAGGCTGGCGCCGTATTTCATGGCCTGGTAAAGGGTGCCGCTGCCATTGCGAAAGTAGCGGGCCAGCCACAGTGCAGCCAGGCTGGTGAGCAAGGCCATGGCGGCAGAAGCCAGCAGCAGACCAGTCTGGTAGTACTGCCGGGCACCGGTTTCCATCGCGGCCATGCCGACAAAATGCATGAGGATGATGCCCAGGCCGATCAGCACGGCACTTTGCACGAAGTGCTGCGCGCGCATCTGCTTGCGTTCAAGGCTGTGCATGGTCAGCCAGGCGACAGCCAGGGCGATGAGCAGTGAAAGGATGGTCAGTGACACGTCGTAATGCACTTCCACCGGGGCCTGGAAGGCCAGCATGCTGATGAAGTGCATGGCCCAGATACCGCCGGCCAGGCAGCAGGCGCCAAGCATGCTCCACTGACGATGGGCGGTGGGTTCTTCGCTGTGGGACTGGCGCTCGGCCATGTCGAGGGTGGCGAAGCAGGCCGCGCAGGCCACGAAATAGGCGAGCAGCACCAGCATCGGTTCATGCCGGCAATCGATAACGATACGCCCGGTTGCCGGCAGGTCGGCGAACAGTTGCAGCCCCAGCCACTCCATGGAATGCCTCTTGGTCGAGTTTTCACTCGTCTGCGCTACAACCCTGTGCAGACTGTCCAGAGGCAGTATAGGAAGAGGTGTTTAAGCCTTCCTGAATAATGGCATATTGATTCCTACGATTTGGTTATAAAACCAATCGCAGCCAGGAATATAAAATATGAGTATTGGGCTGCACCAGGGCTTTGTGGGAGCGGGTTCACCCGCGAATAGGGCAGCGCAGTGGATGGCACCGGCCTTGCCGGTGTTCGCGGGTAAACCCGCTCCCACAGGTATCGCAACAGGCTTGGAATAATAAGCAAGAAATCTGTGTCCTCAAGGGCTGTGCAAGACAGCCCTTAGGGACGCACGGACCGGGTTAACCAGCCACCAACACGCGAATGGCTTCCAGGCGCAATGCCGCTTTTTCCAGCATGGCCAGGCCGTCTTCGCGCTGCTTGCGCAGGGCGTCGATTTCGCTGTCACGCACGCTGGGGTTGACTGCTTGCAGGGCGACCAGGCGGGCCAGTTCTTCGTCAGCCTCGGCGGCCAGGCGGCGCTGGGCTTCGGCCACGCGCTCAACGTGAGTTGGCAAAATCTTCTCTTCGCCACCACTGATGCGCTTGGCCAGCACGTCGCGCTGGGCCTGGACGAACTTGTTGGCGCTGGCACGCGGCACGCTTTCAAGCTGGTCGTTAAGGGTTTCGAAAGCCACGCGCGATGCCAGGTCGTTGCCGTTGGCATCGAGCAAGCAGCGCAGCGCCGCCGGCGGCAGGTAGCGGCCCAGTTGCAGGCTGCGCGGTGCTACCACCTCGCTGACGAACAGCAGTTCGAGCAGCACGGTACCCGGCTTGAGCGCCTTGTTCTTGATCAGCGCGACGGCGGTGTTACCCATCGAGCCGGACAGTACCAGGTCCATGCCACCCTGCACCATCGGGTGCTCCCAGGTCAGGAACTGCATGTCTTCACGCGACAGCGCCTGGGCACGGTCATAGGTGATGGTCACACCTTCGTCGTCGCCCAGCGGGAAGCTGGCGTCGAGCATTTTCTCGCTCGGCTTGAGGATCAGCGCGTTCTCGGAATGGTCTTCGCTGTCGATGCCGAAGGCGTCGAACAGGGTCTCCATGTAGATCGGCAGGGCAAACTGGTCGTCCTGTTCGAGAATGGCTTCGACCAGCGCCTCGCCTTCACCGGCACCGCCAGAGTTGAGCTCCAGCAGGCGGTCGCGGCCGGTGTGCAGTTCGGCTTCCAGGCGTTCGCGCTCGCCACGGGCGTCGGCTACCAGAGCATCCCAAGCCTTGCTGTCGCCACCTTCAAGCAGCGGCAGCAGGCGCGGACCGAACTGGTGTTGCAGGGCGTTGCCGGTCGGGCAGGTATTCAGGAAGGCGTTGAGGCCTTCGTGGTACCACTGGAACAGGCGCTCTTGCGGGCTTTCCTGCAGGTACGGGACATGCAGCTGGATGGTGTGCTTCTGGCCGATACGGTCCAGGCGGCCGATGCGCTGCTCGAGCAGGTCGGGGTGGGCCGGCAGGTCGAACATCACCAGGTGATGCGAGAACTGGAAGTTACGGCCTTCACTGCCGATCTCGGAGCAGATCAGCACTTGGGCGCCGAATTCTTCATCGGCGAAGTAAGCGGCGGCACGGTCACGCTCAAGAATGCTCATGCCTTCATGGAATACCGAAGCCGGGATGCCGGAGCGCACGCGCAGTGCGTCTTCCAGGTCCATGGCGGTTTCGGCGTGGGCACAGATCACCAGCACCTTGGTGCGTTTGAGCATTTTCAGGGTGTCGATCAGCCAGTCGACGCGCGGGTCGAACCGCCACCAGCGCTCGTCGTCGGCAGCATCACCCTGGGCCTGGAAGGCCACTTCCGGGTACAGCTCGGCCTTTTCACCTGGCGGCAATTCGCGGTATTGCTCGGGCATGGCCACCGGGTAAGGGTGCAACTGCCGCTCAGGGAAGCCCTGGACCGCCGCGCGGGTGTTACGGAACAGTACGCGGCCGGTGCCGTGGCGGTCGAGCAGCTCGCGGATCAGCCGCGCGCTGGCCTGGGTATCGCCGTCGCTGACCGCAGCCAGCAGCGCTTCGCCTTCGGCACCCAGGAAGCCCTGGATGGTGGCGTGGGCCTTCGGCGACAGGCGGCCCTCGTCGAGCAGTTCCTGTACGGCTTCGGCCACTGGGCGATAATGCTCGCTCTCGGCGCGGAAGGCGGCCAGGTCGTGGAAACGGTTAGGGTCGAGCAGGCGCAGGCGGGCGAAGTGGCTGTCCTGGCCAAGCTGCTCGGGGGTGGCGGTAAGCAGCAGCACGCCCGGGATCACCTGGGCCAGTTGCTCGACCAGTCCATATTCGGCGCTGACCTGGTCTTCGTGCCAGACCAGGTGATGAGCTTCGTCGACCACCATCAGGTCCCAGCCGGCGGCAAACAGTGCGTCCTGGGCCTTTTCGTCGTCCACCAGCCATTCCAGGGCAACCAGCGCCAGCTGGGCATCCTCGAACGGGTTGCTGGCGTCGCTTTCGATGAAGCGCTCGGCGTCGAACAGCGCAACTTGCAGGTTGAAACGCCGGCGCATTTCTACCAGCCACTGGTGCTGGAGGTTTTCCGGCACCAGGATCAGTACCCGGCTGGCACGGCCCGACAGCAGCTGGCGGTGAATGACCAGGCCGGCCTCGATGGTTTTACCCAGGCCCACTTCGTCGGCCAGCAGTACCCGCGGGGCGCTGCGGTCGGCGACTTCACGGGCGATGTGCAACTGGTGGGCGATCGGTTGTGCGCGGCAACCACCCAGGCCCCACAGCGCCGACTGCATCTGCTTGCTGGTGTGCTGCAGGGTGTTGTAGCGCAGGCTGAACCACGACAGCGGGTCGATCTGCCCGGCGAACAGGCGGTCACTGGCCAGGCGGAACTGGATGAAGTTCGACAGTTGGGTTTCCGGCAGGGTGCGCGGCTGGTTCTGCCCGTCCAGGCCGTGGTAGACCATCAGCCCGTCGATGTCCTCGACCTCGCGGACGGTCAGCTTCCAGCCTTCGAAGTGGGTGATCTGGTCACCTGGCGAGAAGCGCACGCGGGTCAGCGGCGCATTGCGCAGGGAATACTGGCGGGTGTCGCCAGTGGCCGGGTAGAGCACGGTCAGCAGGCGGCCATCCTGCGCCAGGATGGTACCCAGGCCGAGCTCGGCTTCGCTGTCGCTGATCCAGCGTTGCCCCGGTTGATACTGCTGCGCCATACTGCCTGAACTCCCGCGATGAAAAAGCCGGTTATGTTAACGGATCGGCCGGTCAGACCAAAGCACTGAGCGCACCGAAAGGTGCCGAAAGCCATCAGTCTAGTCGTTTCATCGCCCTGTACCGCACCGCCGACGAGGGCCCTGCACCACCATGTCTGCCAAGCACAGCTGGATCAGCGCTTCCATGGTTGCGGGCAGCCTGTTGCTGCTGAGCGCCTGCGAGCAGAAAAACTTCGAGACGCTACCGCCCATTCCGACGGAGCAGCTTGAGGTGTTGGGCGTGCAGACGCCGATCAAGAGCGTGCACTTTCGTGACCGCGATGGCGAAGGCGTGTTGGTACTGAGCCGCAGCGATGGCCAGGCCAGCGACCCGGAAAGCGAGCAGGAAGTGGACAAGGTAGTGCTCAAGGCCACCTTGTACGGGCGCGCCGCCGATAGTGATGCCTTCAAGGCACGCTGGCAGATCGAGCAGGAAACCACGTGCCCCGGCCTGGACCTGGACGTGGACTTCTATACCGACGTCAGTGATGTCAGCGACCTGAACAAAGATGGTGTGGCCGAGGTGACGGTTGCCAGCCACGCCTTCTGTGGTGGTGGTATCGACCCGCACGACATCGCCATCGAAATGCGTGAAGGCCAGGCCAGCTACACCATCACCGGCCAGTCGCTGATCACCCCGGCGGGCGAGGAACCGGTCGGTGGCGAGCGAGCGGACAGCGCCTCGCTGAAAAACGCCCCGCAGGTATTGCGCGATCATATGGATGCGGTCTGGCAACAGGTTTACAAGCGGCCCTGGAGCGAGGCTAGCCCGCCCAGTGAGGACGACCGTGACGACGAAACCGAGTAACGGTTGTCCAAGTCATCAAGGTAACCACGCGCCTGCCGATACAGTGGGCACAGGAGAACGTCCATGCTGCCACCGATCATTCCGCTTAGTGCCGCCCCGGTGACCTCGCAACAGGACCCGGTCAAGCCAACCCCCGACATCAAGCCGGTGGTGCCGGCGCAGCCTGCGTCCGGCGAGAGTACCATCGACCTCAAGCAGCAGCGCGACCCTCAAGAACAGGCGTTGCTGCTGCGGGACGAGCAGCGCCGCCAGCAGCAACGCCGCCAGCAGGGTGGGGCAAGGGACTACAGCGCCGAGCCTGGCGATGAGGTCAATGCCGACAATACCGTGCCGGTGGCACCCTTGCTGGACGAACCCAAGCGCCAGGGCTTGTTGGTGGACATCGAAGTCTGACGCGGGGCTGGTCAGCGCCAGCGCCTGGCTTCATCATGCACGTCTCAGTTGATCGTCGAGCCCACTCATGAGCCAAGACAACCTCATCGATTTCGATGCCGAACGCGCCAAGCGCGTTCATGACCTCAAGGAAAAGCGCCTGAACGAAATGCGCAACGCGTTCGAGCAGGCCCTGCCGTTGAGCACCAGCAAGAAAAAGAAGCCCAAGGGCAAACCTAAGAAGCGCTGAAATTTGACGCAGGTCAACCCTGCACCCGCCTCGCGTGCCCGGCCCCGGGCACCATTGACCCCGATCAATTTTCTCACCCCGCACATTGGTTAACTTACTCCCATCGGACAACGGCAAACGAATGGGGAGGCCAGCATGTTCTTCGACAATGTGGTTATCGCCGGTGTGGTAACGGTCGGGTTGATGGTTGCTTTCTTTGCTGGTCTGGGCATTTTCATCTGGAAGGACTCGAACAAGCGCAAGCCGCGCTGACCTTCCGGGTACACGAGCACGCAAGGCATTTAGGGCGACTTCGGTCGCCCATTTTTTTGCCTGGGATTTGAGTTTTGCCTGTATTCGCGGCTTCACGGGTTGTATGGGGTCCTTTGTAGGAGCGGGTTCACCCGCGAATAGGCCAGCACAGGAGACCCCAACCCCCACGTAAAGATGATTAGCTAGCTAATTATTCGTTTCCACCTTATCCTCCCCACTATTGTCTATCTTTTCAGTAAGACCATCCCCCGCAAGGTCCGCGTCGTGCCCATCACCTTTCAGGCCCTGTTCGCCCCCAGCAGCCTCGCCCTCAAGTTCGCCATCAAGACCGTGCTGGGTGGCGGCCTGGCGCTGTGGCTGGCGATGCGCTGGGGTCTGGAACAACCATCATGGGCACTGATGACTGCTTTCATCGTCGCCCAGCCGCTTTCTGGCATGGTGGTACAAAAGGGCCTGGCGCGGTTGGCCGGTACCTTGGTCGGTACCGTCATGTCGGTGCTCTTCATTGGCCTGTTCGCGCAAACCCCGTGGTTGTTCCTGCTCACCCTGGCCCTGTGGCTGGCGCTGTGTACCGCAGCGTCTACCCAGCTGCGCAGCGCCTGGGCCTATGCCTTCGTGCTGGCCGGTTACACCGCTGCAATCATCGCCTTGCCGGCCATTGACCACCCGCTGCAGGTCTTCGACCAGGCGGTGGCCCGTTGCACCGAGATCTGCCTGGGCATTTTCTGCGCCACTGCCAGCAGTGCCTTGCTATGGCCCATGCGGGTGGAGCAGCAACTGGGCGGGCAGGCGCGGCAGGCCTGGCAGAACGGCCTGCAGGCCGCCAGCGCCATGCTCGGCGGTGAAGACGAGGCGCGCAAAGGCTTGCTGGAGAGCCTGGGGCGGATTGTTGCCATCGACAGCCAGCGTGAACATGCCTGGTTCGAAGGCAATCGCGGGCGTCAACGTGCCCGTGCCATCCGTGGCCTTAGCCAGAAGCTGATGGTGCTGTTGCGCATTTCCCGCTCGGTACGCCGCCAGTGGCGGCAGCTGGATGAGCGCGAGGCCGAACACCTCACGCCCTGGTTGCTGGAAGTGCGCACGCTGTTGGGCAAGCACGACCAGCCCAGCCTGTTACTGCTGCGCCAGCGCATCTGGGATGCCGCTCACGATGAGCAGATCAGTTCGGCGGAGCATTTCTGCCTGGCGCGCATGGCCCTGCTGCTGGATTACGCCATGGCTGCCAGCCAGGCGCTGGACGATGTTGAAGCGGGCAGGGCGCCGAAAGACATGGCCCAAGGCCTGGCTGCGCACCGCGACTGGTCGCTGGCCTTGTTGTTCGGTTCGCGTAGCGCGCTGGCCTTTCTGGTAATGAGCGGTTTCTGGCTGACCACCGCCTGGCCTTCGGCGCCGGGTGGCCTGGTGCTGACCTGTGTGGTCTGCAGCCTTTTCGCCAGCCGGGAGAACGGCGCGCAGATTGGCCTGAGTTTCTTGCGCGGGATCTTCCTGGCGATACCTGCAGCGTTTCTGGTCGGGCAGATTCTGCTGCCGCAGTGGAGCAGTTTCGCCATGCTTTGCCTGGGCATGGGCGTGCCGCTGTTTCTGGGTGCGCTGGGCATGGCCCACCCACGTACCGGGGCCACGGCCACCTCGTATTGCCTGCATTTCATCGTGTTGGTGTCGCCGCTTAACGCCATGCAGTTCGGCGTGGCAACCATGCTCAACAGCGCCCTGGCCATGCTGGTGGGGGTGTCGGCTGCGGTCATGGCGTTTCGCTTGTTGGTGTTCCGCCACCCTGCCTGGCTTGGCCGGCGCCTGCGCGCAGCCACCCAAAGCGACCTGGTACGCCTCACACGGCGTGAACTGCGCGGGGCCGACACCTGGTTTGGCGGGCGCATGGCCGACCGCCTGATGCAACTGGCGCGGCATGCCAGTGACCTGCCGGAAGGCGAGCGCAAACGCTGGGATGATGGCCTGCACGGGCTGGATATCGGCGACGAACTGGTGCACCTGCGCATGTGCCTGGCCGTCGCCCAAGCGCCTTTGGGCCGGGCCGAGCGCGACTATTTGCAGCAAGTGGAGGCGGTGCTGGCCAAGGGGCCTGCAGCCGGGCGTGGGCAGCACCTAGACAGTGCCAGCGAGCAGTTCATTGCCGCTTTGCGCCGGCTGCCATCGAGCGACCCATTGCGGCTGGCCGAGGGCGCGGTGCTGCAACTGCAGAAAAGCTGGGGCAAGTGGTGCCGCTGGCAGGAGGAAGCCCATGGGGTTGCGTGAGTGGGAAGTGGGCGGCGTGCTGCTCAGCCCGTTTCTGCTTTATGTATTGCTGGCGCTGGCGCTTACCGGCCTGCTGCGCCTGCTGGTGCAGGCTACGCCGTTGGGGCGCTGGATCTGGCATGAAGCGCTGTTCGACGCGGCGTTGTTCGTTTGTGTGCTGTTCCTGGTGGTACGCCTGCTGGGAGCTTTATAAAGGAGTGTTTCGATGCGTGCGGCTGTACGTACCCTGGTAACCCTATGCGTGGTGGCACTGGCCGTGTTGGCCGGCTATCAGCTGTGGCAGTACTACATGCTTACCCCCTGGACCCGCGATGCCCGCGTGCGCGCCGATGTGGTGGTGATCGCCCCAGACGTGTCCGGCTGGGTGCGCGAGCTGAAGGTGCACGACAACCAGCAGGTCAAGGCGGGCGACCTGTTAATGAGCATCGACCGTGAGCGCTTCCAGGCCGCTTTCGATCAGGCCAGTGCGGTGACCGAAACCCGCGCCCAGCAACTGCGGCTGCGCGAGCGTGAAGCGGCCCGGCGAACCGCCTTGGGGCCGGAGGCGATCAGTGCCGAGCTGCGTGAAAATGCGCAGATCAATGCGGCCATCGCCCGTGGCGAGTTGCACGAAGCCGAGGCACAGTTGCAAGTGGCCAAGATCAACCTGGCGCGCAGTGAAGTGCGGGCACCGCGCAACGGGCATATCACCAACCTGCGCCTGGCCCAGGGCAACTATGTGAACACCGGTGAAGCGGTGATGGCCCTGGTGGATGACGCCACCTTTTATATCCAGGCGTATTTCGAGGAAACCAAGTTGCCGCGCATTCGCGTGGGCGACACGGTGAACGTCTGGCTGATGGGGGCGGGCGAGCCGATGCAGGGGCATGTGGAGAGCATCAGCCGCGGTATCACCGACCGCAACAGCAACCCGGACAGCCAGTTGCTGCCGGAGGTGGAGCCGACCTTCAACTGGGTGCGGCTGGCACAGCGGATTCCGGTGAGGATTCGACTGGACCAGGTGCCGGAGGGGGTAGTCCTGAGTGCCGGGATGACAGCGAGTGTGCAGGTGCATGAGGGTCGAGACCGGGAGTGAGCGCCCAGGGGGCTGCTTTGCAGCCCAATCGCGACACAAGGCCGCTCCCACAGGGGATTGCGGTCTCGCTATGGGAGCGGCCTTGTGCCGCGAAGCGCCGCCCGCGCGGCGCTCGATCGAATAGGCGCTGCTAAATGCATGAAGAACACCTTGCCATTTCTTAACTGATCGGCATTGCTGCGGCCTGTGATTGAGCAAGGTCATGGCGCATGGGTCGCCACCTGCATTAGGCTGACCGCTGCGAGTTGCCCGGCAGAGGCGACCCCATTCCGCCCGGCGTGCGTATCTTCCATTTTCATTGCGAGGTTGCGACATGGCCATCACTTCCCAGGACATCTGCAATGCTGCCGACCAGCTCAAGGGCTTTGTCGGTTTTCACGGCAAGCGCGGCGTTCATATCGTGCGGTTTTCCGAAGACGCGTTCGGCATGGATGTGGCCGACGACAGCATCACGCCTTGTAACGAGTTTGTCTGGCGGCCCGAGCAAGGGCCGCGCATGGCGCTGTGTCGTGAACGGCTGGCGCTGTTGCTGGAGCAGCATGTGGATGACCGCCTGAACATCGGTGAGCCGCTACGCGCCTACCTGCGCCGCAGCGACCTGCCGGAGATCGTGGCCGAGCGCAACCTGCAGCAGCCTTGCTGAAATTCCCTGTAGGAGCGGCTTCAGCCGCGAAGCATCCAACGCGGTGCGTGATGGCACCGGCTGCGCCGGTGTTCGCGGCTAAAGCCGCTCCTACAGGGGGTGTGCGCTGCTTTGAGAGGGGCGCTGCAACAGGGCCGCCACCCCCGCACTCTCCAGCGGCCGGCTCAGGTAATAGCCCTGCACTTCATGGCAGCGGTCCTTTTGCAGCACCTTGAGCTGCTGTTCGCTTTCCACGCCCTCGGCCGTTACCGTCAGCCCCATTGCCTCGCCCAGGTTGATGATGGCCTGAACCACTGCACGGTCACTGCCGCCGTTGTTGGTCAGGCCGCTGATGAAGCGCTTGTCGATCTTGATGCTATCGAACGGGTAGGTACGCAGGTAACCCAGCGATGAATAGCCGGTACCGAAGTCGTCCATGTTCAGCCGCACGCCCAGTTCCTTGAGCGACAACATGGTGCCCAGCGCGCCCTCGATATCGTTGAGCATCACGTTCTCGGTAATTTCCAGCTCCAGGCGTTGCGCCGGTAAGGCAGTGCCCAGCAGGATCTCGCGTACGTCGGCCACCACATCGCTGCGCAAGAACTGCGCGGGTGACAGGTTTACCGAAACCAGAATGTCGGCGGGCCAGTCATGGGCCGTGCGGCAAGCTTCACGCAGCACCCAGCGGCCCAGCGCCACAATGATGTCGCTCTGCTCGGCCAATGGAATGAAGGTGTCAGGCCCCAGTAACCCCTCCTGTGGGTGCTGCCAGCGTAGCAAGGCTTCGACCGCGACAATGCGCAGGTCGCTGAGGCGGTAACGCGGTTGATAGTGCAACTCGAACTCCTGGTTGCGCAGGGCCCGGCGCAGGTCGTTCTCCAGTTGCCGACGGTACTGGATCTGCTGGTTCATTTCGGCCGCGAAGTAGCGCCAGGTGTTCTTGCCGTCGGCTTTGGCCTGGTACAGGGCGATGTCGGCGCAGCGGATCAGCTCGCCGGCATCGAAGCCTTGGGTACGGGTCTGGGCGACGCCGATGCTGGCGCCAATGTGCAGGGGCTGGCCGTCGAAAACGACGGGTTGCTGCAGCAGGCCGATCAGGCGCGCGCAGAATCGGTCGATCTCGCTGCGGTTATCCATGCCGCTGAGTACCAGAATGAACTCGTCGCCGCCCAGCCGCGCAACCAGGTCACCGTCGCGTGTGGTGTCGCGCAGGCGTGTGGCCACCTCCTGCAGTACGGCATCCCCGGCGGCATGGCCGAGCGAGTCGTTGATCGGCTTGAAGTTGTCCAGGTCGAGCAACAGCAAGGTCAGTGGCGGTGAGTCACTGCCGCGCAGCAGGGCCTGCTCCAGGTGCCGGGCCAGCTTGTTGCGGTTGGCCAGCCCGGTCAGCGGGTCGTGCAGCGACAGGTGCTGGATGCGCGCGTGGGCGTCGACTTCGTCGGTGATATCGCTGGCCGTACCCCGAAAACCGATGGCCTTGTCGTGATACCAGATGGCGCGGGCAGAGACCCGGCAGTAGCGGTTCTGGCCATTCTGGTCGCGGTAGGTGCAACGCAGGTTGGCCAGTTGCTGCGGGTCGGCAGTAGCCAAGGCATCCAGCCAGGGTGAAAGGGGCGTTGTATCGCAAGCCAGTAGCTGGTTCAGCGGGTGCCCCAGCCAGTCATCTACCGGGTAACCGGTGACATTGGCAAAACGTTGCGACAGGTAAGTCAGGCGTTGTTGCCGATCGGTTTCCCAGATCCAGTCGGATGCCGACTCGGCCACTGCGCGAAAACGTTGCTCGCTAGCCTCCAGGGCCTGATTGCTCTGCTGCAGGTGCACAAGCGTCAGGCCGATCGCCCGCGAGCTGCGCACAGCATGGCGGCACAGGTAGAGCAATACCAGGCCAAGGATCAGCAATGCACCCAACAAGGCCGGCAGCACCGCCCGCAGCAGCTGGCGCCCCGGTAGCGGGCTGCTCCATGAAAGGTGGTAGCCGGTGTCGCCCAAGTTGATGCGCAGGTGGTGATGTTGCTGCCGGTCTTCCTTTTCAACGTGCATGCCGGCAAGGCCCGCACCTTTGCCCAGTTGCGCCAGCTTGTCTTCGGTGAGCTGGTCGACGAACAGCATAACCGGCGCCTGGCTTACTTCGTCGCCTGTAACCTCGCGGTCCGGGCGTATGGCTGCGGCACTTAGCACGGCCGGCCAGCCATTGAACAGTACGAAGCGGGTGATCTGCTCCCGGGGAATGGCCGCCGCACGTGCCTGATCGATGATCGGCTGAAGCGGTGCATCCATATAAGTGCTGGCGCCGGCCTGGCTGGGCTGGCCTTTGAACAGGGCATAAGTGGTACGGTCGTTTTCAACCACAAACACGCCCTCGTAGCGACTGGCGCTGTACAGCGACTCACCGACGTTCTTTTCTTCATAGGCCCATTGCCAGTCGGCCTGGCCTTTCAGGTGTTCGAAGGCGGCATCCCAAACGGCATAACTGGACAGGAACTGGCGCGAGGCGAGCAGCCGTTGTTCCAGCGCCTGGTTGGCATGGAAGGCGCTACGCTCACGCTCCTGCCGGTCAAGCGTGGCGGCGATATTGAACAGCACACCGAGAATGACCAGGCAGGCCAGGCCGAACACGATGCTGAAACCGGCGATCAGGTGGCGTACTTGAAAGCGTGGGGCGGGGCTGGCGGGTGGAAGGTTGGCGGTCCTGGCCATGCGGAGCGGCTCCTTCAGGCAACCTCCCGCCAGGCAATCAGGCAGCAGGTTCAATCAGGATAGGCCAGCTTGAGCGCGGCAGCCTCACCTCGGGCGAAATTGATCTGGTCGCGGCCAGCGTGCTTGGCGGTGTAAAGCGCCCTGTCTGCCTGTTCGAGCCAGTGCTCGGGGGAAGCGAGGCCGGGTTCGAAGGGTGACAGGCCGATACTCAGGCTGATGCGCAGGTGTGGCAACTGCGGGTTGCGGTAGCCGGAAACCTGCTCACGCAGGCGCTCCATGGCGAGGCAGGCCTGGGCTTCGCTGGTATCGGGCAGGATGACGCAGAACTCGTCGCCGCCATAACGCCCGGGTTGGTCGCCATCGCGCAGGTTGCGCCGCAGTTCGGCGCCGAGCTGGCGCAGGACACAGTCGCCGACCACGTGGCCGAAGGTATCGTTGATGGTCTTGAAATGGTCGATGTCGATCAGGGCAACTACCGCGTGCCCTTGTTGCTGCTTGCAGGCTTGGTACTTGAGCAGCAACAGGTCTTTCCACGCACCGTGGTTGAGCAGCCCGGTCAGGCTGTCAGTCAGGCTCAGGGCGCTCAGCCGGCGTTTATGGTCACCCAGCTTGATTGCCAGTTGGTAGCACACCCAACCCAGGGCCAGCGGGTACAGCGTCAGCATGGGCAAGCAAGCGTAGACCTGCAGCGGGGTGGCGGTCAGTTGCAGGCCAGGGCCGAGCAGCAGGCTGGCGACCAGCATGCCGGCCAGCTGTGCCAGTACCCCGCGAACGACCATGCGCTTGCCGCCAGCAGCGACATTGTTCATGGTCATCATCGACAACACGGTCACGCTGGGAAGCGGGTTGAAATGCATGGCGGCGGTCCAGAAACCGCCCATCAGCGAGTCCAGCAGCAGGTTGCGTTGTTCTGCCTGGTACGGTGCTGCCGAGCGGGAAGCCCACAGGTAGGCCACGTGTGGCCACAGCAGGCCGTTGAACAGCACCAGCCCCCATACCCAGGTGGGTGGCGACTGCGGCGCAACGCCTGCCATGACACTGAACAGCCCGATGCCCATGCCGATGACGCGCGGCAGGTAGATGCGCTTGACGAATGAAAGGCCTTTGCCGCTACGGTTGTCGATCATGGTCATGTGCTTCTGCCGGGGTACCGTTTATCGCATAACTTGTATGAATATTGTTGAACAGTGTTTCATCGACGAAAAATGACCTTACAAGCCAATTCACGGTTGATCCGATCACTGTGGGGTAACATGAAGGCTTTCCTGTTGCTCGGAGTGTTGCTGATGGTTCCTTTGGCCAATGCCGCCGGTGAACCGGCGCCACAGCGGGAAGGGCGTTTTCACAACCAGGCGCAGCTTCCGCAGGACGGTGTGTGGAAAAAGCTGCGCATCGGGCTCAAGTACCTGTTCCTGCGCAAGCCGCCGGAAACCCGCCCGGCCACGCCGATCAGCCTGCAGCCCATGACCCGTCAGCAGGTGCTCGATGCGCCTGACCACAGCTTGTGGCGCCTGGGCCATTCCACGGTATTGCTCAAGTTGCGGGGGCACTTCTTTATTACCGACCCGGTGTTCGCCGAGCGCGCCTCACCCGTGCAATGGGCCGGCCCGCAGCGCTTTCATGCGCCGCCGCTTGGGCTGGACCAGTTGCCGCCGCTGGCTGCGGTGGTGTTGTCGCACGATCATTTTGACCACCTGGACGAGCAGGCGATACGCCAGTTGGCATCGCGTACCGGGGTATTCCTGGCGCCCCTGGGCGTGGGTGACCTGCTGATCCGCTGGGGCGTAGCGCCAGCGAAGGTGCGCCAGCTGGACTGGTGGCAGGAAAGCATCGTTGAGGGCGTGCGCTTCGTCGCCACCCCGGCACAGCACTTTTCCGGGCGAGGCCTGCTGGACAGCAATCGGACTTTGTGGGCGTCGTGGGTAATCGTCGACGAGCAGGTGCGAGTGTTTTTCAGTGGCGATACCGGTTACTTCGATGGTTTCAAGCAGATTGGTGAGCGCTTTGGTCCGTTTGATTTGACCCTGATGGAGACCGGTGCCTACAACGTTGCCTGGCCGGACGTGCACATGCAGCCAGAGCAAAGCCTGCAGGCCCACCTGGATTTGCGTGGGCGCTGGATGCTGCCGATCCACAACGGCACGTTCGACCTGTCCCAGCACGGCTGGCAGGAACCGTTCGAGCGTATCCTGGCGCTGGCCAACCAGGCCCAGGTGCGGCTGAGTACGCCGCAGATGGGCGAACGGGTCAGCCTCGACTCGCCGCATGCCGGGCAGAACTGGTGGCAGCCGCGGCCTGTGCGTCAGCGCGGCCAGGGGCATGAGCGAACGATAGCGGCGCGTTGAACGTCACTCAGCGCTGTTCTTGCTCTGGCTGGGCTGTGCTGGGTCGTCCTTTAATAGCCGCGAAGGTGGTTTGCCACTGTCACTGCGTACTTGTGCATGGCTGATCAAGCCAAAGATGAAGCTGCCGCCAATGATGTTGCCCGCCAGCGTCGGCAGGGCAAACTCCAGCCAGAAGCTGCGCCAGGTTTCATCGCCAGCCCAGACCAGGTAGGACACCTCGACCGAGCCCACTACTATATGGGTGAAGTCGCCGAGGGCCATCAGGTAGGTGATCATCAGGATGATCCAGATCTTGGCGTGCTCCATTGACGGGATCATCCAGACCATGGTGGCGATCATCCAGCCCGAGACGATGCCCTTGGCGAACATCTGGCTGATGTCGTTCTTCATTACCTTGCGGCCAACCTCCAGGAAGGCCACATCGGTCTTGCTGTCGAAGATTGGCAGCTCCAGCATCACCCAGGCCACCAGCAAGGTTCCGGCCAGGTTGCCGAACAGTACTATGCTCCACAGCCGCAGCAGTCGGCCAAAGTTGGACAGGGTAGGGCTGGTCATGACCGGCAGGACGGCGGTGAGGGTGTTTTCGGTAAACAGTTGCTGGCGGGCCAGGATCACAGCGAGAAAACCGGCACTGTAGCCGATGCTGGCGACCACCTGGGCACTATCGCCTTCCGGCAGCCGCGCATAGAACAGCCCCATGGCCATCAACGACAGGCCCATGGACAAGCCAGCGGCCAATGCCGACCACCACAATGCGGCAAGGGTGCGCTCCAGTTCCTGATCGCCCTGATAGCGAATGATCTCGTGCAGCACTGCCGCCCGCGGCGGCTGGTTGTGGCTGACTTCCTGCTCTTCGTCTGCAGACAGGCCCGGGGTTTTCTCGCTTTGCGCATCGCTCATGGCCGCTACGCTCCGTTGGGGGGATTCTCTACAGATTCGCGGCGCTTTCATTAGTTGCCGGGTGACGGCGAAACGTCTTCGAAAGTTTTTTAGAACAAGGTGTTGACTCTAATTTCAAAGCGCGTATTATTCGCCTCCTCGCAGCGATGAACGCTTCGGGGCAAGCGGTAAGTTGTTGAAGTTGTTAGCTTTCGAAAGGAAGCGGTGGTAAAAAACTTCAAAAATAAACGCTTGACAGCAAATGAGGAAAGCGTAGAATGCGCGCCTCGGTTGAGACGAAAAGCTCTTAACCAAACGCTCTTTAACAAATTGAATCAAGCAATTCGTGTGGGTGCTT